>JAGHIA010000084.1 GCA_017887445.1 Fusicatenibacter sp.
CAAAAATGCCGTGGAATCTCTCCCTTGAATCATTGACTTTTTTTGAGTTTCTGTGTAGAATGAATGCGAAAGCCATTCATACGTTATGTAAATGACAGGATAAATACAACATAACTATTATTATGTGGTACTGGAGGTAGTTTCAATGATAGAGATTTCACTGTTGGAATATCTCGCGCTGAAAATGAACTGCGAATATCTTTCCGACCTGAGATACAAGCCGGTGTGCAAAAAGCGCCTGCGGTATCTGATCAGTGAAACCTACGCCCATAAGTCAGGGGAAGAAGCGGAATGGATCGAGGCCTGCGTCTACCTGACCGGCGAAAGGAAAAATACAGGGGCGAAGGCCTATGAACGTTTGCTTCAGTTCTGTGAGGAGGAAACCCCAGGGAGTGGTGAAGAATGAAAGGAAATGAATATTCAAAGGCCGCGGCGACGGCGGAGGCCGGACAGGCACAGCCGGACGGGGCCGGATTTTCCGGAAGTTGGGCAAAGGAAGGGAAGGAACGGTTTTATCCGTGGAGGATCCATGTCAGCCGGAGTATGCTGATCTTTCTGGCGCTGGACCTTCTGGCCATTGTGGCAGCTTCCTTCGCGAGCATCTGGGTCAGACATGAGTTCCAGATTTCCATGATCGATCCGGCGTTTGTCAGCACCGTAGCCTGGTATCTGCCGGTCAATATATTTACGACATTTCTTGTATATTATCTGTTCTCGTTGTACACGACGCTCTGGAAATACGCCGGGATCACGGAGCTGTGCAATATCACGGCAGCCGCGGCCATGTCCAGCCTGCTTCAGATGGGAGGCATCCTGATCTGTGGAAAGCCGATCTTTCGAAGCTATGTGCTGCTGTATTTCGTGCTTATGCTTGCGGAGACGGTGGCGACGAGATTTTCCTACCGTTTTCTGCGGCTGGTGAGAAACAAATATTTCCGCGCCTCGGCAGACCGGCGCATGAACCTGATGGTGGTGGGCGCAGGCGACGCCGGAGCGGCTGTCATCAAGGAGACGCGGCTGAGCAAGGAGTCCACGAGAAAGGTCTGCTGTATGATCGACCGGGAGCCTTCCAAATGGGGAAAGCGGCTGCTGGGCGTTCCCATCGTCGGGGACGTGGCGGACATTCCGGAGGCAGTGAAAAAATATCATATCCAGAAAATCCTGATCACCATCCCTTCGGCCAACCGCCGGGCGCTGCGGGAGATTGTCACAGTCTGCCAGACCACCGGCTGCGAGATCAATATTCTTCCGGGCATTTATCAGCTGATCGACGGCGAGATCGTGACCTCCCGGCTCAGGAACGTAAAATTCGAAGATCTGCTGGCCCGGGAACCGGTAAAGGTGGACCTGGACGCGATTCTGGATTATATCCAGGGGAAGACCGTGCTTGTGACCGGAGGCGGCGGTTCCATCGGAAGCGAGATCTGCCGGCAGCTGGCCGGTCACGGCGTGGGCAAACTGATTATCTTTGATATTTATGAAAACAACGCTTACAGTATCCAGAAGCAGCTGGAGTGGGAGTACCCGTCGCTGGATATGGAGGTGCTCATCGGTTCGGTGAGAAACGAGAGCCGCCTTAAGGATATTTTTGAGACCTACCGGCCGGAGATCGTATTTCACGCGGCGGCCCACAAGCATGTGCCGCTGATGGAGGACAGTCCTAACGAGGCCATCAAAAACAATGTGATAGGCACCTACCTGACGGCGCAGATGGCCAGCCGCTATCGTGCCCGGAAGTTTATCCTGATCTCCACCGACAAGGCGGTGAACCCTACCAATATCATGGGCGCCAGCAAACGGCTCTGCGAGATGGTGATCCAGATGATCGGAAAAAAGAGTGAGACAGAGTTCGCGGCGGTGCGTTTCGGAAACGTGCTGGGAAGCAACGGAAGTGTGATCCCGCTGTTCCGCAAGCAGATCGAGCAGGGAGGCCCGGTGACGGTGACCCATCCGGAGATCATCCGTTACTTTATGACCATACCCGAGGCGGTGAGTCTGGTGCTGGAGGCAGGCGCCTATGCCAGGGACGGGGAAATCTTTGTGCTGAACATGGGCGAGCCGGTGAAGATTGACGATCTGGCGAGAAATATGATCCGCCTGTCCGGATACGAGCCGGATGTGGATATTATGATCAAATATACAGGACTGCGGCCGGGAGAGAAGCTGTACGAGGAGCTTCTGATGAACGAGGAAGGGATGAAGACCACGGAGAACGACCGGATTTTTGTGGGAAGGCAGATTGACTTCGACGAGGAGACCTTCGAGCAGAGCCTTCTTGAGCTGGCCCAGGCCTCCAGTTCCGAATCCCGGACGATCCGGGAGATCGTACATAGGATCGTGCCGGAATATCACTATGAAACGTAAGGAGGAACGGCCGTGGAGACAGGAAAAACCATAAAAGTGCAGGAGGACGTGGTCCTGCGGGAGATTGCCGGGGAATGTTTCCTGATTCCCACCGGAAAGACCGTGCTGAAATACAACGGTCTTGTGCATGTGAGTCCGCTGGAGGCGGAGCTATGGGAGCTGCTGCGGCAGGAAGCGGATGAGGAAGCCCTTGTCCGCACAATGATGACAGTGTATGACGTGGAGGAAAGTGCGCTGAGGGAAGATATCCAGGAGTTTCTGGATAAGCTATCCGGAAGCGGGATATTGGTGGAAGATGAGTAGTATGGCGGAACAGACAAAAGAAGACATTTTTACATATGAAAGATTTTATATCGACAAGAGCGCTCCTCTGGTGCAGGCGCTTGCGGAGTACCCCTGTGTATATCTGGAAGGAGCGGCCGCGTCGGGAAAGACCACGGCGATCCGTATGGCTATCCAGAGGCAGGACAGCGTGTCCGTTCTCAACGTGTCGGCAGAGGGGGAAGGCCTGGAGGTTTACAGCCGCAAGATCGACGGTTTCCGGAACAACGGCAGGAAGCATCGCTGGATCGTGGTGGAAGACTTTCCCGCCGCTCCGGATGAGGAGGAAACCGGATGGTTTCTGCGGCTGATCGGCCAGCTGGGTCCCGGGGAGCGGTTGATTCTGGAGGGACGGGAGGAGCTTCCGGCCGCGTTTTTTGACCTGCTGTGGAAGGGGAAACTTCAGCTGCTCACCCAGGAAACCCTGACGCTGACCAGGGAGGAGACGGCGCGGCTGGCGGCGGAGAGAAACAGTTTTCTGAATCCTTCCGAGCTGCACGAAAAGACCGGCGGGTGGGCAGGCGGCGTGGATCTGCTCCTCCGGCTGACGGTGCGGCCGCCGGTGCGTATGGGAACCGCGCCCTCTGTGGAGGAAATCCTTCGGCGGAGGGAGGTGCAGGATTACCTGGAACAGGAGGTGTTTCAGACGCTGCGTCAGGAGGAAAAAGAACTTCTCGACTGGACAGAACTGTGCCCTTGGCTCCACCCCGAGCTGTGCGGGGAGGTGTTTGGCATACCGCAGGCCGCGCAGGCGCTGGAGAGGCTTTGGCGGAAAGGAATCCTGACCTTATGCAGCAAAAAGCGTCTGTGGAAGAGGCTTCCGCTGTTTCAGACGCCAAAGGCAGAGCGGCCAAAGCTTAGCGGCTGCGGACAGACGGCAGGGAAAAAGGCTCCCCGTTCCCTGTCGGGAAAGCACAGAACCCCTATGGAAAACGCCAGGCTGCTGAGACAGGCCGGCGCGTGGTTTGACAGAAACGGTATGATCGGCCAGGCGCTGTACTGTCTGGAGCAGGCCGGCGATGAGAACGGATCTATGGAATGTCTGCAGCGCCATTGCATGGAGATCCCGTTTTCCGGAATCCTGTGGACCGACGGTCTCTGGCCGGAAGACGCTTCCTGCGAGAGCTGCTATCTGCGGGGGATGGAGGCGGTCGTCCATCAGGACTGGATCGCCCTGCAGGAGGAGATCCGCCTGCTGAAAAAACAGAAGGATGCCATAGAGACCCAAAACGGTCCGTCAAAACGCGCCGCGGAACTGTTGGTGAACCTTACCTTCGCGGATCCTTCCGTGTCCCTGGAGGACTGGCTGAAGCAGCTGAAGCAGACCGCCAAGGTCCATGGCCCCTTGCATCTTGGCCATATCCTGGGCGGATCCTGCACCTTCCTCTGCGGACTGCGTGACCTTTCCGGACTGTTTGTAGGCGGAAGAAAGGCGGAGCGCAAGAAGGCCGAGCTGTGGAAAAACAGTCTTGGGGCGGAGGAATGGAAGGCTTATCAGTTTGCCCGCGTGGAATTTTATCTGGAGACAAAGCAGCTGGAGAAACTTCCGGAGGAAGACAGAAAACTGCTGCTTACGCCGGATGCGGACGAAAACTGGACGTTTCTGTTTGCCCGGTACTGGCTTCTGATCAAACTTCGCAGGTCCGGCGACGGGGAACCGCTTCTCTCCAAGGACGGGGAGGAGGCGGAGACGGCGGTGCGGACCATGCTGGAGGACGAAGAAAATCCCATCTGCCGCAGGATCCTTGAAGCGGCAGACGCCCTGCGGACCAGCGGCGGCGGAGAAAAAATCCTGTTTTCCTGGCTGCGGGAAAAGAAAAACGAATGGTCTGACGAGATCAGCGAGGAGACCGTGGGCATGTGGTATCTGCGGTGCGCGGCCTGTTACGAGATCCATCAGCTGGACCGGACAGAAAAGATCCTGAAAAAGCTGCTTCCCTTCGCCCGCAGCGGCAGACGCAGCAGGATTCTGGCGGAATGCCTGTTCCAGCAGGCTGCCATCAGCTGGAGCAGGGAGAACAGAAAAAAATCTCTGCAGGAGGCGGTGGAATCCTTCCTGGTGACCGGCGAATACCGCTATGTAAAGTTCTATACCCAATACGGAAGAAACGGCTACGGAGTGATCGGGGAATATATGGAATGGCTGAGCAGCAGTTCACCGGACAGCTGGAGCCGCAAGAAGAAATATAATTACGGCAATGTGCTGAACATGCCCGTAGAGGATTACATGAACGTCATCCTCCGGGAGGCGAAAAAAACCAGAGGCCAGGCAGCCAGACGGACGCCGGAGGAAACGGAGGAGTCGCTGACCGTGACGGAGATCATCGTTCTGAAGGAGCTGAGTACCGGAAGGACCAACGAGGAGATCTGCACGGACCTGAACCTGAAGCTGACCACCGTCAAAGGCCATATTTACAGTATTTACAAAAAGCTGGGTGTGAAAAGCCGCGTGCAGGCGCTGCTGATCGGCAGGGAACGGGGATTGCTGAAGGAATGACAGACATACATACGCACATTCTTCCCGGCGTGGATGACGGCTCGCCGGATATGGAAACATCGCTGATGATGGCGGAGGCCGCGGCAAGAAGCGGCGTCACCGTCATGGCGGCCACCTGCCACAGCAACCAGGAGGAATTTCAGAATTTCGAATCGGAAGAGCTGCGCCAGCGTTTTGAGGAGATTGCCCAGGAGATCGCCAGGGAACGGATTCCCATACGCCTCGTCCGGGGAATGGAGATCTGGGCCGCCGGCACGCTGGAGAAAAAAATCTCCGGCGGTCAGCTGATCGGGTTAAACGGCTCACGTTTTTATCTGGTGGAGGTTCCCTTTGACGCGGAGCCGGAGGAGATCCGGGAGCGGCTGAAGGAGCTTCTTGATCTGGGAAAGGTTCCTGTGCTGGCCCATCCGGAGCGGTACTACTGCGTGCAGGAGCGGCCAAACTGCCTGTTCGAGTGGCGGACTCTGGGCGCGCTGGCCCAGCTGAACAAGGGGAGTATTTTTGGAAGATTCGGGCCAATGACAGAAAAGACCGCCCGGACCCTTCTGGAACATCAGATGGTGACCTGTGTTGCCAGCGACGCCCACGGCGCGGAATACCGCACCGCGGAGCTGGGATCCATCCGGGAATTTCTCATGCGGCATTACTCAGAGAAATATGCCGGTTTCCTTCTGAAAAAGAATCCGGAACAGATACTGAAAAACCGTCTGCCAATGGACGGCCCTTTGCCAGTTCCGGTGAGACAGGCGATACGATGGTTTTGGTAAAAGGAGAGTGTAACAGTTCAGCGTTGCTGAACTATTACACGCTTCGCGATGCACAGAAACTGCATTTCATGCAGTTTCGCGCTGCATGCCTCGGGATTTTCGCACATTCTGTGCGAAAACACCTCGCGGGATAGTGACAGACTGAACTGTTACAGGAGAGTAGCTGTCCAGCCGGCTGGATAGTTGTAAAAGGAGAACACACAGAATGAGAAAAGCAAAGACAGCAAGCATCCTTTTGTTTGCGGTATCGCTGGGACTGTTCCTCTTCTGCGTCTTTGTGCGGGAAGGCAGACAGGACCAGAACGGTCCGGAGATTTCCATGGACCAGCAGGAGATCCAGGCAAGCATCGCCGCGGACGACGCCGCGCTGCTCCAGGGTGTGACGGCGGCGGACAAAAAGGACGGGGACGTGACAAATTCTCTGGTGGTAGAAAATATTTCCAATTTTATAGAAAAAGGACGGCGCAAAGTCAGCATTGCCGCCTTTGACCGCGACAACCATGTGACCCACGCGGAGCGCGAACTGGTCTACACCGACTATACGTCGCCGGTCTTTACCCTGGACGGCCCTTTGAAATTTTCTCTGGACGCGGAGAGCCTGATCGAAGGTCTGCACGCCCTGGACTGTCTGGACGGAGATATCACCGGCAAGATCCAGATGAGCTTTCAGGACAATTTTTCCTACGCAACGCCCGGGCAGTACCAGGTGATCTACTCCGTGGCCAACAGCGCCGGAGACGTGAAAAATCTGCCGGTGACCCTGGAACTGTACGACCCGGCGCAGCAGATGGACACTCCGGAATTGACGCTTACCCAGTATCTGGTCAATCTGTCTGTGGGAGAAGGATTTGACCCATGGGGATATCTTGCCAGCGTGACCGTCAACCATTACGACTATGTCAAAGGGGGGGACGGAGTCCTTTACGGCGCCCAGAGCGGAGAAGTACTGGACGCGGCGGCTGTCCAGATTGAAAACCCGGTGGACACCAACACGCCGGGGGTTTATGAGGTGGTCTACACCGCTTACAACGCGGACGGAACGCCTGGAACGGTACGCCTGATCGTATCGGTAAACGGTTGAGGAGGCTGACATGCGAGAATACGAAAACAAATACATCAACTCAGAAAAGACAGCGTGGGATTTCAGGAGCATCCTGTGGGATATCCTGAGATCCTGGTGGATGATTCTGCTTGTGGGACTGAGCGCCGCGCTGCTGACCTATTCCGCCATTTCCTTCACCCATGAAGACCGCTTTACGGTAAGCACCACCTTTACCGTCAGCCAGGGCGGAGAGGGATCCAACGCAGTCTCCAATCTGTCCGCCGCTTACGAGATGACGCAGAAATTTTCGGTGATCCTGGAAAACAATATCCTGAAGAAAACGGTGATGGAAGAGCTGGGAATGGACAGTTTTCCTGCCTCCATGAACGCCTCCATTATCCAGGAGTCCAACCTGATGCGTCTGTCGGTGACCGCCGATTCCCCACAGAACGCCTACCGGATCCTGGAATCGGTACTCCGGAATTATCCCACCCTGTCGGATTATATCATTCCCAACGTGGTCCTGCAGACCATCGAGCAGCCGCGGATTTCCGGCAGTCCCAGCAATCAGCTGCCGGTGAGACAATACATGATCTACGCGTTTCTGGCCGCGGCCGCGGCGGTCGCCGCGCTGGTGGGCCTGACCTCTCATCTGCGTGACACTGTGAAAAACGAGCAGGAATTTCACCAGAAGGTAGACGCCCAGCTTCTCGGTACCATCTATCACGAGAAGAAAAAGAAAAAAAGCTCCATGTTGATCACCAATCCGGTGCGCAGCTTCCGCTATGTGGAGTCCTATCGGATGGCCGCTTCGAGAGTGCGGGGCCGTATGGAGAGAAAACATGCCCAGATCCTGCTGGTCACCAGTGTAGCGGAGAACGAAGGAAAATCCACCACCGCGGCGAATCTGGCTCTGGCCCTGGCCCAGGAGCAGAAAAAAGTATTGCTGGTGGACTGCGATTTTCGCCGTCCGGCGCTGCATAAGATTTTCGATGTCCGCGACAGGGATTTCCGGGACTTTTCTCTGGTACTGCAGGGAAAAGAAAAGGCGGGAGGTATTTTCGAGAAGGTGCAGGACATGCAGCTGTATACCGCCTTCAGCAAACATTCCATTGAGAGTCCGTCCGAGCTGATCTCCGACGGAAAGCTGGAGAAACTTCTCCGCTCCTGCTGCCAGAAAATGGATTATATCATCCTGGATTCCCCGCCCATGGGCCTTGCCGTGGACGCGGAGGAGCTGATTCAGATCGCCGACGCGGCGATCCTGTCCGTACGGCAGGACGCGGTTCTGACTCAGGATATCAACGACGCCATCGACGCGCTGAACCGCCAGGAAGAAAAAGTCGTCGGCTGCGTTTTCAGCAACGTCTACCCGCCGCTTGGGGAACATATCCGCCAGGGAGCATACGGCTATGAGGGTTACGGAAAATACAGCAAGGCAGATCGCTAAAGGGGAGCAGTATGAGAAGAGAAGAGACAAACGAATACACAGACGAACTGGAAAAAATAGATCTGATCAGCTATCTGTACGAATTCATGAAGGCCCTGAAAAAATTTTTCTGGCTGGTGCTTCTGGCCGTGATCTTGTGCACGGCCGGCGGCTGCTTCTGGAGCTACAAAAGCTACCGGCCGGTGTACGAAGCCTACACCTCCTTCATCGTCACCGCCTCCGGCCAGTCCTACAGCAGCTCTTATTACGACAACACGACAGCGGAACAGCTGGGAAAAACATTTCCCTACATTCTCACCAGCGGCGTGCTGAAGGATGTGGTGGCGGAAGATCTGGGATACGGCTTCGGCTCCTCCATTGAGGCTTCGGTGATGGAAGGCACCAATCTGTTCACCATCACTGTCCGCGACACATCGCCGCAGACCGCTTACGATGTGATGGCCTCCGTGATCAAAAACTACCCGGTGGTCGCGGAATATATCATCGGCGGAACGACATTGACCGTTGTGGACGAGAGCGGCGTTCCCACCAAACCGGCCAACAGCGGCAGCATGAAACAGGCTGGAGCGGCAGGATTTCTGGCAGGTCTTGTGATTTCCGCGCTGCTTCTGGCCGTCTACATTGCCGGACGGAAAACCATCTGCAGCGGCGAGGACATGAACGCCATCGCCAGTACAAAATTCCTGGGCAACGTCCCGGAAACACGCATGAAAAAGCGCAGCAGCCGGAAAGACCAGACCATGGTCATCACAAACTCCAAGGTTCCCGCCGGCTTCAAGGAAGGCATCCGCCTGGTACGTTCCCGCACGGAAGCCGAGCTGAAAGACAGGCAGTGTCCGGTGGTGCTCGTGACAAGCGCTGTCCCCGAGGAAGGCAAGACCACGCTGGCGGTAAATCTGGCGCTGGCCTTTGCCCAGAAAAACCGCCGGACCATTCTGGTAGACGGGGACTTAAGAAATCCTTCCGTGGTACAGCGTCTGGGAATGATAAAAAAGAAAAACGGCATTGTACAGGCCGTCCGGGAGCAGATAAAGCTGGAGGATGTGCTGACCGAGTATAAGGAGACCGGACTGAAGGTCCTTCCGGGAACCTCGAAAATCTCCAATCCCGCGTCGGTGATCCGCTCCAGGGAGATGAAAAACCTGATCGAGGCTTTGAAAGAACAGGCCGACATTATCCTGATCGATACGCCCCCAAGCTCCGTGCTGTCCGACGCAACACTGTACGAGGAGGTGGCGGACGGGGCCATTCTGGTCGTCCGTCAGGACTTCGCCAGCACCCAGCAGATCCGCAAAGGGATGGAAGCTCTTGCGGACGCGGATATTCCGGTGCTGGGATATGTGCTGAATTATGTGGAAGAAGGCATGACGGGGTACGGGTACAGCAGTTATGGCAAGTATGGCTATGGAAAGTACGGGTACCGCAGATATGGGTATGGGTACGGATATGGAAGTTATGGAAAGAGTGGATACGGCAGGGATGAAAGGGAGAGATACGCGGGGGAGGAGGAAGGAACCCGTGGGAAGCAGGGGAAGGATATACAAGGGGAGTAATGGATAACGGTCGTAGAGTTGAACGTTGATTGTGAAGGCGTTTTATGTATTTAAGGGGAATAAAGTAAAAGGGAACTCCAGTACAGAGAAATATAAAATAAAAGAAATAGCTGAGGCTGATAAATAACGCGAGGGGGAACCGATGTATAAAAATTGTTTGAAACGATTGTTGGATATACTTTTATCTCTGGGCGGAATTGTAGTTCTGTCCTGGCTGTACCTGATTCTGATCGTGGCTATCCGGGTGGATTCCCCGGGGCCGGTGTTTTTCCGGCAGAAAAGAGTCGGCAGAAACAAACGCTATTTCCAGATTCTGAAATTCCGGACCATGCGCACCGATACGCCCCATGATATGCCCACGCATCTTCTGAAGGACCCGGAGCAGTTTATCACCCGCACGGGCAGATTCCTGAGAAAAACCTCTCTGGACGAGCTGCCGCAGCTGTTTAATATCCTCGGAGGCGATATGTCGGTGGTGGGACCGCGTCCGGCGCTCTGGAACCAGGAGGACCTGATCCGGGAGCGGGATAAATACGGAGCCAACGATATCCGGCCTGGCCTTACCGGCTGGGCCCAGACCCATGGCAGGGATGAACTGGAGATTGAAGAAAAAGCGAAGCTGGATGGATATTATGTACAGCATCTGAGCTTCGGGATGGATGTCCGGTGCTTTTTGAGGACCATTGGAGCGGTGCTGCGAAGCGATGGAGTCGTGGAGGGCGGTACCGGGAGGATGGGACGGAGCGATGGGGAGAGACCATAAGATGAGAAAATTACTGATTCTCACGAATCATTCTTATATGTTATACCAGTTTCGGAAAGAGTTGATTGAAAGGTTACAGGAAGAATATGAAGTTGTTCTGAGCATGCCTTTTGTCGGTCACGAAGAGGATTTTATGGCAATGGGATGCAAGTGCATCAATACAGAGATAGAACGCCGGGGAATGAATCCGGCGACGGATTTTCAGTTGCTCCGGTTCTATCAAAAAATCCTGTCACAGGAAAAGCCAGATAAAGTTCTTACATATTCCATCAAACCGAACGTATACGGCGGATTCCTCTGTATGATAAAGGGAATTCCCTATTACGCGAACGTACAGGGGCTGGGAACCGCCTTTCAGAAAAAAGGAATAGCTCAGTTTGCCGGATTTCTGTACAGAAATGCTTTTCGCAAAGTAAACACTGTATTTTTTGAAAATGAAGGAAATGCGACAGAGTTTATCCGCAGGAGACTTGTGGATAAGAAGAAACTTATTGTTCTGCACGGCGCTGGTGTGAATTTGGAACATTATCGGCGGGGAGCCTGCAAGACCAGCGATTCTTCAGAATTGACAAAAAGAGGCCAGGACAGTAAAAAGCATTTTCTTTATCTGGGAAGGATTATGAAGGAAAAGGGAATTGACGAGCTTTTCCAGGCGGTTCAGAAGCTGCATGAAACCTATGAAAATAAATTTGTCCTGGATATGGTTGGCTTTTTTGAGGATGAGTATAAGGAACAGGTAGAAAGTCTCGAACAACGTGGAATCATAAAATTTCACGGGTTTCAGAACGAGACAAGACCATATTATGAAATGGCGGACTGTGTGGTCCTGCCCTCTTATCACGAAGGGATGAGCAATGTTTTGCTGGAGGCCTCCGCCATGGAAGTGCCGGTGATCACCAGCGATATTCCAGGATGCCGCGAGGCAGTGGAGGATGGACGGACAGGATATCTGTGTAGTGTTGGCGATCCTGAGATTTTGTATCGGAAGATGAAGATGATCATGGATACTGATAATCTGGAATTGGAAGAAATGGGGAAACGTGCGAGGGAGCGCATGAAGAGGTTGTTTGATAAGGAAAAGATTGTGGAACAGACAGTGGGGATTATAGACGGGGAATAGGAGAATATGATGACTTTGACAAACTATTGGTGGCTGTTGATCTGGATATTTGTAGGTGGAACATTCCTGAATTATTTTTTCCCAAAGCGATACGAGATGGTAATGGGGAGAAGAGAAGAACGGTGGAATGCATTTCCTGCAATTGCGCTTGTCGTACCATACATAATTTGGGCAGGATTTCGGACGAATGAGTATGGGGATACAAGTGCATATAGATCGGCATTTTTGAATGCACCAAGTCAGCTAGGACAACTGCTGGAATATCTTGCCACTATTACGAAAGACAAGGGGTTTTCTGTGTTAACTGTTGTGATGAAAACTATTATTGGAAATTCAGATGTCTTGTTTTTTATTATAATTGCAGCTGTTCAAATCCTGTGTATTGTGTATGTATGCAGAAAATACTCTTGTGATTATTGGTTTAGTGTATTTTTCTTTATCGCCTCTACGGATTATATGGGCTTTGTGCACAACGGGATGCGTCAATTTTTGTCAATTACAATGATATTTGCAGCAACAGAACTATTGCTAAAAAAGAAATATATTCGATTAATCGTGGTTATACTTGTGGCTTCAACGTTCCATGCTTCTGCGCTTTTTATGCTACCAGTTATTTTTATTGTACAAGGCAAAGCATGGAATAAAAAAAGTGTTTTATGTATAGTTGTTTGTATTATAATATTGTTCTTTGTTGACCGTTTTACGGATATTCTCGACTCTGCTTTGTTGGCAACACAGTATTCTGGGATGGTATCAGATTGGCAGGAATGGCAGGATGATGGAACAAATCCGATTCGAGTATTAGTGTATTCCATTCCTATGCTTTTATCTCTTGTTGGATATAAACAGATAAAAGCGGCAGATGATAAACTTATAAATATTAGTGTAAATTTCTCTATTTTAGCTAGCGGAGTAGCATTGATTTCTATGGCGACTTCTGGAATTTTTATTGGTAGAATGGTGGAAACGGTATATCTGCTTCCGCTCCTTATTCTATTACCGTGGGAGATTAAGAATATATTCATGGTTGATTCGTCACGATTGGTGTCATTGTCTGCGGTAGTTGGCTATATTGCGTTTTTCTATTACCAGATGCATTTTGCATGGGGACTATTATGAGAAAAGAGCAGATGGAGGCATAGGAATAAGAATAAGAATGCAAGCAACATTGGTTATTTCATTAGATTTTGAATTATTTTGGGGTATGCAAGATTGCAGTACATTGGAAGAATACCAGGACCATGTATTGGGTGGTAGACAGGCAATTCCTAAATTGTTGGATTTATTTCAAAAGCATGGCATTCATGCAACATGGGCAACAGTGGGGTTTCAGTTTGCGCATACATTTAATGAAGTACAGAAGTATTTCCCCCCAGATGAGTTAAGACCAAGCTATAGAAACAAAAGACTATCAACTTATAATTGTTTTTCTTCTATTGGTAAAGATGAACAAACAGCACCTTGTTTTTATGCCCCATCTTTGATTGATAAGATTGCCCAATATGATGGACAGGAAATCGCTAGCCATACATTTTCACACTACTATTGTAAAGAAGTTGGACAGACAATAGAACAGTTCAAGGCTGATATGGAGGCTGCCAAAAAAATAGCAGAATCGCAAGGTCACTATTTAACATCAGTTATACTTCCTAGAAATCAATGTACTCCAGAATATATTGCAGTGTTAAAAGAGTTGGGTTTTACAGCTTATCGTGATGAGGAAAGTGATTGGATTCATGAAAAGGTTCCTCTTCGTCCCCTAATGCGAGGACTTCGACTGGCTGACGTATATATACCTTTGACTGGACAAGGTGGATATGTTCCAAACGACGAGAATGGGATCATTAATTTAGTGGGTTCTCGTATGTACAAGCCGTTTTTCAAACCATTAGCATACTTTGAAAAAATGAAGATTCGGCGTATCAAGAAACAGATGCTTCATGCAGCCCAGAATGGCTTAACTTTTCATTTGTGGTGGCATCCACACAATATTGGAGTTATGACAGAGTATCATCTGAAACAGTTAGAAGAGATTTTTGACTATTACGATGAATTAAAAGAAAAATATGGAATGCGCAGCCTAAATATGAAAGAGGCTGCCGGAGAGTTACTTAGCAGGTGAAAAAATGTATCAATTTTATTATGCTGACAGAAATCAGCAATATGAGTCAGGCGCTTTTACTGATGATATGAACAATTATTTTAAAATTACAGCAGTGCGTCCTACCATGTGGGAAGAGCATTGCCTGGAATGTTCAGCTCCATTATGTTATCAAAACTGTTTGCACTATGCAGCACGGAGTGACGGACGCTGCAAACGATTTGAAAATAGTTTTTTGACTTTTCAGAATGATAAAGCTTGTTGTGGGCAGGGCGTACATATCAAATTTCGCAAATGGGCGAATATGATGACGATTATTTTTCCGGCCATGCTGCCTTTAGATAAATATCAGGAGCTTTTTGAGAGAAACCAGAAGCTGGGGAATCGGTTAAAGAAGATTACTGATAGTAAATTGCCAACAAATGTACGTTGGCAGTTGATCAGAGCAGAGGAATATTTACGTCGAAGAAAACTGAGAGGTATGGTGACTGAGGATAGAGCGCCAAGTGCTTTTGTGTTTCATGGGCTTAGTTATCATGCAGAACCGTATAATCTTATTATAGAAATATATGATGACCATACTCCATTATATAAGACTTCTTTGCCAATTGTGCCAGGGGAAAATATTTTTGTCTTGAAACAGGAGCAGCTATCAGCAGAGTGTTGGACTGCAAATAATCTGGTGAAGGTTTATCCTGAGAACGATCTGGAAGCGGAACTGGATATTTTGTGGTGTGATTTTGTTCAGGGAGAGCCTGTTATGTCAGAAAAACCGGCGGCACAGATAAAGTGTGTTGTTTGGGATTTGGATAATACCCTTTGGAACGGAACACTGATTGAAACAGAAGAGCCTGAGAAGCTTCAATTAAATAAGGGTGTCTTAGAGATTGTCCGGGAATTAGACCTGAGAGGAATTATTCAGTCTGTTGCAAGTAAAAATGATATGGATGCGGCATGGCCTGTATTGGAGAAACTGGGACTTGCAGAGTATTTTCTCTACCCGCAAATTCACTGGAATGCAAAAAGCGGATCGATGGAGCAGATCGCAAAAAGCTTGAATATTGGGATTGATACGCTTGCGTTGATAGATGACTCTAGCTTTGAGCGGGAGCAAGTGCGGAGTGTATGGCCGCAAGTGCGTGTTTATGACATTGCAGAGTTGCCGGATTTACTAAATAAAGCAGAATTTGCAGTTACGATAACGGAAGAAAGCAAAAACCGGCGGGTGATGTATCGGGCAGAAGAAAAGAGAAACCAATTGATGGCGGATGGAAATGAAGATACGATTGCTTTTTTGAAAAAGTGTAACTTACAAATTGAAGTTTTCATACCAAAATCGGATTCAGAAATTTTGCGATGCTATGAATTGATAGTACGGACAAATCAACTAAATATGTCTGGCAAAAAATATAGCCAGGAAGAATTTAAGGATGTTTTGAATCGTGCAGAACATAGGAATTTTGCGTTTTCCTGTAAAGATGATTTTGGAGAATATGGAATTGTAGGTTTTGGTCAGTATCGCATCGAACAGGAAGAACTGATTTTTACGGAATTTGCAATGAGCTGTCGGGTGGCCGGGAAATATGTAGAGAGTGCGCTGTTTACATATTTATTGGAGAGAGGACGTTGCAAGGAAGGCGTTTTTGAAGTTCAAAAAACAAAGAAAAACGTTTTGCTGAGAAGAACTTTAGATGATATTGGATTTGTCGAAAAGGGCAGTGAGGGAAACAGAGTGTGCTATGCTTTTGCGGCTCCGTTGAAATATGATGATTTAGTGTTATGCCGAAAAAGTGTTTATGGGGAATTGAAATGATATTTTTTATTAGAGATAATGAATGTTTCGAACCTCGTGTTCAAAACTATTTGAACTATTTCGATAGAAACGATGTAAAATATCACGTGATTGCATGGAATAGGAATGGAAAGGCAAAGCTTGATAAAAACATCACGTTTTTCCAGAAAAGTGCGGAGTATGGTAAACGCATAAAAAATATACCTAATAAATTGGCGTGGATGTTTTTTGTTGTGAAGACAATATGGAAAAACCGGAAAGAATGTACAGCAATACATGCTTGTGATATTGATGCTGTTCTCCCGGCTCTTGTCATGGGAAAACTACTTCACAAAAAAGTAATATTTGATATTTTTGACTGGATTAGTTCATTGACGGGAAAAGGAGCAGTATATACATTGGTGGAATTTTTGCAGAACTTTGCATATAACCACTCGGATGCTGTGATCTTGTGTGAGGAAGAAAGAAAAGCGCAAGCTAAAGCTACAAATCAGAATATCTGGGTGTTGCCTAATATCCCGAATGGTAAGATGTTGCTTGACCCCAAAACAACGGAAATGATATCTGAACAGAGAAAATCTTACCGATTAACGATTAGCTATGTAGGTGTTTTTGACCATGACCGGGGGTTGGAAAATTTATTGAGGTGTGTATCAGAACGCAGTGATATATTGTTGAACATTGCTGGATTTGGCGTTCTTGATAAAGAAATTCAAGCGTATGCCGATGCAAATTCAAATATTTGCTATTGGGGAAGAGTTGAATACGCAGTAGGTCAGGCCATTCAAAAAAATTCAGATCTAATAGCAGCTATGTATCATTTGACCAGTCCGTTGCATAAGTATGCTGCACCTAATAAATATTATGAAAGTTTACTGCTTGCTGTCCCGATGGTCACAACAAATAATACATTGGTTGGTTCAAAGGTAACTAGGTATGATACTGGTTTCGTAATCGGAGAGGATAAAAAAGATCTTTTCTTGCTTTTGGATGATGTGAATTTAAAGGAGGATATCATTGCCAAAGCTGAAAAATGTAGAACAACATGGGATAATGTTTATGCGCGGTATTATGATTTATTTATGAAAGACTGCTATTTGGAATTTATAGAGGAAGGTATATAGAGAAGGCATGAGAAATAACCGTTTTGAGCGTATTCTAAAAAGAAACAGTGCTGTTTTAAGTAATGGGACGGAACTTTGCTGCGCTAAAAAGAATAGAGTGAATTTAAATGCGTGGATTAACTACGATAGCGCAGTTAATAATGTCGGAGATTATCTTTCGCTTGAAATCGTAAAAGATGTTTGCACGAAACAGGGGATTGACACCAATAAGCCCGTGCGTAAGACAAAACATTTATATGCAATCGGTTCTATACTATTGGGGTGGCAAGACGCTACTATATGGGGAAGTGGATTTGGATATGATTTCTCTGACAAATGGTATTTTCAGATTGAAGGCTTTATGCATCGATTGCTGCATAAAACAGATATCCGAGCTGTAAGAGGTCCTCTTACTAGACAGTTATTGAACAAAATGGGAATTTCCTGCCCCGAAGTATACGGAGATCCGGCTGTTTTGATACCATTATTTTACCAGCCGGCGATGTCGGGGGGGGGGGAATGAATATATATTGATACCACATTACTCAAAGTTAAATGAGTATAAAGGGACAGAGGTATTAGGAAGTTTTCAAAAAGATTGGCGAGTATTTGTCGATAGAATTGTTAATTCTAAATTGGTTATCAGTTCGTCTCTTCACGGTATTATTATTGCAGAAACATATGGGATCCCCGCAGTAATGTGGTATGATACCCCAACGACCGATATTACCAAATATAAAGATTGGTATCTGTCAACAGGAAGAGAAACGATACCTGTTGTCTACAGTATTGAGGAAGCCTTGGAAATGCAAAGAGAACCGCTCGATTTACAAGTAATAAAGAAGATGCAAGATACATTGCTTGAGGTATTTCCAGCAGATTTATGGGAATGAGGAAGGATGAAGAATGTTGCCGTTAATAACAGTTTTTACACCTACGTATAATCGTAAAGGACTAATTGCAAAGTGTTTTGAGAGCTTGCAGAATCAAACATCATATAATTTCTGCTGGCTGGTAATTGATGACGGCTCCACAGACGGCACAGATAAAATCATTGGTGAATGGATAAGGCAAGAATCTCGGTTTGAGATTATTTATGATTGTAAGCAAAATGGCGGATTGCATACTGCGTACAACCGAGGGATAGAGTTGGCTCAGACAGAATTGTTTGTCTGTATAGATTCGGATGATTGGATGCCGAATGATGCCATTGAAAAAATTGAAAAAATATGGCATGAAATCCGGTGCAAAAATTATGTTGGAATTATGGGTATGGACTGCTATGAGGGTGGTTCTTATGTGGGAGATGCTTTTCCGGATGATGTAAAATCGATGTATTTGTGGGAAAAGTTGACCAAATACAAGCTATCCGGTGATAAAAAAATGATTCATCGAACAGATTTATTAAAGCAAGTAGCACCGATGCCAACATATAAGAATGAAAAATTTTTCAATCCATCATATATGATGTATCAGTTGGATCAGTATGGAAAACTATATGTTACGAATGATTGCTTCTGCATTGTGGAGTATCAGCCAGATGGGATGTCTAGTAATATTTTCAAACAGTATCGCAATAGTCCAAATAGCTTTGCTGAAACAAGAAAGTTGTATTTGAATTTTCCGGGGGCATCTATAGGATTTAAGTATAGGCAATATATACATTATATTTCGAGCTGCATTCTTGCCCATAAATTGGTTCTGGGAATAAAGGAAAGCTCAAATAAAGGTATGGCTTTCTTGGCGCTTGTACCAGGCTGTTTATTAACGGCAGTAGTTCTTTGGAAATCAAAATGAAAGATAATTGAATGGTATGGTAAAAGTTTTGTTTTTAATTCATGATTTGGGCGCTGGTGGTGCAGAGAAGGTTCTCGTCAATTTAGTCAATAATATGGATTGCAATCAGTTTGAGATTCATGTTACTGCCTTGTTTGGCGGGGGTATAAATGAACAGTTTTTGAAGCCGAACATTCATTTCCATACGGTGTGGGCAAAAGAAGTCCCCGGAAATAGTAAATGGATGAAGCTGTTTTCGCCACAGCAGTTGCATAAAAAATGTGTGACAGAGCATTTTGATATTGAGGTTTCATACTTAGAGGGACCGTCAGCCAGAGTGATTAGTGGATGCACGGATAAAACGACAAAACTAGTTTCTTGGATTCACGTAGAACAGCATACGATGAAAGCATTGGCAGCTTCTTTCCGCAACTTCAAAGAAGCAAGTCTTTGCTACAATGCGTTTCATCAAACGGTCTGTGTATCTGAGTATGTATGTAATGACTTTTGCTCAATTTTAAGTTTTGATAAACCTTGTACTGTCTTGTATAATACCGTGGAGTCAGACAAGATTTTGACCGAAGCGTTCGAACCAGTGCCGGAGTTTGTAGATGATGGGATGACACGGCTTGTCGCTGTTGGCACGCTCAAACAGCCTAAAGGTTATATGCGTTTGTTAAAGATTATTAAGCGGCTGCGGGATGAGTGGTATCCAGTGCATCTTTATGTTCTGGGCATTGGCCCTTTGCAGCAGGAGATGGAAGCATATATCTGTCAGAATGAACTACATAAAAATGTTACGTTGCTAGGCTATCAGACAAACCCCTACAAATATGTTAGCAAATGTGACATGTTTGTATGCGCTAGTTTTGCAGAAGGATTTTCTACCGCTGCTACCGAGGCATTGATTGTCGGAACGCCAGTTTGCACTGTGGATGTTTCTGGTATGAAGGAGATGCTGGGAAATAATAACGAATATGGTATAGTCACAGAGAATAATGAGGAAGCACTGTTTCGGGGAATGAAACGATTGCTAGATGATGCAGATTTGCTGGCTTACTATAGAAACCAGGCAAAGATTAGAGGCAACACTTTTAGAACAGAAGAAACTGTAAGAGCTATAGAAAGAAAACTACTGGAGCTATTAGTCTAATGTAGGTGGAATAGTCAATTAGGATTTTATTATTTGGAAGGATTATGGGCGCAATATGAATTACTTAAAGGAATTTGTGTATCGGCTTAGAGGGGAATATACAACTGAACGGCTCATTAAGATGGGAATGAAAGTTGGTAAAAACTTCAAGAGGCTTAATGGAACTATTTTAGATCCGGGACATTGTTGGCTGATTGAAATTGGGGATAATGTGACAATGGCACCACGAGTGCATATTCTTTGCCATGATGCAAGTACAAAGACATTTTTGGGATATACAAAAATAGGCCGAGTGTCCATTGGAGATAATGTTTTTATTGGCGCAGAGAGTGTTGTTCTTCCTGGCGTTAAGATTGGGAACAATGTTGTGATTGGTGCGAACAGCACCGTAACGCATGATATTCCGAATAATTCGGTAGCTGTTGGTTCTCCAGCACGAGTCGTTGGCACTTTGAATGAATACATTGAAAAAGAAAAAAAACGAATGGAAATTGCTCCGTGTTATGGGGAAGAATATACATTGCGGGGAAATGTTTCAATGGAGAAGAGACAAAAACAAAAAGAAGAATTACAGGGGAAAATCGGGTATATAATATGAACAATATAGTAATTTCAATTATTATACCAACGTATAACATTTCTCGGTATATAGGCGTTTGCTTAGATAGCGTAATTCAACAGACGTGGAGAGATTTGGAAATCATTGTTGTTGATGATGGCTCTACCGATCATACAGCGCAGATTGTAGAATCCTATGCGAAGAAAGATCAGCGGATCAGGCTCATTCGAAAAAAGAACGGAGGAGTAACATCAGCTCGTTTAGAGGGAATTCGACAGGCTACAGGCGAGTACATAGGATTTGTTGATGGTGACGATGTGATTGAGCCGGATATGTATGAACGTCTTCTGACGAATGCTGTTAATTATCAAGCAGATATATCTCATTGCGGATATCAAATGGTGTTTCCTGATCGTATAGATTATTATTACAACACAGGTCTTCTTGTGAAGCAAGAAAAGGCAGAAGCTCTGAAAGAGCTTTTGTCCGGAGAAAGAATTGAGCCGGGTCTATGTAATAAACTCTTTTACAAGAGCTTGTTCCACAGCTTGCTACACAATAATATTATGGATGTTACAATCAGGAATTATGAAGATTTTTTGATGAATTATTATTTGTTTAATGAGTCGAAATTATCAATTTTTGAAGATTGGTGTCCGTATCATTATGTAGTGCGAAAGGGCTCGGCGGCTACGTCAAAAGTAAATGATCACAAATTACATGATCCTATTAAGGTTGTTGAAATTCTTATGAAAGAAACAGAAAATGATGAAGAATTACAACTTATTTTGTTTCAAAGACTTCTACGACTACAGGTTGGATTAGCTACAATGCCTGTGAAGGAAAGTAGAGATGTGATTTTACCATACAAAAGACAAGCTAAATTGTTTGTTAAGAGTAAGTTTTTGGAATGTTTAGGAAAACGGGGCATTGATGTAAAATTGAAAGTAATGCTATTTTGGGTTTCGATTTGGCCTTGGAGTTATGAAAAGGTGCATATAGTGTATAGCCGTATAACGGGAAACGATAAAAAATATGATGTAGATTAGGAGAAGGAAATGGAAGACCTAATTGGCGATGACTTAATCAGCATTATAATTCCGGTTTACAAAGTGGAAAAATATTTTGACAAGTGTATTGAGTCAGTTGTTAATCAATCGTATCGGAATTTGGAGATTATCTTGGTAGACGACGGTTCACCTGATAACTGCCCTGCCATGTGTGATGCTTGGGCTCAGAAAGATAGCAGAATCAAAGTCATACATAAAGCAAACGGTGGCTTGTCGGACGCAAGAAACGCTGGCATGGCTGTTGCTACCGGTGAACTTATGGGATTCGTGGACAGCGATGATTGGATTGATTTAGATATGTATCGGCAGTTGCATGAACTTATGACAGCAGATGGCAGCGACATCGCTGCCTGCGGCGTCGAAATGGTCTGGGAAGATGAAACTCCGTCCCGACAGTTGACAAAATCAGGTTGCTGCGTTCTGAATCAGGAAGAAGCCATGAGGGCAATTATCGAGGAATCTTGGCTCAAGCAGCCGGTATGGTACAAGCTGTATAAGACGGCCTATATTCATGATATTCTATTTCCAGTTGATAAATATCATGAGGATGTTTTCTGGAGTTATCAAGCGGTTGCTAAGGCAAATAAAGTATCTGTTACCGATAAAGTAGGTTACTATTATGTCCAGCACAGCGGCAGTATTATGGGCGAAAGTTATTCTTTAAAGCGTTTGGATGCGGTCGAAGCAAAAAAAAATAGGATGGTTTTCATCCGTGAACACTTTCCTGGGATGGAAACGCTGACACAGATTGATTTGCTGTTTTCCTGTATGTATCATGGTCAGATGGCAATCAAGTATCTGGAGAACCCGGAGCGTAAACGGACGTTTACATTTTTGAAAGATGCAGTATTATATTGTCCTATGCCGCATGGAGATGAATACAAAAAGAAATCTATCAAACAAAGATTTTGGATGCGTTTAGCAAAGAGAAACTTGGTTTTGGCATGTTGGATTAGAGGCGGCTTGGGCATTGGCCTATAAAAAGGAGAGGTTAAATGAAAATAGCAATAGCGGGAACAGGATATGTCGGCTTATCACTGGCAGTTTTATTATCGCAGCATAATGATGTCACAGCCGTTGATATTATTCCTGAAAAAGTTGAGATGCTGAACAGCAGGATCTCACCCATTAAGGACATGGAAATCGAAGATTATTTGGCTCATAAAGAATTACATTTATCTGCCACGTTGGATGGCGAAAAGGCTTATCGTGATGCAGAGTTTGTGATTATAGCAACACCTACGGATTATGATCCAGTCAAAAACTTTTTTGATACGTCTTCCGTGGAATCTGCAATAGAACAAATCATGAGCGTTAATCAGGCTGCAATTATAATTATTAAGTCCACGGTTCCGGTTGGGTATACGAAGAGTTTGCGGGAGAAATATCATACAGATCGGATTTTATTTAGCCCAGAGTTTTTGAGGGAAGGTCGGGCATTATACGATAATCTGTATCCTTCACGGATTATTGTGGGAGCGCCTCAGACTGTGCTGGAGATGGTTGAAGCTGCCCATACTTTTGCAGCGCTGCTTCAGGAGGGGGCAGTTAAAAACGATATTCCAATTCTCTTTACAGATACGACGGAGGCTGAGGCGGTTAAATTGTTTGCAAATACTTACCTCGCATTGCGGGTCAGCTTTTTTAATGAATTGGACACCTATGCAGAGATGAGGGGATTGGATACCCGGCAAATTATAGAAGGAGTTGGATTAGACCCACGGATTGGTTCGCATTATAATAACCCTTCTTTTGGTTATGGAGGATATTGTCTGCCGAAGGATACCAAGCAGCTTTTGGCTAATTATCAGGATGTGCCGGAAAACATTATTGGTGCGATTGTAGATGCAAACCGTACCAGAAAAGATTTTATCGCAGAGCGCATCTTAGAGAAAGCAGGGTATTATGACCACGATACTAAAGGACGTGGAGGTGTATCCGGGAAAAATGTAACGATTGGAATTTATCGTTTGACAATGAAATCTGGTTCAGATAATTTTCGACAGTCTTCTATTCAAGGGGTAATGAAACGGTTAAAAGCAAAAGGCGCAAATGTTGTAATCTACGAGCCGACTTTGAAAGAAGATATGTTTTTTGGAAGCCAAGTAATTACTTCATTTGAAGAATTCAAAAAAAACAGCGATGTAATCGTGGCGAATCGTTATGCTGAAGAATTGGAAAATTGTTGGGATAAAGTTTATACCAGAGATATTTATAGGAGAGACTGAGAAAATATAATTAGTAGAATGAGGGAGAAGGCTATGGTTTGTTTTACAATCGCTTTACGCAGTAAGGAAAGCACCAATCATTGGGAACAAGTCATGGAAGACTTTAATAATACATTGGCGTCCATATTCAATCAAACGAACCCGGACTTTCAAGTGTTTGTAGGATGCAACGAAATACCGATTCTTCGGAGAGAGTATGATGATAGGCTTCATTTCATAACGACCGATTTACCCGTTCCCCGAACATGGGAGGAAAAATGCAGAGACAGAAGTTGGAAACTATGCCTATGTGCAAAAGAAATACGTATTCGCATGAGCGAGCTTCAAGTGTGCGGGGGGACATTTGTCTTTCCAGTGGATGATTATGTAAGCAATCGGATTGCTGAGTGGGCAGCGAAACATCCGGGAGCAAATGGATTTAAGTCAAAGAATGGCTATAAATGGCGAAAGGGCAGTTCAATGCTGGAAATCACACCATACTATGGCGGCACAATGAACATCATGAAAATGTACGAGGATGATCTGCCGTTAGAAATGCCAGATCAAGCACTTTGCTTTGACAAAGAAACGGCAATGCGCTTAACGAAGCGTTACTCGATTCGCTGGTATGATATAGAGGTCGAAAGAAAATTTGCGGAACTGGGAAAACCTTTGGAACGACTTCCGTTCCGTAGCACCATATATGTAGTGGGGACGGGATACAATATTTCAAACGAAGACCCGCACTGGAATAAGAAACAGGATGACAGATTTCATCCAGTAGCTTTTTTTGAGAAGCATCAATCCTCTCACGTATAGAAAGCTGGATGAGGATATAAAGGATGAGATAGGGATAGTATAAGGAGGCAATATGAATTTCAAGTATAAAATAACACTTTTTACCCCGACCTATAACCGTGCTTATATTCTGGAAAACCTGTACCGTTCTGTTCAGCGGCAGACTTTCCGGGATTTTGAGTGGATTATCGTGGACGACGGTTCCACTGACAATACAGAGGAGCTTGTCAAAAGCTGGATAGAAGATGGAAATGACTTTCCCATTCGTTTTTATAAAGTACTCAATGGCGGGAAATGCCGTGCCATCAACAGAGGCCTGGATCTTGCTGAGGGTGAGCTGTTCTTTATCATGGATTCAGACGATTATTTGACAGATGATGCAATGGAGACTGTTGTAAAATGGGAAGCTACGATTGCAGGAAAGCCTGAGTACTGCGGCGTTGCAGGCAATCGAGGTTCCAGTCCGACAGAAACACCAAATACTCGCTTGTGGCAGATGTATGGCGAAGGCTGCCAGTATATTGATGAATACGCTTATTGCCGTTACCCTGAATATACGGATAAGGTGATTGATGGGGAACGGGCAGGTATTTGGTATACTGAAATCCACCGAAAATATAAATACCCTGAATTCGAGGGCGAAAATTTCCTGACGCCTTGCATTACCTGGAATCGTATGGCGAGAGATGGTTATAAAATCCGCATTTTTGACGACATTATCTGGATCTGCAAATATTTAGAGGATGGTTTGACTGCACAAGGAAGTATGCGCTTTATCAAAAATCCAGCGGGAGCTGGCTTGTTTTTGAGAGAGAGAGCAGAATTTTTAGGTTACCCATTAAAAGAAAGGATTAAGATGTGGTACACGTTTTATTGTGATCACACATTTTGCGATGAACAGTATCGGTTGACAAAAAAGCAATGCGCAGAGTACATTGATGCTCCATTGGCTATGATTTACGCAGCTGTGGTAATACATGGAATATCCCGTAGGATAAGGAAAAGAAGATGAGAAATATTATTATTACCGGAGGAGAACTGTTTAATAAGGGTGCTCAGGCGATGACATTCATTGCCGTTGACGAGATGAAAAAGCGTTTCCCGGACCATAAGATTTTGGTTTTATCAGAAATGGATTTGCAGCGTCCAAAAGAAGAGCGGGAACAGTATGTGTTTGGGTTTATAGGCTGGTATCCAATAAAATTTGCCAGATGCCAGACGAATTCCGTATCAAGGGGATTATGCTTGTTACGCAATAGAAAAGAACTGCTGGAAGCTGAAAATATATACAAAAATGCAGACTTGATGGTTGATGTAAGCGGATATGCTCTGGGGTCTAACTGGAGCGAAGAGACGTGTAACCACTACCTGGATCATTTGGAATTTGCAAAAGCATTCCATATTCCGGTTTATCTTATGCCGCAGTCTTTTGGACCTTTTGAATTTCAAGGGAAAGCAGGGGAAAAGGTCGAACAACGGATAAGGGAGTTGCTTCCTACAGCGAAAGCGATCTGTGCCCGTGAGCAGGAAGGATATCAGGAACTGAAAGACCGATATCATTTGCAAAATGTGATACTTGCCAATGATATGGTCGTCAACAATTCTGGTATTGACCTTAATAACATCTATGGCAAAGTGCCTGCCATTGAGCTGCCGGATATTTTACCAGGAAGCGTTGCGGTCATTCCAAATCAAAGAAACTATGCGGCAGCAAATGAGAGTTTGGTGCGGAAGTTGCATATTTCTATGATAGATAATCTGTTGCAAAATGATTTGACAGTGTATCTATTGACTCACTCCGATGTGGATCAGGAAATTTGCAAGGAATTGAAACGTGAATTCTGCACAGACAGACGGGTGGTTTTGCTTGAGCGGGAATTGAACTGTATAGAGTTTAATGAGCTTGTAAAACAATTTCAATTTGTCGTTGCTTCCCGTTTCCATGCGATTGTCCATGCGTTCAAAAACGGAGTCCCCTGTATCGCATTGGGATGGGCTACGAAGTATCACGATTTGATGAAACAATTTGGGCAGGAGCGATATATGCTGGATGTGCGGCAGCAAATCAACGAGGAGGATATGGGTAAGGCGATTCAAAGTATAATGAAGGAAAGGGATGGACAATCATCCGTAATACTGAAAAGGCTGAGCGTATTGCAGGAGAAAGATATTTTTGAAATTGTTGATTTGTAATCTGGAGATACTATGAAGATTGAACGAACAAGGAATACACTGAGAAATATTGTGTTCGGTTTTGGATACCGAACTTTAAATATTGTACTCCCATTTATATCGAGAACAGCAATCCTTTATGTTCTTGGTGAGCAGTATCTGGGATTAAGCAGCTTATTTACTTCCATATTGAGCTTTTTGAGCCTGGCGGAACTGGGACTCGGCGGGGCGATGGTTTATAGCATGTATAGACCGATTGCCGAAAATGATAAGGCAACGATTCGCGCGCTATTGAATTTATATCGCAGACTTTACCGCATAATTGGAACAATTATTCTAACTCTGGGATTGTGCCTGATCCCGTTTCTTAAAATTCTGATACGTGAAGAATTGCCGGATGATATTAATCTTTATGTGTTGTATATAATTTATTTAATCAATGCGGTTTTGAGCTATTGGCTTTTTGCATATAAAAATGCCCTTTTACAGGCGTATCAGCGAAACGATGTGGACAGTAAAATTGCTATTGTCATTACGCCCCTTTCTTATATTGTCATGCTTGGGGCATTGTTTCTGACGAAGAATTATTACGCTTACATCTTTTGGCTGCCTATATTTACAATTGCGACCAACATAGCACGATTGATCTACGTTAATCGGAATTTTCAGGAACTGGAACCGGAAGGGGAAATCAGCAAGGAACTCCGGAACTCGATTGTAAAGAAAGTAAAAGCTTTAATCGGTACAAAACTGAATACAGTTGTTCTGAATGCATCAGATAATATTGTGATGGCGGCATTCTTTGGACTTACCACAATAGCCATATATGGAAATTATTATTACATTATGAGCTCTATTGTTGGCTTTCTGGGCATCTGTTATTCTGCAATGACAGCGGGTCTGGGAAATAGCATAGCGACAGAGAGCGTCGAAAAGAACTATAATGACTTTATGAAGTTTTCGTTTATCAATTCCTGGCTTGTGGGTTGGTGTACGATTTGCCTTGTTTGCCTTTACCAGCCTTTTATGTACTTATGGGTCGGAGAGGAACTGATGTTTCCGTTTTATGTGGTTTTGGAATTTGGCTTATATTTTTATGTTTATAGTATCAGAAAAATACCTGTGACATACAAGGACGCTGCCGGAATTTGGTGGGAGGATCGTTTCCGTCCTTATGTTTGCATGGTGGTAAATCTGGTATTGAATATTATCCTTGTCCAAGTGATTGGAATATCGGGAATTATACTTTCAACGGTATTTTCCCTGTGTATTTCTATACCGTGGGAGAACTATACGATTTTCAAGTATGTGTTCCACAGAGGCAGCTGGGAGTATTATCAAAAGATGCTTTATTACGCTTTTACTATGTTGCTGGCCGGTCTTGCTACCTTTGCACTGTGCTATCCATTGGGAAATGGTTTCCCAGCATTGATTTTAAAAGGGTGCATTTGTATAGTCATACCGAACTTATTGATCGTATTGTTAAATTTTAAAGGAAAAGAATTTCAGGCTGCAAAGGAATTCGTAGGTGGAATACTGAAAAGAAGAGGATGAGGAATGATGAATCTGATAGATATATCGATTACAACAGAGTGGAACCTTTGCAGTGGATGTGGAGTTTGTGTCGGAATTTGCCCGAAACATTGTATTGAATGGAAAAGAGAAGCAGGGATGTACCAGCCTGTGATAAACCAGAATTCTTGTATATCTTGTGGATCATGTGCAAGTGTTTGTCCTGGTTTAAAGCACCAATATGAAAAACTGCCAGACCGTGCTGCAGTGCAGGGAAATGTCCTATTATCTTGTAATGCGTGGAGCAAGTCTTCTGATGTACGGCGCATTTCAGCTTCAGGGGGCGTTGTATCCACATTGGTACATCAACTGTTGGAATCGGGAATCTATGACATCGCATTTCTTGTAGACAGCTATGATTATCATCAACAATTATCAACCAAACCGGTTACTATACAGGAAATGAAAGATGTGGTATCTTCCAGTTATCCAAAATCAAGGTATCTCCCGGTTTCACATGAAAATGCGATAGCCTATGTGAAAAATAACCGGATGAAGAGAGTTATTTTTGTTGGAACGTCCTGTGCGGTGCGGGGATTTAAGTCTGCTGTTAAGAAACTGCATTTACCAGAGGAAAATTATTTGCTGATAGGTTTGTTTTGCGACCGTGTGTTTAATTATAATGTGATGGCTTATTATCAGCAGCCCGCTTTTTGCGGAGAAAAGAAGTTAGAAAACTTACACTTTAAAAATAAGGAAAGTGGCGGCTGGCCGGGAAATATGAAGTTTTACTTTTCCGATGGCAGTATAGCATATCAAGATAAATCGGAACGAACAAAAGTGAAGGACTATTTCATGTCAGAACGTTGTTTGTATTGTATTGACAAGTTGAATGTTTGTGCAGATATTTCTCTTGGGGATAATTATACACAGCAAGATTCGTCACCACTTGGAAGCAATTCTGTAATCATACGTACAGAACAGGGATTAGCGGCATGGGAAAGAACTGCTTCATTGCTTGAAAGCCGAGAGATTTCTGTAAATCAGATTATGGAAGCACAGTATGTTGATTGGAGACTGAATAATCTGTGCTATGGCAAACTGAAAGAGCAGGAGATTTTGAAAAAAACAGGACAGGAAATTGTTTTAAACGTTAATGTTATGACAAATCGCAAAACACAGGAATATCAGAATAGGTGGAAAAGCAACATACAAATGCTCCATGCTGGAGAAATGTATGACATCCATCCCGAAGAATTACAGAAGCAGATGGTTAAGAATAAAAAGAAACAGAAGCCTGGCATGATTAGGAAACTTTTCTCAAAGGTGTATCATTTGATAAGATAGCGTACTGTAAAGGAGAGCCTTCATGAAAAAAATAATGTTGGTCTTTGGGACAAGACCGGAAGCAATAAAAATGTGCCCATTGGTGAATGAATTAAAAATCCGAAATAATATTCAGACAACTGTTTGTGTAACTGGTCAGCACCGACAGATGCTGGATCAAGTGTTGGAGGCATTTCATGTGGTGCCGGATTATGACCTTTCCATTATGAAGGACAAACAGACTTTATTTGACATTACTACAAATATTCTGAACCGTATCAAGGTAGTCCTGGATGAGGTTAAACCCGACGTTGTACTGGTTCATGGGGATACCTCGACCACCTTTGTGACGGCGCTGGCCTGTTTTTATCTGCAAATTCCCGTTGGCCATGTGGAAGCTGGTCTGCGTACATATAATATCTACTCACCCTATCCGGAGGAGTTTAACCGTCAGGCAGTTAGCATTATCAGCCAGTACAATTTTGCTCCTACGGAGCTTTCTAAGCAAAACTTGCTGAAAGAGGGCAAAAAGCCGGAGACAGTCTATGTTACTGGAAATACTGCGATTGATGCTTTGAAAACCACCGTTCGGGAAGACTATACTCATTCTGAACTGGATTGGGCTAAGGACAGCCGTTTGATTATGATTACGGCTCACCGACGGGAAAATTTGGGAGAGCCTATGCGGCATATGTTCCATGCTATCCGCAGAGTGATGGACGAGCATCCGGATGTGAAGGCAATTTATCCGATTCATATGAACCCGGTTGTGCGGGAAACGGCTAATGAGATTTTGGGAGATGATGATCGTATACACATGATTGAACCGCTGGATGTTCTGGATTTTCATAATTTCCTCAGCCGGAGTTATTTGATTTTGACGGATTCTGGCGGTATTCAGGAGGAAGCCCCTTCCCTGGGCAAACCGGTTCTGGTTATGCGGGACACAACGGAACGTCCGGAAGGAATTGCTGCCGGAACGTTGAAGCTGGTTGGTACAGAAGAAGAAACCATTTATCAGAATTTCAAGTTGCTCCTGGAAGACGAGACAGAATATGCAAAAATGAGCAATGCAAGCAATCCTTACGGCGATGGCTTCGCAAGCAAGCGGATTGCTAATATCCTTGAAGAAACGGAAGCTCCAGAGCAAAGAGGTTGACAGGCCAATGAAGGCAAGAGAGAATCATAATAGACAGATATGCGTATTTGCTGATATATCATGGTCAACGGGAGATTCTGAAACTTCTGCTACGGGCACTTGATGATAAACGGAATGACATATATTCATAAAAGTAAAGCGGGTATTAGTAGGAGAGAGTAATTTGAATTTCAAGTCCATTCCTAAGAAAATATTATTGGTGGGAGTAATCGTTATAAGCATAATCTGTTTCACTGTCGTGCTTCTTTTCCAATCTAAATATTGTTTGACCTCTTCGAACTACATATTGAATTCGGAAAAAATAACAGCAGGGATTCGAATTATTCAGCTTACAGATCTCCACAATAGCGAGTTCGGAGAGGACAACCAGCGACTAATTGACATGGTAGAGAAACAATCCCCGGATCTCATTTTAATTACCGGCGATCAATTAAATCAGGATGAAGCAGATACTTCTGTTGCTGTTCATGCGGTTGCCGCACTATGCGAGGTAGCGCCGGTCTATTTTTCTCTGGGAAATCATGAAATAGATTATCAGGAAAATTACCAGGTAGATGTGAAAGCATTGTTTGAGTCTGCCGGAGCAACCGTATTGGATTGGGAATATGTTGACCTTACCATCAATGGACAGGACATTCGTTTAGGCGGCATTTACGGTTACTGTGTTCCGGCCAGGTTCCTTGAAACAAAGGAAGCTGATCTGGATGAGTGTAGGTTTCTTTATAAATTTCAGGACACGGAAAGCTATACGATTTTGATGTGCCATATGCCGTATTGTTGGCTAATGTCAAACGGCATCAACGAATGGGATATTGATTGTGTTTTTTCCGGGCATACTCACGGCGGCCAGATTATCTTTCCGCTGATTGGCGGCCTGTATGGACCGGACTTTGGTTGGTTCCCCGGAAAGCTGGAAGGGCTTTACTTTTCGGACGAGAGAGACAAGGTACTGGTATTATCCAGAGGTTTGGGTTCTTCTGGAACAATCCCAAGATTTAATAATGTGCCGGAGATCATGGTGGTAGACTTACTGCCTCTGGATAGCAATTAACCGGCAGGGAGAACATCATGGAATTAAAGGACGAATTATTTCTGGAGGCATTAAAGACCTCCCTCAAAAATGAAAAAGTATCATGGGAGATGGAGTTGACAGCCCAGGACTTACGGAGGTTGTTTGAACTCAGAACCAGGAATTACTAGAGGCAATCTCAGAGAACTCAAGAAATTTTGAAAATATCATGTGATATATCCAAGGTAATGGCATTCAAGAAGCGGAGGAATAAGTTATGCAGGAATACTCAAGAATTCTGATTGAAGAATACTGTCTTGCTCATCGGAAAACAAAGAAGGCGGCATTGCTGTGGAACTTGTTAGAACTATCATATTCGATGGAATGTGAGCCGGATGAATACGAGATGATCCAGCTTGAAAAGTTTATAGCCAGAGAAAAAAATCCAGAACTGAAAGAGGCCTTAGAAGACATGGATGAGTTATTCTGTAGCTGAATAGGCTGCATTAGTCGGATAAAATGGAAGTTCGTGTTTCCGAAAACATGCAGAGTCCTGGCAATACATCGATTGTCTATACTCCTTCTAAAATATTTGTAAAAAAATACAATATTGTCTTTCAAATAATGAAGACAGAGGATATACTGGATAAAAGACGGAAAATATGATATAGTAAACCTATACCCAAAATACAGAGGTTATGATAGTGGCCGTAAACAACAAACGGAAGGCAGACACTGTATTAAAAGAATTTTGGTGGGATAATTCCAGATTTGCAGATTTGTTCAATGTTGAATGGTCACCATTTGTCTGTACTACGGCGAACGTGAATGGGATGGTCCGCATTCTCTCATAGATATGCTGAAAGTTCCCGAGGAACTGCGTATGGTGGTGAACGATTACAAAATGAATCTGATACAGGTGAGAGACAGCGAAAATCTTTCGTTTCATAATGAGGAGGTGCAGACGGTTTTCGAGATTTGCCGGAATATCTACAAAAGAAACTATAAAAAAATCGAGGATGTGTACCAGGATAAGGAGTTTTCTTCTGAACTTGGTGTTGTGATCGGTGCGATCACAGAGTCTCAGAAACTTGTGAACCAGGCCTTAGAGAGCAAAGGAGGCAGGATGAATATGTGTACAGCATTGGAAGAAATGAAAAAAGAATCTGAAAAAAGAGGGGAAATAAGAGGAGAAATCAAAGGCAGAATATTGACCTACTTTGAAGTTGGCGTGTCTCCAGAAAAAATTGCAAAAAAAATGAATTTTACGGTGAAAGAAGTAGAAAAAGTGTTGAAAGAAAACGGTGTGCTGCATTTAGCATAGTTCCATTATGCCTGTTTGCTTAAAAGATAGACCAGTATGAAATAGAATCGATAAGCCGGAAAAAAAGGTGCGTCATGAAGAAACAGTATTCCATCAAAGTATATCCCGCAGGAAGAGGAAGGGAAGTTTATAGAAACATCGAAATTTGCGGCGATCAGTCGCTGGATCAATTATGTTCTGTCATCCTGGAAGCTTTCGATTTCTCTGAGGATCATCTATATGAATTTTGTATGGACAATCGCATGTACAGTAAAAATTCGTATCGGTCATTCTCGGAGTTCGGTGAACCCTCCACAAATATAACGCTGGATGAACTTGAACTTTGCAAAGGACAGAAGTTCTCCCTTCACTACGATTTTGGAGACGACTGGATGTTTACAATTACGGTGTCCAGGATTGACGAAGTACAGGAGAAGCGTGAAACGCGCATCGTCAAAGCCAAAGGAGATATCCAGCAGTACCCCGATTATGACAATGACGAATGGGATGCGGAGTAAAATGTAACAGGCAAATAACCTTACTGGATTTCGGAAATGCTCCGGATACGGTAAGGTTTTTGCATTATTCAGCTGGCAGCAGGCGTAACAGTTCAGCCTGTCACTATCCCGCGAGGTGTTTTCACACAGAATGTGCGAAAATCCCGAGACCTGCAGCGCGAAACTGCATGAAATGCAGTTTCTGTGCATTGCGAAGCGTGTAATCGTTCAGCAAGGCTTAACGATTACCAGCAGGCTGCTTTCAGCAGAAAATGACTTGCTATTCCAGACGCCGTGTGGTAGCATGAAGCTACAACAGGTTTGTTGTACCCTTTTCGATTTTTGTGTTCGGGGATTGCGCCTATTGTAGATATTGCAGCCGGAGCCTCTTTGGAGAGAAATGGGTTGCTGAAGGGAGGAGCGTGAAGATGAGCATTTCATTACCTCTTGGCATTGACGATTTTGCTAAGGTAAGAGAAGAACATTATTATTATATTGATAAAACTGCTTTTATCAAGCAGCTCTTGAATACACGCTTTGAAGCAAATCTCGTTACACGTCCTCGTAGATTTGGTAAGTCCTTGACTATGAGTATGTTGGAGGATTTCTTCGATATAAGCCGCGACAGTAAGGCGCATTTCGACGGATTGAAGATTTCAGAGGAAACGGAACTTTGCGAGCGGTGGATGAACCGGTGGCCGGTAGTGGCACTCACGATGAAAAGCGTGGACGGATTGAACTTTCAGGATGCATATGGGATGCTGGAAGTGGTAATTGCGAATCTGTGCAAAAAATACGCGTTTCTTGGTGATAGCAGTAAGGTCAATCCGGCAGATAAGGAACTTTTTAACAAGCTGATGTACCAGGCCGCAAACAAGCAAAATTTGAAAAACAGCCTTGTCCTTATTACGAGAATGATGAGTGCGCATTATGGTAAGAAAGTCATTCTTATCATGGATGAGTATGATGTCCCGGTTGCTAAAGCGAGTGAGCATGGATACTATGATGAAATGTTGGATATGATTCGTTCCCTGTTGGGGGATGCTATCAAAACAAACCCGCACCTTAAATTTGCTGTAGTTACTGGGTGTTTGCGCATTTCAAAGGAAAGTATTTTCACTGGCGTGAACAATTTTGTGACTGATGCAATCACGGGAGACAGATTCAATGAGCACGTTGGATTTACCCCCGTGGAAGTACGGCAACTGCTTTTGGATGTAGGATTTATTGATCATATGGATGAGGTCAAAGAATGGTACGATGGATACCGTTTCGGCAGTGTTGAAGTATATTGTCCGTGGGCGGTACTCAGCTATGCGAGTGCGCTGCAGAGGGATCCCGGGGCAAAGCCTAAGAAGTACTGGGGAAACACAAGCGGCAACGATATCATATATAAGTATATTAGTAGAAAATTGAGGAATGTCAAATCGAGTCTCAACAGTTTAATGGATGACGGAATTCTCGTCACTCAAATCGAGGAGGATTTGACTTATGATTATCTCAAGTCGTCTGCTAAAAATTTCTGGAGTCTTTTATACTTGACCGGTTATCTTACAAATGCCAATCCAGCAGATTTGAAGGGAGAAGTTCCGGATACTTATGCGGCACTGCGAATTCCTAACAAAGAAGTTCGAGAGGTTTTTAAAAGCAACATAATTGATTGGTTCAATAGCTATATTGTAAAGATTGACCGAACAGATATTTGTAATGCGATTTGGAACGGCAACCTGGATACTGCGCAGAAACTCCTGTCTGCGCTTTTACTGAAGACGGTCAGCTACCATGACTATCAGGAGAGCTTTTATCATGCTTTCCTTGCTGGATTGTTTGCTGGTGACGAGTATGACGTTGAGTCTAATAACGAGTACGGAGTCGGCAGACCTGATGTGGTAGTAAAAGATGATGACAATCAGCGAGCACTGGTGATTGAAGTGAAGTATGCTAAGACGGAAAGCGAGATTCCCGGAAAGTTTGCAGAAGCCCGGAAACAATTTGCGGATGAACGATATCTTGAGGGAATACCGGACGACTACACTACGGTAACGGGATATTGTGCAGTGTTTTGCGCGAAGAAATGCTTTATGAAAATAGTTTAAAACGCAGCAGGCAAAAAACCTTACTGAATTTCGGAAATACTCCGGATACAGTAAGGTTTTTGCATTATATCCGGCTGGCTGAGCAAGTACGGGTTTTGGTTTACAAACCTCCTCTTCAAAGGCTATAATAGGAATACAAACAATGGCATGCAAAAAAGGAAGGTGGTTACAATGATCGACAACAGCAAAGTGATAGCCCAGACCAACGCGCTTGAGCATCTCACGGAAGAGGAACGCCTGATGATCAAGCGCAGCGAGACGAAGCTTGGCGGCAGGATCTGCAAGGTTCTCCGGCATGCGCCTGAGATGATTCAGCTTTCCATGGATCTGCAGGGATGGGTCAGTGCCATGGAGCTGATCGAGAAGTTCAACAGCCATTTTCAGCGTCCGGGATTCTTTTTGACCCTTCCGGTGCTGATGGAACTTGTCCGTATTGACGGCAAGCAGCGGTATGGTCTCAAGTGGGAGGGAGACCGGCTGATGATCCGCTGTAATCAGGGACATTCGATTCCATGGCTGGAGATGGATTACAAAGAAGGAACGCCGCCGGAGATTTTATATCATGGAACGGGATTGAAGGCTCTGGATGCGATCCTGAAGGAAGGGCTTCGGCCGATGGAACGACAGAAGGTTCATCTGTCCTGGGACATTGACACGGCAAGACAAGTGGCGGGCCGATGGAAAAATCAGGGAGTTCCTGTGATCTTACAGATTGACACCGCAGCCATGGTGCACGACGGGCATGTATTTTATCTTTCGGAAAATGATGTCTGGCTGACAGATTTTGTGCCCGCAGAATATTTGAGTGTTTTTCGCGTGGAAGGCTGAAACTGAGTCTTGCGGGCGGTTTTGCAGAAAACAGGAGGAAAAACAAAAGTGGAGCGCTATATTTATACCAGAGAAAACATAAAACTTATGAGATACCGCTGGCTGTGGCGGCGTGGGCAGAAAGGGTTTTACGGAATCTATGGTCCGGCAGCGGGCGGAAAATCGACGTTTCTAAAAAACTGTTTTGAGGACCGGCAGGTATACCGGTCTGACGCGGTTACGCTTTGCCGTGAGCCTTCTGGTGACTGGGACGAAGCGTTTGTGCTGGAGGATGCCGCGTCTTTGGAGTCTTTGCGGCCTGTGCCGCAGTTTGTTCCGCAGGAAGATTGCGTCATCATAGAATACCTGGACATGCTCCGGAACAATACAGAGCTTCTGACCTCACTTTTCGCCCTGGCGCGGCAATGGGCGGAGGATGGAAAGCTGGTGATCTTTACTTCAAACGACAGGGAGAGTTTCCGCCAGGCTAGGGGAATGAAGGAATTGATTGAGGTTCTGCCTGCGCCGGTGAATGAATTTACCGTCAACTGTGTCTGTGAGGAACATGGCTTCTGGCCGGACGACAGTGACTACCGGACACTGCTGGAAAAAGAATCGTTGGCCGACGTTGAGCTGGCCATGAATTTTGTGAAGCTGTTTGACGTTTTCGGGACGGAACCGCGGCAGGAGTTTCGCCGTTATCGTCCGGAGGACGCGGACCAGCAGATGTATTTGCTGTTCGCGCCGTATCTTACCTACCAGCTGACGTGGCGGGAGGAAGAACTGGAGGACAGCGAAAAAGAGGATGATTCTGAGGAGCACTATGAGGAAGACTACGGGGAAGATTATGGGGAGGGAGTTGAAGAAGACCTGGAGGACGAGCTCGAAGACGAGCTCGAAGATGAGTTCGGAGATGGGTTCGGAGATGATCCGGAAGAAGAGACAGTCTATCCTGTTTATGAAAGAATCTCCCAGGTGCCGGCAGAACTCCGGGCAGCGTATGAGAATTTCTTTTCTTCCGATGTGTTCGTCGAATCCACGGCCATCTGGGGAGGCCGTGTGGTGTTGGGGGCCTTCCAACCCGAACGGTATCAGAAAATGATCGGGGAGCTGAGAACGTTGGCGGAAAATAAAAACAAAGCGATGCGTACCTTCTATCGCCTGATCGCGCTGAGCGCGGTAGAGATTGACCGGCAGGGGGATGATATTCCTGGGCGGGAAAGGCTGTTTCTGTCCAGCAGGATTTCCGATGGGGAGAAACAAGAGGCGCTTGCGGAAAGAATCCGCTGCTATTTTGTTGAGGACGGACAGTGGGCGGTATTGCTTCCGGAAAGGGAAGTGTTTGAGAAACAGGATTTTTGGAGATTCTGACCAAGGAACATAGGAGGAAACGAAGGAATGATAGGATCAGAGAAGCTACACCAGATCCGGGAGAACTTTGAGGTATTAAACGCGGATCTTTCAGAATTTGATGCCTGCCTTTCGGAGCTTTGTGCCTGTCGTAAAGCAGAAGAATTTTTCCCGCGGCAGCTGAGAAGCAGAGCGATGGAAATGCTGAAAAGGATAGACGCTGAACACGACCAGCTGCAGGAGCAGTTTCAGATTTTATGCGTGGGAGACGTTCCGCAGAAAATTGAAAGTTTTCTTGAGGTTCTGGAACGGCTGGAGAAGACGGAACAGTATACCGATGCGGTGTCCCTTTTTATGACGCTGTATGCGGAACAAGTGGAAACGCAGGAGTTGCTGGACCGGCGAAAAGCATCGCTTGCCGCGATGGATTTTCAGGCAATGGACGAGAACACATTAAGGGAAACCGCGGAATGTTATGTGTGGCTGTCGAAAGCTTTGCAGGAAGAAGATCCTGTAAAGAGGTTCACGATCGTATATAAGCTGGCAGGTTATTTCGAGGAACCTATCACAAGAGAGGTTCAATTCAGAACGTTGCGTACAGAAAGGACCGCAAAAACCGTGAAGTCTGCGGAAGGGATCGAGACCGGCAAGAAACAGACGGATGAGAATTCTGATCGCAAGGATGAATCTGCCAGGGGCGAAAAAACGCCTGATATTCTAGGGAAGTGTGAGCCGAAGCAGCCTGAGCCGAAGGAGGATGCGAGCGAGCAGGAGAAGCCTTCCTGCCCGCTGACGGAGCCTGCGGAGCAGGCGCCGAAAAACACGGAAGAAAATCAGGATGATATCTGGAGTTCTCTTGGAATCGACGATCCTGCGGCAGTTATATGCGAAGAGGAAACAGAGGGATTGGAGAAGGAGTTGTCTTCGAAAAGCGCCAATCGATTCGGCGTCAAGGAATTTAAAAAGGATATCGCCAAGTATCCTGCCCTTCAGAAAAGAGCCTGTCTTCTGGAAGCAAATGAACACGGCGGTTATACCAGAGAATCCATTGCTCTATGGTATGGCTCTGAGCAGGAGGTTTATGATCTTGCGACAGATAAACTTTATCAGCAGGGGTATCTGACGAAATATACCGTCAAGGGTGCAGGGGAGTATTTTGCCTTGTCTCCCAGGGGAAGCAGCGCTTTTCGGACGAAGGATTCCCGTTCGTTCCTGCTGGATTTTTCCCACAAAAGACAATCAGAAATCTCAGAGGACGAGGCATATCAGTGTGAGGAAACCGTAAACCGGGCAATTGCCAGAATTGCATGCTACGGCTGCTATGGCAGGACCAGAAAAATCGACGAAAACTACGAGTTTCCTTCTCGAACCCAGTACATGGGACGGGAGTTCTTTTTTATTCGTTTTCCGGCAGTGATTGGGAAAAAAGATCTGGTATATATGGGAATCTTTTCAGAGCGTCCGGAACAGTTCCGGCTGTTCTATGAGCACCTGAAAGACTTTGGCAAAGAAGAAAGACGGTATCTTGTGCTTTCCATGACCCGTGAAAAAGCGGCTGTTCTGGCAAAGTGGGTAAAAACGGTACTGGATAACAACTGGCCGGTATGGTACTGCGGTATTTCCGAAGAACAGTTTTTTGACTCGGACAATGACGAAGTTGTGGATCTGCTGCTTTTGAAAGAGCAGGAAGAAATGGATGCGGAAGAACTGTCAGAAGACCTTGGGCATTCAGAAAAACCGGAAGAAGAGACTCCGGAGGGGACAGAAGAGACAGAGGATTCAGAAAAAACAGAGGAACCAGAAAAATCAGAAGAATCAGAAGAATTATGTAGCTCAGAAACACCAGAAGAAACGAAGGATTCGGAGGATGTAAAAGAGTCCGAAAATTCAAAAGAACCCGAAGATCCAAAAGAACCGGAAGATTCAAAAGAACCGGAAACCGTTGAACATGCAAAGGCCGCGGAAGCGGCAGTGCTTTCGAAACTATTGGAGGAAGCGGCAGTCTCCTCAGAAGAAGCATTGCTTGGAGAACAGCCGGAGCAAACAGAAATCATCGATCAGGCGGATTTCTCCGGTAAAGAGGAAGCGGATAAAGCGTATCAGAACATGCTGACCCAGGGAAAGTTCTGTGCTGCTGCCGCATATGTAAAAGTGTTGTCTGCCAGTGTTCCCGAATATGAGCCGGTTTACCGCCAGCTGGCCTATGCGTTAAATGATCCTATGGAAAACTGCAGCTATAGTTCCAATACGATCTTCAGCGTTTACTTTAATCAGGAAAATCTGGTTTCCGATTATTTTGTGGTGTCCGCCGCCCTGCGGAATTATTTTTACGATCAGTTCAGTTACGATTATTCGCTGAAGCAGCTTCAGGATCTGATATCGGGCAACCGGGTGCTGCAGCAGACGGCTGGATTGGACAGGGTCGTTTACACGGTGCAGCAGTTTAAAGCCGGGAACCACAGAGGAATGGACCGCTATGCGGATTACCGGGAAAAAGAAAAGGCATCCTGGGATAAACGTCTGGAAGAAATCCGGCGGGAAGCCAAAAGCTATTATGAAAACTACAGTGTGGCGAATATAAAGGAAAACGCGTCGCATAAGAGATTTATCGAGACAGGAAAGCTTCTGCTGGGGCCCAGCAGCGATCTGAGCGAGTATCTGAAAATGGTAATCGGAGACCAGCGGGAGATGCTGGAGGTGCTGGAACAGTTTCTGACGGAGTATTATGTGAAGGATCAGGCGGAAATCCGTGAGGAAAATATTGAACCGTCGAAAATCGATGCCATTCTCGATACTTATTGGGAACTGGCGTCGAAGAATCTTCGCGTCGCCAAGAAAACCTCCGATCTGATGAGCAGTCTCAGAATGAATCTTTTCAAACGCGTCCGGAAGGTCGTCGCGGTCCTTTGCAATTATGTATTTCTGCTGCAGTCGTCCGCGCCCAGTGACGACGACCCTGCGCTGGGAGAGTACCGAAAAGTCAGAAACGGACTTCTCAAAGATATCAGCGAGGCAATGCTTTCGCTGCGGCCAAAAGAGGATATGGAACTGAGCGAACTGGCAGGTCGTTCTGTGCTGAAAGAAACCCTGCATGAAATACAGAAACGCTTGGAGGGAAGCTACATAGAGGGAAGCTACAAGTATTTTTATGTGGATTTTCTGAAAAACGATCATATTTTGCTGGACGATGAGTTTCTTCCTGTATTGGATGAAGTGGTGGGACTGCCACAGTTTTCTGTAATCAAACGTATTTTCCGTCATTGCGGGGAGCCGGAAAAAGGGTGGGAAGACAGATTAAAAGAAATCCTCAGCGGCGAGGATGATTATGGTTCCGCGGAATTGATCCTGCAGTATCTGCGGGAACAGAAGATTCCCCTGGCGGACGAAAGCCTTCCGTCTGTGGATCTGAAAGAAGCAATGTCTTACCCGCTGAAGGACATGCAAAATAAACGGCAGGAATTTATTGAGGATCTGGAACTTGCCCAGAGTTATGGCCAGATTGATAATGCGGCGGAAAACGTCAAGGAAATTATGCTGCAGATCATGGAGAACTGGTATGTGTGGGCGCTTGAAACAAAGAATTTTGGCTTCTTCGACAAGATTCTTGAGGCTTTCCGGAAAAAGATCCGCAAGGATGCCCAGGTCCGCGCGGAAGAACTGAATCAGAGTCTGGAAGTATTTCTTGGGAAAAATCCGGGGTGGGACCGGGAGAAACGGATGAAAGAATCTGTGGAACAGATCCGCCACAGGATCGGGCAGCAAAACTACGCGGCTGCGGAGGATCTGCTGAACCGGCTGCTTATGAACGACATCGATTTCGACGTAACTGTCGCGCAGACAGACTGCCTTCAGGAGTTTCTGGATGAGTACGACGTGACCTACAAACGGACGGCCAACTCCGGCACTACCCTGAAAGCGCTGTTTCCCACGTCCAGGATCAACAAAGATACCAAGGGCGGCGACAAGCTTCTGGAAAACTGGCCCCGGGGCGCAAAGGTAGGGGAAGCGAAGATCAAAGCGCTTTTAAGCAATCTGGGATTTTCCGTGGATACCGTCAAAACCGAGGCGCCGCTCCAGGGGAAGATCGAAAGCTATCTGGTCAAGCTGAAGCGTCCGCAGAACGGAAGAAAAAGCAATTATAAGCACCCGATCTCAGCGTTTGGCTCGGAGGCGGAGGAAAAAGGTTTTCGCGTGGTCTGCCTGTTTGGAAAGACGGACGCTTCCCGCCTGATCGATACGTTTAAAGATATCGGCAATGCCAAAAATACGTTGGTCCTCCTGGATTACTCCCTGACGCTGGCAGACCGGAGGACGTTGGCCAGAAAGACAAAAACGGATCTGACCGGAAAGATCTTTGCTGTCATCGACCGTGTCGTTTTGGTTTATCTTGCAAAGAATTATACGGAAACCTCGGTGAACCGGATGCTGATGTCTGTGATCATGCCGTTTGCGTCCTGCCAGCCGTACATTGACAAATCGGCGGATGTCATGCCGCAGGAAATGTTTATCGGACGGAAGAATGAGCTGGATAAGATCGAATCGCCCACAGGAGTCAATATTGTATACGGCGGCCGGCAGCTGGGAAAAACCGCGCTGCTGCGAATGGCTAAAAAAGATATTGATCTGGACGAAAACGGGGACCGGGCGGTGATCGTCAACGCGTGGCGCAGAAATTACAGGGAAACGGCGAAGCTTATTTCAGAAACCCTGTATGACGAAGGGATTCTGAAAACAGAACGGATCACGGAGGACTGGAATGAACTTGCGCGGGATATCAAAAACCGGCTCAGAGACCAGACAGATCCGATTCCCTATCTTCTACTTATGATTGACGAGGCGGATGTGTTCATCGAAAGCTGCGAGGAGGTCGGATATCAGCCCTTCGACGCGCTGAAGGATATCCAGAGTGTCGGGACAGGAAGATTTAAATTTGTCGTGGCCGGTCTGCGGAACATTGTGAGATTTCAGCGGATGGCTGCTTTGAGCAATAACAGTGTGCTCACCCATCTGGATTCGCTGACCGTCAAGCCGTTTAAATCCATGGAGGCCAGGGAGCTGCTGGAGGTCCCGTTGTCTTACCTGGGATTCCGCTTTCCCAACGACAGCGAGACGGAGGTGCTGATCTCAACGATCTTCGGAACAACCAATTATTTCCCGGGTCTGATCCAGCTGTATTGTACAAAGCTGATAGAAGCTATGAAGCGGGACTATGCAGGGTATTCGGAAAGCGAAACGCCTCCCTATTATGTGCGCAAGGAGCATATCAAGAAGATCCTCGCGGAACAGTCGCTGCAGGATGATATCCGCGATAAATTTATGATCACACTGAAAGTGGGAGACGATGACTACTATTATATCATCGCGCTTCTGGTGGCGTATCACTACCACGAAAAGAAATTCCAGAACGGCTGCAGCGCGGAGGAGCTTCTTGAACTTGCAGGTACGTTTTCCATTGGCAAGCTCACGGCGCTGAATTTGGAACAGCTTGCCGCGTTGATGGAAGAAATGCGGGAATTAAACGTTCTGCAGCATATCGGCGACGGGCGTTACCGTTTTACCCGTTACAGCTTCTGTCAGATGATGGGAACGGCCCAGCAGATCGATGATGAGCTCCTGAAGTATATGGAGGATTGAGATGGACAGACTTTGGTGGAATCATATTACGAAAGCACATAAATTTCTGGAAGATATCGTTGCGTCTGCCGCGGAGGGGAAAAGTATTATTCTTTCCCTGCCGGCCTATGTGCCATGGAGGGATACGCTCCTGGAACTGGTGGAGGAACAGCTGAAGCTGGAAAACCCCAAAAACGCGCTGGATCAGATCTACTGCCCCAAGGAAGAAGTTGGTCTGTTCCTTTTAAACAGATATTGCAGGAGCGAGAGACGCGCGACTTACCGCTATGGAATGACCTATGCGGAATTCCTTGGAAAGTGCGAAGACACGGTACTGAACGACAGGTATCTGTGGGTGACAGACATTCCGCAGAACAGATTCGACGAGTGGATACGGTTTATTGTGGAGTACAATAAAAATGTCGTGGACAAGACGCCGGCGGTTTTTATCCTTGAAACGAAAGGGGAAGGCTTTGCCAACCGCGCGGGAAAGGGAATGAAAAAGCTGGTGTTTGACAGGCAGATCGGATGGTACGACAAATTTGCCTTCTGCGCGCTGGCTGCGGCGGACAACCGGTGCAGAGAATATCTCCGGCCATATCTGGCGGAGCTTGTGGCGACGATCTGCAGCGAGGATATTGAGCTGTGCGCGGCGTGTGTGACCAGAGGGCAGGAATTTCTGGAAGACCCGGCAGGCGTGATCCGCGACATTATCCGCAGTGAATGCAGAAGCAGCCAAGAGAATTATACGTTTTCCCTCTCGGAGGAAGAGATAAAGACCAGGGTCTGGGAAACTCAGCTGAAAAGTGTATTTCCTGTCATAGAAAAATACCGGAGCGCTTTTATCCGAAAGCACGAAAAAGCGATTTCCCGGGCGCTGCCGATCACAAGCTCCAACGGCGAAAAAATTACAAATCCGCAGGATGTGGAGATCGGCACTCTGGTATATATGGCAGGAAAAGGGGATATTTCACTGGACCCTGCAGGTTATGAGACGCTTGCGGCGTTCAGGGACGCCAGAAACCGGCTGGCCCATTTGACGGCGCTTGCCCTGGACGCGGTGGATCTGCTTCTGAAAAAGGGAACTTCCCTGTAAAATATATTTGCACAGGCGCCAAGCCAGGCAAAGGCTGCCGTGGGAAACGAAAGATGTTTCCTGCGGCAGCCTTTTTTTCGAAAAAGGCAACGGTTCAGCTGGCCAGATTGTTACTGAAAAAGTGCAGGCGGTCCTGTTGTCCGAAAGGCGGAGGGTATGAAGCCGCAGTAAAAAACATAAAATAATATGACGCGGAAACAGAGTCTGGGAGGTGTCGCAAAATGAAAGGATTAATCAAAGAATCAAAGAAAAAACCGATGAAGAAATCAATGAAGAAATCAATGAAAAAATCAATCAGGGAATCAATGAGAGGACCATGGAGAAAGATCATCCCCCTTCTGCTGGCGGCCATACTCACCGTCCAGGGAAGCTTTTCTGTGAACGTACATACGGTCCTGGCGGAGGAACTGGAGGAAACGGAGCTGTACGCCAGATCCGCCTGCCTCCTGGACGGCGATTCCGGTCGGGAGCTGTACGGCAAAGACGCGCAGACCCCGCTTCCCATGGCCAGCACCACAAAGATCATGACCTGTATTCTGGCTCTGGAGCAGGGGGATCTGCAGCAGACGGTCACGGCGTCGGCCCGGGCGGCGGGTCAGCCAAAGGTTCATCTTGGCATTCGTGAAGGACAGCAGTTTTTGCTGGAAGACCTTCTGTACGCGCTGATGCTGGAGTCTTTCAATGACGCTGCGGTGATGATCGCCGAGGGCGTGGCCGGTTCTGTGGAGGCATTTTCCGGCCTGATGAACGAGAAGGCGGAGCAGATCGGCTGCACGGACACACACTTTGTCACGCCCAATGGTCTGGACGCGGCGGATGATCAGGGGGAACACCACACCACGGCAGCGGATCTGGCCCTGATCATGCGCTACTGTATCCGCCAGTCGCCCAAGGCCCAGGAATTTCTGCAGGTGACCCAGACAGGGGCCTATACCTTCTGGGATGTGGAGCATACCCAGGTGTATACCTGCAGCAACCACAACAGCTTTCTCCAGATGATGGACGGCGCGCTCTCCGGAAAAACCGGTTTTACCTCGAAGGCCGGTTACTGCTATGTGGGCGCGCTGGAGCAGGACGGAAAGTGTTTCATCGTCGCCTTGCTGGCCTGCGGCTGGCCCAACAATAAAAGCTACAAATGGTCGGATACAAAAAAGCTGATGAATTACGGACTGGACAATTACGCCTACAGGGATGTGTTTCTCCATGAGTGGGAGCCAGGTCAGGTCCCGGTGCTCCAGGGACAGTACGACGGCATTCTGGGCGAGACGGACGCGGTGATCCCGCTGGAGCTGTCCGTGGACCGTGAGGCGGAGACGCTGAACCTTCTGTTGCGGGAGGATGAGCAGGTAAAAGTAACGGCGCATCTTCCTAAGAATCTGCAGGCCCCGGTGAAAGAAGGGGAGCAGGTGGGCGAGGTGATCTATACGTTGGAGGACCGGCAGATCGCTTCCTATCCGGTGTACACCGGGGCGGCCCTGGAGAAGATCGATTTTGGCTGGTGTGTGGAGCAGGTTCTCCAGCGGTTTGAGGTTCTATAGAGCGTGTTTGAAACTTAGGTATCACAAAGGTGCTGGGCACGGAACCGGGAAATCATCAGGATTTCCTGGTGAATTACGCCGGTACCCGTCCGGCGGGACGCTGGGCCGCTTAGAGTTTCCGCATCTTCGCGGCAGTCCCCAATCCCCACCAGCCGCCCGCACCCCTTCGCGTTCGTCCGCCTGCCTTCACTTTCCTTGACACCGGCACCTGTTTGCGGGTATGATAGAGACAGGAAATTTTCGGAAAAGCCGGAAAACCAAAAAACATCGTCACGAAAAAGAAAGGAGCTGACATGATGAAAAATTTATTAGTCGCACAGTCCGGCGGTCCCACCGCCGCCATCAACGCAACGCTGGCCGGAGTTTTCCAGACAGCGGTGGGTTCCGACCAGGTGGATAAGATCTACGGGGCGGTCAACGGCATCCAGGGCGTTATGGAGGAGCATTTTGTGGATCTGCGGGAGCTGCTCGCCAGCACCCAGGATCAGGAGCTGTTAAGCCAGACGCCGGCGGCCGCTCTTGGTTCCTGCCGCCTGAAGCTGAAAGACCCGGCCAAAGACCCGTCAGATTTTGAGAAGATCATCGCCATTTTCCGCAAGCATGAGATTCATTATTTCATCTATATTGGCGGAAATGATTCCATGGATACCGTGGACAAGCTGTCTGCCTATGTGAAAGCCAGCGGCATCGACGATATCTGGGTAATGGGCGCGCCGAAAACCATCGACAATGATCTGATGGGCACGGCCCATTGCCCTGGTTTTGGTTCTGCGGCAAAATACATCGCGGCCACATTCGCCGAGCTTGAGCGGGACTGTCACGTTTACAGCGTCAAGGCGGTCACCATCGTGGAGGTTATGGGGCGGAACGCCGGCTGGCTGACCGCGGCGTCTTCTCTGGCACGGCAGAACGGCGGAGAAGGCCCGGCGCTGATCTATCTGTGCGAGACACCTTTCGATACGGAAAAATTCCTTCAGGATGTGCAGGAGCAGCTGAAGGTGCGGGACAGCGTTCTGATCGCAATCAGCGAAGGGATCCATGACGCTCAGGGAAGGTATCTGTCCGAGCAGACCCAGAGCGGGGCCACGGACAATTTTGGCCACAGCTATATTGCGGGAGCGGCCGGCGTCCTGGAACAGCTGGTGCGGGACAGAATTGGCTGCAAGGTACGTTCCATCGAGCTGAATCTGATGCAAAGATGCGCGGCTCATATCGCCAGCAGCACAGACATCCGCGAGTCTCAGATGCTGGGAAGAAAAGCCTGCCAGTGCGCGCTGGACGGAAAGAGCGGGCGTATGGCGGCAATCCGCCGCGTCAGCGACGAGCCTTATCGTATCGAGCTGACCGACGTGCCCGTGAGTGAGTCTGCCAACGCGGAGAAGACGGTGCCCGCAGCTTGGATCACACCGGAAGGAAACGATGTCACAAAGGAAATGACCGCTTATCTGAAACCGTTGATCCAGGGCGAGTCCCAGGTGATCTATAAAAACGGGATCCCGTGCCATATTCAGCTGTATTAAGATGGAGCCCCGCTCACACCTGAATCATGTTCTCACGCCGCAAACAGCAAGTGTTTGCGGCTGCTGTGAATCGTAACGTACCGTTACTTTTTTCTGACAAAAACACACAAAAGCTATTGAAAAAAAAATGAAAAACAGCTATTATAGATACATGTATAAAATTTTGCTAAAGATTTTATAATGCATTATATAAGATGGAGGTTTAGAGAATGAGTAACACAGCACAAAGTTTAGCAGGCACAAGAATCGCCTCTTTGCTGGACGAAAACAGCTTTGTTGAGATCGGCGGCCAGATCACGGCCAGAAGCACCGATTTCAATATGGCTGCCATTGAGACGCCGTCTGACGGTGTCATCACAGGCTATGGCGTGATCGACGGAACGTTGGTATACGTTTACAGCCAGGATGCTTCCGTTATGAACGGCACAGTCGGCGAAATGCACGCAAAAAAAATCACAAAGCTGTATGAGTTTGCCCGCAAGACAGGCTCGCCGGTCATCGGACTGGTAGACTGCGCAGGTATGCGTCTTCAGGAAGCTACGGACGCGCTCAACGGTTTCGGCCAGGTATATATGGCTCAGGCGATGGCGTCCGGAGTTATTCCGCAGATCACGGCAGTGTTCGGAACCTGCGGCGGCGGTATGGCGCTGATCCCGGCTCTGACAGACTTTACGTTTATGGAAGAGAAAAAAGGAAAACTGTTTGTGAATTCTCCCAACGCGCTGGATGGCAATATCGCTTCCAAATGCGATACCGCCGCAGCGGCGTTCCAGAGTGAGGAGACAGGTCTTGTGGACGTGGTAGGAAGCGAAGCGGACATTCTGGCCCAGATCCGTCAGTTGGTGGGAATGCTTCCGTCCAACAACGAGGACGAGGCGTATGTCGACTGCACCGACAATCTGAACCGCGCATGCCCGGAGCTGGCCAACTGTGCAGGCGACACCGGGATCCTGCTGTCTCAGATCAGCGACAACGGCGTTGTTTTTGAAGTAAAGAGAAATTACGCGAAGGATATGGTCACCGCGCTGATCTGTCTGAACGGCGCTACCGTAGGCGCAGTGGCAAACCGCAGCGAAATCTACAGCCAGGACGGCACGGTCGAGGCAACGTTCGACGGTACCCTCAGCGCGAAAGGCGCAAAGAAAGCGGCTGATTTCGTGAAATTCTGCGATGCCTTCGGAATTCCGGTCCTGACCATCACAAACGTAAAGGGCTTCAAAGCCACCAAATGCTCCGAGAAGTTTATGGCACGCAACGCCGCGGAACTGGCCTACGCCTTTGCTGACGCGACGGTTCCCAAGGTAAACGTGATCGTAGGACAGGCCTACGGAAGCGCATATCTGACCATGAACAGCAAATCCATCGGCGCGGATATGGTATTCGCATGGCCGGGCGCGGAAATCGGTATGATGGACGCGAAGGCAGCGGCGAAGATCATGTATGCGGACGCAGACCTGGCGACTATCAACGAGAAAGCCGCCGAGTACGCGACTCTGCAGAACAATGTGACATCTGCGGCGAGAAGAGGATATGTAGATACGATCATCGAGCCGGAAGATACACGCAAGTATGTGATCGGCGCATTTGAAATGCTCTATAGCAAGAGAGAAGACAGACCGGACAGAAAACATGGTACGGTATAAGGAAGGTGGGGCAGATGAATAAGAATTGGAAGAAACTTGTGAGCCTTCTCCTGAGTCTGACCTGTGTCCTGGCAATGTCCGCGGTTTCCGTATTTGCAGAAACAAAATCCACACCTGCGTATATGCCCGTAGAAGCATCTACGCTGGACAGTATGCTTTCCACCAGCGAGTCCCTGATCGATGAGCTGTGCAATTATACTGACGAGGAACTGGAAAGTCTGAAGGCTTCTTCTTATCAGTTTACCGTTCGTGCCGTTGAGGCATGGCAGGAGGTAAGAGACGAGCTGGGAGAACTGGTAAGCTATGACACGGAAGCGGCTGAGTACGAGGTGGAAGGCGAGTTTGTCACCTGTACGATCCCGGCTGAATTTGAGAAAAATCCGGCGACGGTCCGTGTTTACTGGAATATGATGAACTCCCAGGCGACGGATATGACCTTTACCGTTGAAAACTCTATGGACGTACTGATGGGCGAAGCGGGACTGAACACGGTGACGGGACTGTGCGTTGTGTTCGCGGTTCTGATCTTCCTGATCATTGTCATCTACATGTTCGGAAAGATTGGCTCCGGCAGCAAGCCGCAGGCAGAGGAACCGAAAAAAGCTCCGGCAGCGCCGGCTCCGAAGCCAGCGCCATCACCGGCGCCGGCAGCTCCTGTGGCAGCGGCGGCAGCTCAGGATGATATTGAACTTCAGATCGTTCTTGGCATGGCCATTGCCATGTACGAGGAGGAGACAGGCGCGGCAGGCGGAGACAGCTATGTCGTGCGCAGCATCCGCAAAAACAGAAAAAACAACTGGAAAAGATAACAATTAGGAGGATAATACAATGAAAAATTATACCATCACAGTAAATGGAAATGTTTACAATGTAACGGTTGAAGAGGGAATCACCGCAGGCGCGCCTGTAGCGGCAGCAGCTCCGGCTCCCGCTCCGGCACCGCAGGCAGCGCCGGCTGCTCCGGCTCCCGCAGCAGCGCCGGCCCCGGCACCGGCTCCGAAGGCAGCACCGGCAGGCGCAGCAGGAAGCATCGAGATCACAGCTTCCGTACCGGGCAAGATCTGCAAGATCGACGCGCCGGCTGGAACTGCTGTAAAGGCAGGCGACAGTGTTGTTGTTCTGGAAGCCATGAAAATGGAAATCCCGGTTGTTGCTCCTTCTGATGGAACCGTTGCAAGCATCAACGTATCCGTAGGAGACGCTGTAGAGTCCGGTGACGTTCTCGCAACAATGGATTAATGAGAGAACCTTGTTGTGACAAGTGACCGGAGGTGGGACGATGATTTTAGATACTTTAAATAATCTCCTCGATCAGACGGCGTTTATGAGTCTGAGCTGGGGAAATTATGTAATGATTCTGGTGGCATGCTTTTTCCTGTATCTGGCGATCAGACACGGGTTTGAGCCGCTGCTGCTTGTGCCGATCGCATTCGGTATGTTACTGGTAAATATTTATCCGGATATCATGGCGGAGCCGTACACAGACGTGCAGGGTCTGGAGCACGCCGGCGGACTGTTCTGGTACTTCTTCCAGCTGGATGAGTGGAGCATTCTTCCGTCTCTGATCTTCCTGGGCGTCGGCGCTATGACCGACTTCGGACCTCTGATCGCAAACCCGATCAGCTTCATCATGGGTGCGGCAGCTCAGCTTGGCATTTATGTGGCGTATTTCATCGCCATTGCCCTGGGATTCAACGGCAGAGAGGCGGCTGCGATCTCCATCATCGGAGGCGCGGACGGCCCGACTTCTATTTTCCTGCTGAATAAGCTTGGACAGCAGCATCTGATGGGACCTATCGCTGTGGCGGCATATTCCTATATGTCTCTGGTTCCCATCATTCAGCCGCCGGTAATGAAGCTTTTTACCACGGAAAAAGAGCGTAAGATCAAAATGGAGCAGCTTCGTCCGGTTTCTAAGCTGGAGAAGATCCTGTTCCCGGTTGTGATCACGATCGTTGTCTGCCTGCTCCTTCCGTCCACAGCTCCGCTGGTAGGTATGCTGATGCTCGGAAATTTGTTCCGTGAGTCCGGCGTAGTTCATCAGCTGGCAGAAACAGCGTCCAATGCTTTGATGTACATCGTAGTTATCCTGCTGGGTACTTCCGTAGGCGCATCCACAAGTGCGGAAGCGTTTATCAACATGGATACGCTGAAAATCGTTGCCCTTGGCCTGATTGCTTTTGTGTTTGGTACAGCCGGCGGTGTCCTTCTTGGCAAGCTGCTGTGCGTGCTTACTCACGGAAAGATCAATCCGCTGATCGGTTCCGCAGGTGTGTCCGCGGTTCCGATGGCCGCGCGTGTTTCCCAGAAGGTAGGAGCGGAGGCTGATCCGACCAACTTCCTGCTGATGCATGCGATGGGACCGAATGTTGCCGGCGTTATCGGTACCGCTGTTGCGGCCGGTACCTTTATGGCAATCTTCGGAGTATAAAAGAAACTTGTACGGCAGCCGTTCTGCGCGGCTAAGCTGTTGCCGGTCATTCCGATCATACACTTTGCGGCGCAGAAAACGGCTGACCGATAGAGACAGGTAATTATTCAGTCTGCTGAATGGTAACAGTTCAGCCAGCTGAACGATTACGCTGAATGGTTACAAAGACAGAACTGTTTTAGGAGGATAGAAATGGCAGAAGTAGTAAAGAAACCTGTCAAGATCATGGAGACAGTGCTTCGTGACGCACACCAGTCTCTGATCGCGACAAGAATGACGACTGAGCAGATGCTTCCGATCATTGAGAAAATGGACAAAGTCGGTTATCATGCGGTAGAGTGCTGGGGAGGAGCGACCTTTGACGCATCCCTTCGTTTCCTGCACGAAGACCCGTGGGAGAGACTCCGCAAGCTCCGTGACGGATTTAAAAATACAAAGCTTCAGATGCTGTTCCGCGGCCAGAACATTCTGGGTTACCGCCCATACGCGGACGATGTGGTAGAGTATTTCGTACAGAAATCCGCTGCAAACGGCATCGATATCATCCGTATTTTTGACTGTATGAACGATATGAGAAACCTTCAGACAGCGGTACACGCTGCCAACAAGGAGAAAGCTCACGCGCAGGTGGCTCTGTCCTACACCACCGGAGATGCCTACACACTGGAATACTGGGTAGACATGGCGAAAAAGATCGAGGAGATGGGCGCTGATTCCATCTGTATCAAAGATATGGCGGGACTTCTTGTTCCGTATAAGGCAACCGAGCTGGTAACTGCCCTGAAGGAAGTTACCAATCTGCCGATCCAGCTTCACACCCACTACACATCCGGTGTGGCTGCGATGACTTACATGAAAGCCGTAGAGGCAGGCGTAGACATCATCGACACCGCAATGTCTCCGTTCGCTATGGGTACTTCCCAGCCGGCAACCGAAGTTATGGTAGAAACCTTTAAAGATACTCCTTACGACACCGGGCTGGACCAGAACCTGCTGTCTGAGATTGCGGATTACTTCCGTCCGATGAAAGACGAAGCGCTGGATACCGGACTGATGAACCCGAAGAACCTGGGCGTAAACATCAAGACCCTGCTGTACCAGGTACCGGGCGGTATGCTTTCCAACCTGACCTCTCAGCTGAAAGAACAGCACGCGGAGGATAAGTTCTACGAAGTTCTGGAAGAGGTTCCGCGTGTAAGAAAAGACCTGGGCGAGTGCCCGCTGGTTACCCCGTCCTCCCAGATCGTTGGAACACAGGCCGTGTTCAACGTGATCATGGGCGAGCGTTACAAGATGGTGACCAAAGAGACCAGAGACGTACTCAGCGGAAAATACGGCGCGACCATCAAACCGTTCAATCCGGAAGTACAGAAAAAATGCATCGGCGATACCGAGCCGATCACCTGCCGCTACGCTGACCTGCTGGAGCCGGAGCTCGACAAACTGGAAGCAGAGATGAGCAAGTGGAAAGAGCAGGACGAGGATGTGCTGACCTACGCACTGTTCCCGCAGGTAGCCGTAGAGTTCTTCAAATACCGCGAGGCACAGAAGACAAAAGTAGATCCGGCGGCAGCCGACAGCGAAAACGGCGCTTATCCGGTTTAAACCAGACGGCGCAGCGGTACGCTGCAAAATATAAATGATCAATACACGCTCCGCCCGGCCCGACAGACACTGTCCGGCCGGGCGGAGTTTTTATGGGGGCGGACGAACGCGGCGCGGGGCAGGCGGTATGGCGGCGCAAGGGGCGGCTGCGGGGATGCGGAAACGCTAAACGGCGCAAAGGCCCGCCGGACGGGTACCGATGCGATTCGTCAGGAAGTTCTGATAACTTCCCGACTCAGCGCATCTCAGGCTCCGGACATGAAGTCCTGCGCCTGCCCCGTCCGGCGGGCCTTTGCGCCGTTAAGAGTTTCTCGCATCCCCGCAGACGCCCCTTGCGCCGCCATACCGCCTGCCCCGCGCCGCGTTCTGTTCTTCGAAGGCGATAATAGTGTGTGCGAGTTTTGGCCAGAACGATATCAGAGATATGTTCCATGAAATTTTAAATGCCGAACTACGGTATTGCTGCTAATCGTTTCATTTTTTCCTGGCAGCAAACGTCTGCCCCGTGGCATGCCTAATTTAATAATTTCAGAAAGTACCTTTCAAATACTGCATAGGCCAACACCAGAAAGGAGGCGGGGACAGGCGGGGTGGGTGGGCGGCGGGCATCTGTGGGGGTGTGGAAAATCTAAGCGTCCCGGAGGCATTCTGAGCGGGTACCGGAGCGATTCGCCAGGAATGCCTGATGCATTCCCGGCTCAGGCGCTCCTCAGGCTCCGGACTTGCAGTCCTGCGCCTGCACCGCTCAGAATGCCTCCGGGACGCTAAGATTTTCTCACACCACCACAGATGCCCGCCGCCCACCCACCCCGCCTGTCCCCGCCTC
>JAGHIA010000085.1 GCA_017887445.1 Fusicatenibacter sp.
ACTGTGACGCACATCTTGCAGAAAGCAATTTTCAAACACGCTCTGGGACACGCCAGCCACACAGGCCCGCCATCCCCGCGCCCTCGCAACCCAGAAAGCGGAGCCGGGCAGGCGGCATGTCTCATCCGGGGGGCGTCTGGGGCGGCGCGAGAAACTCTTAGCGCGCCAGCGTCCCGCCGGACGGGGCAGGCGAAGGACAACACGTCCTGAGCCTGAGGGGCGCTGAGCCGGGAATGCATCAAGCATTCCTGTCTCAGCGCCCCGGTCCCCGGCCGGCAGCCCTTTGGCACGTTTAGAGTTTCCGCCCCGCCGCAGCCGTCCCCCAATTTCCCATGCCGCCTGCCCCACTCCCCGTTCGTCCGTCCCCAAAAAAACATTTGCCTTTTAAAATAAACAATGATAGAATATCAGAAGGTACAATTTACAGGAGGAGGTGCAGATATGCCATTCTGGGCAATCATGCTGATCATTATCGCAGTCCTTGCCGGAATTCTTGTGGCGTTATATTTCCTTGGCAAGAAAGCGGAAAAGAAACAGGCCGAGCAGCAGGAGCAGATGGAGGCGATCAAACAGACCGTATCCATGTTGATCATAGATAAGAAAAAGATGCGGCTGAAAGACGCAGGCCTACCGCAGATGGTGATCGATCAGACCCCGAAGCTGATGCGAAGAACCAAGATGCCGGTAGTAAAGGCCAAAATCGGTCCCCGCATTATGACGCTCATCTGCGACGCGGCGGTTTTTGATCAGATACCGGTGAAAAAAGAAGTGAAAGCTACGGTCAGCGGCATTTACATCACAGGCGTACGGGGAATCCGCGGTCCGCTGGAAAACCCGACCAAGAAAAAGAAAAAAGGTTTCTGGGGAAAATTGCTGGACAAAGCGAGAGGAAACGATTGATACGCGTTTTGCGGAAAACAATGTCCAAACATGCTCTGGCGGCAAAAATATGTACATACGCCGTAACTATTCCGCTGGCTGAATAGTTACCATACGCTGCCGATTCACATCAGCCGCAAACGCTTGCGGCGTGAGAACGTGATTTGGGCATGATCGGCTGGAAACAGTGACATAAGTCAGAAATTCTATAAAAAGAAATCAGAAACACGGCTATGGGCCGGCGTCCGGACAGCAGCAAAACTGCTGAACCAGACATCTGCCGGACAGTCAGCGTTTCTGATTTCTTTTTTTGCGTATGGCGTCCTTCTTCTCACGGATCTCCTGCGCTTCCTGGGAACTGCTGACACGGATGGTCTTGACCACATAAAACTTTCCTTCATCCGTATGCTTCATGCGGATCTTGCCCTTTAAATAGCCATGATCCGGGCAGAGGGCCACGCAGTAATAGTTTTTGGCGCCGACGGAAAACCAGCGGATTTTCTTCCTGGACCGGCGGCCGCAGACGCAGCAGTAAGTGGAAGCCACCTCCCGGTCGGCCACCGCGTCCTCCTTGGAATCGAATTCCCGGGAGATAAATTTGGAATAGCCGTTGTAGACCGCGTGGATCTCCTCGTGCTTCGTCTTGGGGTTCTGGTACACGTCGATGGAGTCGTAGGCGTCCCGCACCATCGGGTCGATGTGCTGGAAGACCCGGGCTGTATAGATGGCGTCAAACAGCGCCTGATGAAAGTCCAGAGAGCGTTCCAGCTTCAGATATTCTGCCGCATATTCCAGAGAACGGCGGCTTTTCATGGTCTCAAACTGGATAGCGAACAGCTTCTGAACGTCAAAAAAATGAAGCGGACCGCCAAGCAGTGGGAGAAGTCCGTAGTATTTCATGTTCCTCTGCAGTTCCGTCAGGTCGGAGGGGCCCCAGGTACAGAACATCACGTCCCCGCCGCAGAAGGAGAGAAATTCCCGCACCGCTTCCGGAAACGGCGAGCCGTTCTGCAAAGAGGCTTCACTGATCCTCACCACCTCCCGGGTGTGAAAATTCAGGGTGGGATAGACGCTGGGGCGGATCAGCCGGTGAAAACGTCCGGTTTCTTCCAGCGCGCTGTTCAGCTTTACCGCCCCGATTTCTATGATCTCAAAGGGAAGACGGGGATTTTCCCCCTCCTTTCCCGTAGGAGACTGGTTCCATTCCAGGTCAAATACGATGTAATCCATAATCTGTCACAGGTCCTTCCTGAGTTTTGTCGCTGTGGATAGCAGCGATGTGTTTTATTCCCGAGAGCAATTCACCTTGTGCTTGCATCAATCTTTGGCGATTGCCTTCATTCCTTTCTGCGTCTGCGGCGGCGCCGTCTTCTTTTGTTTCGCTGGATCTGAAGAAAAACTTTAAGAGCCACCAGTCCCGCGGCGATCACAAGCACAACAGTCAGCGGAATCCAGACAGGAAAAACCGAAGCTTTTTTCATCGTGCGGTCCGAAGTCTGTGAACCGCTGCCGTTTGCGCCGTCCGCACTGCTGCTGGAGCTGCCGGAATCCTGGCTGCCGTCCGTGTTGTTTCCGGAGCCATCCGAGTTGCCGTTGGAGCTGCCGGAATCCTGGCTGCCGTCTGCGTTGTTCCCGGAGCCGTCCGAGCTGCCATTGGAGTCGCTAGGATTTCCGTTGCCATCGGAGCCGTCGGAATTATCGCTGCCGTTCCCCCCTGCCGCGGCAGTTTCCGGGACCGTCAGAAGGGATGCCTGTCCGGCGGGGAAGGTCTGGGAAAAGCCATAGTCGAACAGGCTCGCCGTATCCGTGTAAACCTGCCGGCCCGCCGTACGCATGGTGACGCAGAGCAGATTTTTTCCGTTGCGGGAGGCGAGAGTCACCAGTGTGTTCAGCGCGGCCTCCGTGTATCCGGTTTTTCCGCCGAGACAGCCGTCGTAATAATAGTCTGTGTCAGGCTGCATCATTTTATGATGATTGTAGAGATAGCGTGTCTCCGTATACTGGGGCGTTGGCGGGATATCATACCGGCGGGTGGTGAATACCTGCCGGAAGGTTTCGTTCTGGTAAGCGGCGTTGGCGATCAGCGCCATATCGTGGGCAGTGGTATAATGATTTTCGTCCGGCAGCCCGTTGGTGTTGGAAAAATGTGTGCTTGTGCAGCCAAGCTCCGCCGCCTTCTGGTTCATCCTGTCCACAAAGGCTTCGATGGAGCCGGAAACATGCTCGGCCACACCGCAGCAGACCTCGTTGGCGGAGTTGAGCAGCATCGCGTACCAGCACTGCTCCATGGTCAGCGTCTCGTTCAGACGGCAGCCGATGTTGGAGCTGTCCCACTCGATGCTGTCCAGCGCGTGCTGGGAGAAAGTCACCGGTTCCTCCGCGGAGGAGGATTCTATGGCCACCAGCGTCGTCATGATCTTTGTGATGCTGGCGGGGTAGAGCTGCTTGTCCATGTTTTTCGAGTAAAGGATCTCCTGGGTGTCCAGATCCACAAGGATGCCTGACTCCGCGTAGATCGCGGGCCCTTGGGGCCAGCCGGGCAGGGAGTCGGTCTGGGCCGGTTCATAGTAAGCGGCCGGAAGCTGCGGGTCCTGGGCAGGCGCGGCGGCTTCCGTGTTTTCCGCTCCATAGACGGCAGCTGGAGCCAGCGCAAGCGCCGCGGCGGGCACGGCGGCTGCCAGCGCGGCCGCAGCCGGAGCGGCCGTCAGTGTGGCCGCAGCCGGAGCAGCCGCCAGTGAAACCGCGGCGGGAGCGGCTGTCAGTGAAACAGCAGCCGGAGCAGATGTTCCGGTGAGTGTGAAAGCAGCTGCCAGGCCAAGAAACCGGCGAAGGTGTTTGTGGATACGTCTTCTTCTGTGATCTTTGGTTTTCATTGCAATGGCGTTCCCCTCATCTTGGTTTTTTTCGTGTAATAATTTCGTCTGCCGCTGTCCCGCAAGGCGTTTTCGCACAGAATGTGCGAAAATCCCGAGGTCTGCAGCGCGAAACTGCATGAAATGCAGCTTCTGTGCATCGCGAAGTGAGTAATCGTTCCGCAACACGGAACGGTTACGGATAGTTATCTCATTATAAAATATTTTTGGCGATTCGGCAACTGCTGACGCTTGACAATCCGGGGTTTTGACGATTATAATAGAGTAACAGTTTAAAAAAAGCAAAAACGATGACGAAGAGAGTATTCTGTGCGGGAAAGCTTCAGCGAGCCGGAGTCGGTGAAAGTCCGGTGCGAGTAGCGGCAGAAGAAGATCACTTCCAAGTTGCAATTCTGAAATTCCGGAGAAACGTGCTGTTATTGTAACAGTTCAGAACCGCTGAACGGCTGCCTGTGATTGGCAGCAGCCGCAAAGTTCCCGCGAACAGGGGTGAACAGCGGCGGAAACGCCGGAATGGTAGGGAGCGCCGCAGGTCCAGCGTTACAGGGACTGCATATGATGGTATGTAACAGGTGGTAAAGCGTGGGTGTTGACTCTCGTCCTTTTACAGGACGGGAGTTATTTTTTTAAGATCAAAAAGGAGGACAGTTTCATGTACAGGAAAGTTTCTGCCGATATGAACTTTGTGGAGCGCGAGAAGCAGACCGAGAAGTTCTGGGAAGAGCATGAGATTTTTGAGAAAAGTATGAAGCAGCGGGAGGGAAATCCGTCTTATGTATTTTACGACGGCCCGCCCACAGCCAACGGAAAGCCGCACATCGGCCATGTGGAGACGCGTGTTATCAAGGATATGATCCCCCGTTACCGGACCATGAAGGGATATATGGTTCCCCGCAAGGCCGGCTGGGACACGCACGGACTTCCGGTGGAGCTGGAGGTTGAGAAAAAGCTTGGTCTGGACGGCAAGGAGCAGATCGAGGGATACGGCGTGGAGCCGTTTATCGAGCAGTGTAAGGAAAGCGTCTGGAAATATGAGGGCATGTGGGAAGACTTTTCTCATACCGTCGGTTTCTGGGCGGATATGAAGGATCCGTATGTGACGTATCACAACGACTTTATCGAGTCCGAGTGGTGGGCGCTGAAGGAGATCTGGAAGAAAGGCCTGCTGTATAAAGGTCACAAGATCGTTCCTTACTGCCCCCGCTGCGGAACGCCTCTGTCCTCTCACGAGGTAGCGCAGGGATATAAAGATGTCAAGGAACGCTCCGCGGTAGTCCGCTTCCGTGTGAAGGGCGAGGACGCCTACTTCCTGGCATGGACCACCACACCTTGGACATTGCCGTCCAACGTGGCGCTGTGTGTGAACCCCAAGGAGACGTATGTAAAGGCAAAGGCTGCCGACGGAAAGGTTTATTATCTGGCGGAGGCGCTTCTGGACACCCACTTTGCCAAACTGGCAAATGAAGGCGAGAAGGCCTATGAGATCCTGGAAACCTATCAGGGTACAGATCTGGAATACAAAGAATACGAGCCGCTGTTCCCCTACGCGGAAGGCCGTCTGAACGGAAAGAAAGCGTTTTACGTTACCTGCGCGGATTACGTTACGCTGACCGACGGTACCGGTGTGGTACACATCGCGCCGGCGTTCGGTGAGGACGACTCCCAGGTGGGCCGCCGTTATGACCTGCCCTTTGTACAGATGGTAAATGAAAAAGGCGAGATGACTGAGGACACCCCGTGGGCCGGCCAGTTCTGCAAAAAGGCGGACAAGCCGATCCTGATCGCCCTGGAAGAGGCGGGACTTCTGTTCGAGGCGCCGCTGTTTGAGCATAGCTATCCGCACTGCTGGAGATGCGACACTCCGCTGATCTACTACGCCCGCGAGACTTGGTTCATCAAAATGGCAGCGGTGAAGGAAGACCTGATCCGCAACAACAACACAGTCAACTGGATCCCGGAGAGCATCGGTAAAGGCCGTTTCGGCGACTGGCTGGAGAATGTGCAGGACTGGGGACTTTCCAGAAACCGTTACTGGGGAACTCCGCTCCCTGTATGGCAGTGCGAGTGCGGCCATCAGGACTGCATCGGCAGCATCGAGGAACTGAAGGAAAAATCCGGCAACTGTCCGGAGGATATCGAGCTGCACCGTCCATATATCGACAATGTGACCCTTCGCTGTCCGCACTGCGGCAAAGAGATGCGCCGCGTGCCGGAGGTGATCGACTGCTGGTTCGACAGCGGATCCATGCCGTTTGCGCAGCATCACTATCCGTTTGAAAACAAGGAGCTGTTCGAGCAGCAGTTCCCGGCGCAGTTCATCTCCGAGGCGGTGGACCAGACCCGCGGATGGTTCTATTCGCTGATGGCGATCTCCACCCTTATCTTCGACAAGGCGCCGTACGAGAACGTTCTGGTGCTGGGCCTTGTGCAGGATGAAAACGGCCAGAAGATGAGTAAGTCAAAAGGAAACGCGGTAGACCCGTTCGACGCGCTGCAGACTTACGGCGCGGACGCGATCCGCTGGTACTTCTATTCCAGCAGCGCCCCGTGGCTGCCGTCCCGCTTTGCCGGCAAGACGGTGGTGGAAGGTCAGAGAAAGTTTATGGGAACCCTGTGGAACACCTACGCGTTCTTCGTTCTCTACGCGAACATTGATAAGTTTGACGCCACAAAATATACTCTGGACTATGACAAGCTGTCCGTTATGGACAAATGGCTGCTGTCCAGACTGGAGTCCACCGTTCAGTCTGTGGACGAGAACCTGGAAAACTACCGCATCCCGGAGGCGGCCAAAGCGCTGCAGTCCTTTGTGGACGATATGAGCAACTGGTATGTGCGCCGCTCCCGTGAGCGTTTCTGGGCCAAGGGCATGGAGCAGGATAAGATCAACGCTTATATGACCCTGTACACCGCGCTGGTGGATATCAGCAAGGCGGCGGCGCCCATGATCCCGTTCATGACCGAAGACATCTACCAGAACCTGGTAAAGAGCATCGACGGGACAGCACCGGAGAGCATCCATCTGTGCGATTACCCGCAGGTAAAAACAGAGTGGATCGACAAAAAGCTGGAGGAGGATATGGCGGATCTGCTGGAGGTTGTAGTCATGGGACGCGCCTGCCGCAATACCGCGAACATCAAAAACCGCCAGCCTATCGGCAAGATGTTTGTAAAGAGCGAGTTTGTACTGGACAGCTTCTATACGGAGATCATCGCGGACGAGCTGAATGTAAAGGAGGTAGCGTTCACCGACGATATCGCGGACTTTATCTCTTATACCTTCAAGCCGCAGATGCGCACCGTGGGACCGAAATACGGCAAGCTGCTGAACAAGATCAAAACCGCGCTTTTAGAGCTGAACGGCAACAGCGCGATGCAGGAGCTGAAGTCAACAAAAGAACTAAAGCTTGACATCGATGGCCAGGAAATCGTATTATTAGAGGAGGACCTGCTGATCGATACCGCACAGATGGAGGGATATGTTTCCGAGTCGGACAACACCATTACTGTTGTGCTGGATACCAACCTGACGCCGGAGCTGATCGAGGAAGGCTTTGTGCGTGAGCTGATCAGCAAGATCCAGACCATGCGTAAAGAAGCCGGCTTTGAGGTGATGGACCGGATTAAAGTCGGTGTGAAGGACAACGACCGGATCCTTGAGATCTTCGAAAAACACGGAGCGCAGATCCAGTCCGAAGTTCTCGCAGACCAGGTGACCGCCGGAGCTACTTCCGGTTACGAGAAGGAGTGGAACATCAACTCCCAGCAGGTAACGCTGTCTGTAGAACGCGTATAAAAAAATATAGAGATCTGAGATTCGTCACCCGGCGGTTCAGAGTGTGTCTGGAAATTGCAGGAATGAAATTTCCAAGCACGCTCCAGGAGCGCAGACTCCTGTACCGCCGGGCGCAGACGGTTTTTAGATAACATGGGGAAAAGAAATACCGGCTCGGGGGTAAGCACGATGAAGCGACAGCATAACAGGCCGGAAAAGGAGGACACAGATGTTAGATACCCAGTTTAAAAAGGAAGCATTCAAGCAGAGTGTCGAGGAAAATGTTAAAAAGCTGTACCGCAAAACCATCGACAAAGCGACCGAGCAGGAGGTTTACCAGGCAGTCTGCTATGCAGTGAAAGATGTGATCATGGATAACTGGCTGAAGACCCAGAGCATTATGGAAGAGGAAGACCCGAAAATGGTCTACTATATGTCCATGGAGTTCCTGATGGGACGGGCTCTTGGAAACAACCTGATCAATCTCACCGCTTACAATGAGGTGAAGGAAGCTCTGGATGAGATGGGCTTCGACCTGAACGTACTGGAAAACCAGGAGAGAGATCCGGCGCTTGGAAACGGAGGTCTCGGCCGTCTGGCAGCATGCTTCCTGGATTCACTGGCAACACTTGGATACCCGGCTTACGGCTGCGGAATCCGTTACCGTTACGGTATGTTCAAACAGGAGATCAACGATCAGGGATGTCAGATCGAGGTTCCGGACAACTGGCTGAAGGACGGCTATCCGTTCGAGCTTCGCCGTCCGGAGTACGCGAAGGAAGTCAAGTTCGGCGGCCGTGTGCAGATGTACTACGACGAGGCTGCCCAGCGCACCAACTTCCGTCAGGAAGGCGCTCAGACCGTCCGCGCGATCCCGTATGATATGCCCATCGTCGGCTACGACAATAACATGGTAAACACCCTGATTATCTGGGATGCCCAGGCAGTGGATGACTTTAACCTGGATTCCTTCGATAAGGGAGATTATTACAAGGCTGTGGAACAGGAGAACCTGGCCCGCACCATCGTTGAGGTTCTGTACCCCAACGACAATCACTATGAGGGCAAGGAGCTGCGCCTGAAACAGCAGTATTTCTTTATTTCCGCCAGCGTACAGCGCGCGGTTGCCCGTTATAAGAGAAAACACGACGATGTTCGTAAGATGTATGAAAAGGTAGCGTTCCAGCTGAACGATACCCACCCGACCGTAGCGGTTCCCGAGCTGATGCGTATTCTCATGGACCAGGAAGGTCTTGGCTGGGACGAGGCATGGGAGGTTACCACAAAGACCTGCGCGTACACCAACCACACGATCATGTCCGAGGCGCTGGAAAAATGGCCGGTAGACCTGTTCTCCAAGCTGCTTCCGCGAATCTATCAGATCGTGGAGGAGATTAACCGCCGCTTCCTGATCCAGGTGCGCGAGCAGTACCCGGGCAATGAGGAAAAAGTACGTCAGATGGCGATCATCTACGACGGCCAGGTACACATGGCGCGTCTGGCCATCGTGGGCGGCTATTCCGTCAACGGCGTTGCGCGGCTGCACACGCAGATTCTGGAGAAACGTGAGCTGAAAGACTTCTACGAGATGATGCCGCAGAAGTTCAATAACAAGACCAACGGAATCACCCAGAGACGTTTCCTGCTTCACGGAAACCCGCTGCTGGCAGACTGGGTAACGGAGCATGTGGGCAAAGGCTGGATCACCGACCTGCCGCAGATCGAGCGTCTGGCTGCTTACGCCGGCGACCGTCAGGCACAGCAGGAGTTTATGGAGATCAAGCATCAGAACAAACTGCGTCTGGCAGACTATATCAAAGAGCATAACGGCATCGAGGTGGACCCGAATTCCATCTTTGACGTTCAGGTAAAACGTCTCCATGAGTACAAGAGACAGTTTATGAACATCCTGCACATTATGTACCTGTACAACAAGCTGCAGAAAAACCCGGATATGCCGTTCTATCCGAGAACCTTTATCTTCGGCGCGAAGGCGTCCGCAGGTTATGAGAGAGCGAAAGCCATCATCCACCTGATCAACAATGTGGCTGACGTAGTCAACAACGACCCGATTATCCGCGGAAAGATCAAGGTTGTGTTTATCGAGGACTACTGCGTAAGCAACGCGGAGATGATCTTCGCCGCGGCGGATGTATCCGAGCAGATCTCCACGGCCAGCAAGGAGGCTTCCGGTACCGGAAACATGAAGTTCATGCTCAACGGCGCGCTGACCCTGGGAACCATGGACGGCGCCAATGTGGAGATCGTGGAGGAAGTGGGCGCAGAGAACGCGTTTATCTTCGGACTGTCCGCGGACGATGTGATCAACTACGAGAAGAACTGCAACTATGACCCGATGAGATATTTCATCAACGATCCGGAAATCCATGAGATCCTCATGGAGCTGATCAGCGGCAAATTCTCCAAGGGAGATACCAACATGTTCCGCGACCTGTACGATTCTCTGCTGACTGCGAAGAACGCGTCGCGGGCGGATATGTACTTTATCCTTGCGGACTTCAAAGCTTATGCGGCGGCACAGGAGCGTGTGGAGGACAGATACCGCGATACAGAGAACTGGGCGAGAAGCGCGATCCTGAATGTGGCGCACTCCGGCAAGTTCTCCTCCGACCGGACCATCCAGCAGTATGTGGATGAGATCTGGCATCTGAACAAGATCCAGGTGAAATAAAGATCTGTAACAGTTCAGCGTTGCTGAACGATTACACGCTTCGCGATGCACAGAAACTGCATTACATGCAGTTTCGCACTGCAGGCCTCGGGATAGTGGCAGGCTGAACTTTTACAAAGATCTGCGTTTTTGATGCGCGGAATGGTTGCCTTAATGGCTTGTAGAAAAATAAGGAAATGAAAAGCCCCGGCGCGGGGCAGCGAGAAAGCTGCCTTGTGCCGGGGTTTTTGATAACCGTTTCACCCTATAACCACCGCGCACTCCTTTTTGCAGAACGCGATTCCATATTTTATGATTTTTTTCATGCCCCGGCGTTCCAGTCCGGCGGCGTACTTCCTGCTTTCAATCTGCGCCAAAGCATTGGCGCAGGCAGCGTTCAGTTTCCTCTCGTCGTCTGCATATTTCAGTTCGATCACGATGCCTGTCCGTTCTGGTGTGCAGATGGAAATATTACTGTATCCTTCGCCGGTTTCCGCGTTGGACTTGATCAGCCAGTTTCCCTGGCTTCTCAGCAGTCCAAGAAGCAATCCATGATAAAAATTTTCTTTTTGGTCTATTCTCACAGCGGTGTCCCGCACGCTGATAGAATCCCACAGATAATCCTGCAGCATTTTCTGGATAACGGACGTATCTCCTGCTGGAAAAGCGCTGCAGAACTGACCGATTCGCGTGGGATCGGCCAGGGTTGTCTCCTGAAACCAGTCTTTTACCAGTTCTATGAACAGCTCGCGCATCTCCCGATTTGGGAGCGTCAGTTTCATTCGTTTGCCGGACAGACGCTCCTGGCAGGTGAGGTAGCCGGTGGAATAGAGAACACTCCAGATGTTTTCTATTGATTCGTCCACCTCCCGGTAAGTTAGTTCCTGCCGGACAGCGGTTATGATGGAGCCTCCATTTATCAGCTGCTCGATTTCATCCCGTGTGGTCTGATCCGCTTTTTTCAGCAGGCGGCGGATCAGGTCATTGCCGCTGGTATTTGCCCAGTAATTTTCCGGCTCGGCTTCCGGGTCATCCAAAAGGACGTCACAGTAATTGATCACGTCCCAGGGACAGTATACGCGGACCTTGCCAAAGATATATCCGTCGTACCAGTCGCGGATGAGATTTCTGTAACCGGACAGGCCATAAAAGTCCAGCAGTCCGTCTACATCCGCATCGGTAAAACCAAAATATTCATCGTACCGGCTGTCTGAAATTGTGTGTACCTTCAGATTATTTAAGCCGGTAAAGATACTTTCTTTGGAAATCCGCAGGCAACCCGTGAGGACGGCAAAGTAAAGATTCTCGTTACTCTTCAATGCGTTGCCAAAGATGTTTCGGATTAAAGTTGTCATCTGCTCATAGTAACCTGCATGGAAAGCCTTATCCAGCGGAACGTCATACTCGTCGATCAGCAGAAGAACCTTTCTGTCATAGTGTTTGGCCAGAAGCTGGGACAGGGTCAGCAGGCTGTCGCTCAGGTCCGAGTTTGTCATATCAAAAATTGCCTGACTGGCCGTGCCGACTTTGATCAGACGCCGGTAGGTATCTTTTTCTTCTTTCGAGAGCTTTGAACTGTCTGAAAGAAATTGAAAGCGCAGGGCCTCTTTCCCGACAATATTCCGCAGAGCGGCGGCAGCTGTTTCAAAATCCAGACCGTCAACGTTTTTCAAGCTGAGAGAGATCACCGGAAACTGTCCCATGTATTTTTCGCATAATTCTTTTTCTTCTGAAATTTTCAGCCCGTCAAACAGAGTACGGTCGGAGCCAATCTCAAAAAAATGTTTCAGCATACTCATATTCAGAGATTTGCCGAATCTTCTGGGGCGGGTAAAAAGGTTTACCTCACCCCAGTTCTGCAGCAGGTCCGCGATGAAATTTGTTTTATCCACATAGTAAAAATCATTTGTTCTGATTTTTTCAAAACCGTCAATGCCGACAGGAAGTTTTTTCTTCAATGGTTTTGGCCCCCTTTCGTTTGCGGTGTATTTTGTAACTATTCGGCCAAGTCTGTGCATTTACTGCACAGACCATATGAAAATGTAGGAAAATTCAGCTGGCTGAACAGCTGTGTGTTTTTACAGAGGCTCAGTCTGACTGACGCATTGTATCTTTCGTAGTTTTCCCCTTTTGTATGCCGCCTAATTGAATTATTTTTATTATAGGTGCATTGCACACTTTCGTCAATGAATCATGTAAAGAATTGTTCCTGATTGATGATAAGTATGGAGTATGACGAATAAAATCTGGAATAATAACCAACAATATCAGGATTAAAGAGATAAAATATATAAAAACGCACAATAAAATAGAATGTTTTTAGCAATATAGTAAAGTTCATGATTTTAAACAATGCTAAGATATTGTCATCAGAAAACAAAAGGGTTGCTTGGGAAATAACTTAACAAGCGACAGACAGAACAGGGAAAAGGAGGAATTGTTTTATGAAACAAAAGGTATTGGCGGGATTTTTAACGGTGACAATGCTTTCAGGATTATTGATTGGTTGCGGACAAAGCGGAGAGGATCATTTAGAAAACAGCCAAAGCGTCAGCAAGACGGATACTGACGAGGACAAAAAGTCGTCCGGAGAGGAAAAGACCTTGGAGATTTTCTATTGGGATGATCTGGAAACATCCACTGATTTGACGACACAGCAGTTCAAAGTGGCAGTGGATATGTTCAATGAGGCGGATAATGGATACAAGATTAAAGTGACCACCAGTGATATTAGCAATTATTACATTAAGTTGAATGCTCTGGTTGCGGCTGACGATCTTCCGGATGTTTTTATGTGCCATCCGGGAAATCTTATGAGAAATGCTGCAGAGGCGGGAGTTTTAATGCCGTTGGATGATGTTATGGCAGAAGACGGATGGTACGATACATTTAACCCGGCATATTTTGATTCCTTGAAGTATGAAGATCAGATTGTAGCGATGCCGATGGAAGCGGCCAGTGCCTGTGTCTTTTATAATAAAGATATTTTTGGGCAGGTTCAGGCGGAAATCCCTAACAATTGGGAAGAGTTTTTAAATGTATGTCAAAAAATCAAGGATGGAGGATTTACGCCGATTGTTACGAGCGGAGCGGAAGACTGGGTAATAGGTATTCTTGGTGGGTATCTTAGCGACCGAAACGGCGGGTATGTGAACAGTATTGTGGATGGAAGTCTGGATTGGACGGATGAAAGTTTTGTAAATGCCGGAAACTGTATGAAGGAGTTGGCAGATCAGGGATATTTTCAGGATTCGTTTCTGGGAGATAGCAATGCACAGATGACTTCAAAGTTTATCACAGGCCAGGCGGCTATGATGGTCACCGGGTCCTGGGCGATTTCTGATATTAACGGTGTAGAATCAACGGTGGCGGATTCTGTTGGCGTATTTCCATTTCCAGCTATTGATGAAGCAAAAAGCGATGCAAACCGTTGGATTATTAAGACGGACAATATCTGTATAGATCATGATACAGAGAATTTGGAGGCGGCAGTTGAATTCCTTAAGCTTCTCTCAGGAGAAGAGGTACAGAAAAACTTTTCTGAAATTGCAGGAAGGCTTCCGGTGTTACAGAATTTGGAAATTAATTTTGATAAGGCGCCGATTCAGCTAAAGGAGCTGAGCGACTACATGGCAAATATGTCGGGATCTTTCGGGTATTATAACGAAACTCTGCCTTCCGAAACAGGCAGTGAGTTTGACAATGCTTTCTTTACTATCGCAATGGGCCAAGCGTCCCCGGAAGAAGCATTTGCCAGGGTGCAGGAGGTATTTGAACAGGAAAGCGCACAGTAAGATGAGTGAAAAGCAGAAGGGAGCAAATGTATGGATAAAGTGTTGAAAAATAAAAAGGCGATTGTTATCTTTCTTACACCGGCGGTATTGGTTTTTCTGGCGATTATGCTGATCCCCATTGTCTGTGCGGTTGCGTTGGCCTTCTGTGATTGGAATTCTGTTGGAAGTCCTGAATTTGTCGGACTGGATAATTTTGTGGAAATGTTTACAACAGACAGAGTCATGTTGATTGCAATTCGAAACAGTCTGTTTATTGTTGTATTTTCGCTGATTACACAGCAGACAATAGGACTTTTGGTTGCTGCTGTGCTGTCGTCGAGGGGAATGCGTTTTCGGAATTTTTTCAAAAATATTTATTATCTTCCGTGCGTTATTTCCTCGGCGGCGCTTGCGCTGTTATTTTCGTTCTTATTTAACCCTAACATGGGAATAAACGCATTACTGGCAGAATTTGGTATTCAAGGTCCACTGTGGTTGATGGATATTTCATGGGATATTCCTTTGGGGATGTGGGTGATTGGAGGAGTTGCTGCATGGCAATATATGGGGTCGAGTATGATGCTGTATATGGCCGCCATTGCCGGAATTTCAGAGAACTATTATGAGGCGGCCGAAATCGATGGGGCAAGCAAAGTACAGTCGTTTTTTCATATTACACTACCACTGATTAAGCCAATGGCAAAAATCAGTATTACAATGTCTTGTATCGGTTCCCTGAAGTTTTTTGACTTGATTTACAATATGACGAAAGGCGGGCCGAGCAATCAAACGGAGGTTCTTGCATCGCATTTGTACAATGAGGCATTTGGCGGTATGCGATTTGGTTATGCCAGTGCAATTTCTATCATGATTATGGTTTTATGTATCGTAGTATCTGGAATTGTTAATAAAGCTATCCGTGTGGAGGATTTCTAAACCGCAGTAGTGCAACGAGGAGGTGCTTTAGGAGAATGAAGAGAAAGAAGGCGACAGGCGCAGCACGGATTATAAAATATATCGTCTTGAGCGTTCTTGTCCTAATTTACCTGATTCCGCTATTATGGGTGTTTTTTGTATCTTTAAAGACAAACGGAGAGGTCATGACAGAACCATGGTCTGTTCCTGAGGTTTTACACTGGGAAAATTATGCTTCTGCATGGTTTGCGGGGGGACTTCAAAGGGCGACATTGAATTCCATTATTGTATGTGTCATCACTCTGGTGGCAAGTATTTTGATTGGCTCCATGGCAGCGTTTGTTATTGGAATTATGCGATGGAAACATGCTGGGAAGGCGATGAATCTTTTCCTTTTTGGCATGATGGTGCCCGTTCATTGTATTTTGATTCCATTATTTATCGTATTTGTTAGAATGCACCTGACAGATTCTTATCTCAGTATGATTCTTCCTTATACGGCCTTTGCGCTCCCTATGACAATTTATCTGATGAATGGATTTTTTAAAAGTATTCCATGGGAGGTATATGAGGCTGCGTGTATTGACGGATGTTCCATTTACCGGATATTTTTTACAATTGCACTGCTGTTGTCAAGAGGAGGAATCTTTGTTGTGGGGTTGATGACATTTGTAGGAAATTGGAACGAGTTGTTGGTTGCAATGGTGTTTACTGATAGTCCGGAGGTTCAGACGATTCCTGTCAGGTTGACTGCGTTTGTAAGTCCATATGCAACAGATTATGTAAGAATGTTTGCTGCGATTGTTCTTGCAATGCTTCCGACAATTCTTGTATATTCCATGTTCAGCAACAGGATTGTGTCGGGACTGACTACTGGAGCAGTAAAAGGATGATAACAGGTAAAATGCCAATAAGCAGGGAAAGAATGAAAAACGCAGAAAAGGATAAACAGAAAAGAGGTAGAAAAAAATCAGTAAAATTGAGAAGATTCAGTCCTAAACTTTGTATATGGAATAATTTACCAGTGGCTTAACACTTGTTCAGGAACAGAGAAGTTGATAGGATAAATTGATACGGCAGCATGGAGGCATCAGAGAAAAGGGACGGAAAGTTTATGGACAGAAAACCGCAGACATATTCATATATTAATCAGTCCAAATATCTTCAGTGGTATTATAATACGGATTATGAAGGCTATCCGGCACATCTGCATCATGGGAATTTTTTTGAATTTATTGTGCCGTTATACAACGATTTTGAGGTGATGGTGGAAGAAAAAGTATTTCATTTGAAAGAAAGGGATGTGCTGATCATTCCGCCGGGAAAAGTTCACAGTCTGTTGCCTTCCAAGGAGAGTGGGGGCAGGATTGTTTTTATGGTTAATATGGATTTCATGTGTCTGTGTGAAAACTACTCGGATATCATGTCCTGCCGGGCACCAGTTTTGTATCTAAGCAGATGCAACCGAGGGGTTCATCAGGAAATATATGAACTTATTTTAAAAATGAGAAATGAGTATTATCATCAGTATTTGTTTCGTGATACATATATTTATTCTTTGATTCTGAAAATCTTTGTGATTCTTTCCAGAAGCGGATTGTATGAACCGCTGGTTGCGGATGAAAGCAAGGTTAATAAAAAGCGTGAATATTTTTTACAGGTGCAGGAGTATCTGAAAATACACTTGCAGGAAGCATTGAGTTTGGAAGCGGTTGCGGCGGAGTTTGGATTCAGCAAATATCATTTTGCCAGACTTTTTAAGGACAGTATACAAATGACATTTAATCAGTATCTGAGCGCGCTGCGCATGGAACAGGCAGAACAGCTGTTGGAGCACAGCAGCTGGCTGACTGTGCAGGAGATTGGGAATCGCTGTGGTTACAACAGCTATGCGGCGTTTGTGAAAGCTTTCAAAAAGCAATATGGATGTACTCCAAGGGAATATAAGAGGGATTGTGCATATGAAAAACGTCAGCATTGAAACTCTTGAAAGCCGCTACGAAAAAGCAGTTTTTGATAAAATGCGCTACTTGAATCTGTACAGGAACAATTCACAGGAAGGATATCCGGAACATTGGCATTCTGTCAATGAGATTGAATTTATTATGCCGATTATGGGGGAGTATCCTGTTATGTGTGACGGAAGGAAACTGCTTCTGAAAGAACAAGAGATCTTAATGATTCCTCATGGGTGTACGCATAAACTGCTTCCAGTACAGAAATACGGGGAGAGAATTATTTTTGTTGCAGATTTAGGTCTTCTGTATCAGTTTAAAGAGTATAAATCAATGTTCGGATTTCGCATTCCGCTGATGAAAATAGACAGCTCCAAAGCATCTCTGCAGAAAAAGCTGAATGCATACATTATGGAACTGGAGCAGGAATATTATGGTGAGAATAAGATGCGGACAAGTTCAATTTATGCACTGGTGATACAGATTTTTGTGACCATTGCACGCGAACTGGAGGCGGAAGATGATCAGACAGAAGGCGTACTTTTGCCGGAACGCTTAGCAGCTGTCATGGAGTTTATGGAAAATCACATGGGAGAGGAATTGACACAAGAGTATGTGGCGGGTCTTTTTCAGTATCATCCGGAAGAATTGGGGGAATTACTGAAACGTCATACGGGATATTATTATGGGCAATATCTGGTTAATATCCGCATAAACCAGGCGGAGGAATTTCTCAGTGAACATCAGGAGCTTGGGATAGAGGAAATTGGGAGACAGTGCGGTTTTTCCAGTTATGCGACATTTATTCGCGTGTTTAAGGAAAAGAAGGGGTGTACACCGTCAGAGTATCGGAAAAACAGGTATTGAACATGGATAAGCATAAGTAAAGGTACAGGCGAAACCGTGTGAAGATGGGGAATAAGGTGAAAGGAGAGGGATTTATGAGAAATGACAAAAGGAACTTAACAGACGTTTTTGATCTGTTCCAGAGATTGGACGGAAGCAGGATTCAGACGTCGGAAGAGTGGATGGAATATCGGGAAGAGTGGAAACAATTGTTGGAGGAAGAAATCTATGGTTCTTTTCCGAAGAATCCAGACAAAGCGAAAGGTATTGTTAGGAATAGCAGACTTTTATACGATGGACGGATGATTCTGGAAGATATTGACTTGGTTTTCGGGCGGGATGAGCAGATTCATATTCCGGCAGAAATTCTTCGGCCAATACAGAAAGGGCAGTATCCGGTAATCATATGGAACCGGCATGAAAAAGGTGATATTTGTCCTGCGGAAGAAGAACTTGTATGCGAAAGGGGAATGATCCTTGCGTCATTCTGCCGCTGTGATCTGGCGGCGGACACACCGGGAGAAACACTTCTAGACAGAGCATATGCAGGTTACGGCTGGGGAAGAATTGCACAGTGGGCGTTCGGGATGAGAAAACTTCTGGATTATGTGGAAGAACAGCCGTATTGCAACAGGGATTGGATTGTGTCGGCAGGACATTCCAGGGGAGGCAAGGCGGCGTTGTGTGCGGCTATTTATGACGACCGTTTTACCATGTGTCATGCCAATGGATCTGGTTGTCTGGGCGTCGGTTCCTTAAGGATTCTGGGCGGACATTTCGGTCCTGGATTTGGTTCCTGTGAAACCGTTACAAATATAGAGAAAAGTTTTGCTTACTGGTGGGGGAAGGGACTGAGTCAATATGTGGGCGATAAGGAGAGGCAGATTCCCGTGGATGGGCATTTGCTCCGTGCATTGATTGCCCCACGGCCAATTATAACGACGGAAGGATGTGGTGACGATTGGTCAAATCCCTATGGTACACAGATTATGTGGAGAGCAGCCCAGGAGGTTTATGATTTTCTTGGAGTAAAGGAAAAAAATGCCATTCATTATCGTGAAGGCGGCCACAAATTTCAGAAATTAGATTGGGAAGCACTGGCAGATTTTATCGAGATGCAGTTTATGAAGAAGCAAAGGCGTACGAACGTTGTTTGGTTTGAGGGAGAAGAAGAAAAACGCTGCTGTTTTGATTGGAAATGGGAACGGCCCTTTTACCAGTGGCGAAGACCCGGGATTCAAGGCTGAACTTACAAATTTTTTGACATTCCCCCATGAGTGTGATACACTTAATTCTGTCTATGATGTTGACAAAGCGCGGCCGTCCGGCCATTCGGACCGCCGCGTTTAGCAGAAGCAGAATGAGGTGAAAACATTGGATAAAGCAGAATATCGGAGCAAGCTGGACCAGCTGACCAGTCTTGCCGATAAAGAGGACTACAAAGGCGCCCTGGCGATTGTTGAATCTGTGGACTGGCGTCGTGTCAAGAGTATACGAACCCTGTCGATGGTGGCGGATGTTTATGAGGCCAACAAGATGTATCCGGAAGCGAATGATATTCTTCTGCTGGCATATGACCGCTCATCCATCGGAAAAGGAATTTTGTACCGCCTGGTGGAAGTGTCTGTGAAGATGCAGGATTTTGAGAGCGCAGAGGAATATTACGATGAGTTTGTTTCTGCGGCACCTCATGATACTTCCAGATATTTACTGCGCTATAAGATTCTGAAAGGCAGGAAAGCGTCCCTTGAGGATCAGATCAAGGCGCTGGAGGCTTATAAGGACGCGGAATTGACAGAGCGGTGGACCTACGAGCTGGCGCTGCTTTACAGCCGCAGCGGGCAGAAACAGAAATGTATTGATACCTGCGATGAGCTGGAACTGTGGTTCAGCGAAGGAAAGTATGTCACCAAGGCCCTGGAACTGAAGATGAATTATACCGCACTGACGTCCTCCCAGCGGATGAAATATGAGAACGCAGGCAAGGATATCAGCGAGAAGCAGGTGGGAAGCCTTCTGGACCGTATGGACCAGGCGGGCGCCGCGGCGGTTCAGGACGCCGGATTCAGAGAGGCGGCCGCGGCCCGTGAAAACGGCGGCCACAGTGAGAAGATGCCGGAAGGTTCGGCTTATACGGCTCCGACGTTCCTTGGAAATACCGTGGATCTTCACAATGAACTGATCCGCAGCATCCGCAATGTATTTCCTGACGTAAAGAAGAAGGAACCGGCGAAATCTGAAAAAGTGGAACAGCCGGAAACGCGGGAAGAGGATTACTCCGTCAGAGAGCTGGAGCCGGAGCGAATGGATGTGGAGGTTTCTCCGGATCCGAATGCGGGAAAAACAATTCGCACCAGACCGGAGCAGTTAAGAAAAAATACCGAGGAAACAAAGACAGATAAAAAGCAGGAGACGGAACAGAACGAGACCGGTCCTGTGCCTGGGTATTCGGCGGATGATCTGGATCTGGAGGCTCTGTTCAAGGAAACGGCGGACAGTCTGTCGGATGAGATTACCACCGGCAGTTATCCGGAAACAGAAGAAAGCGCAGATGCCAGGGATACATCAGACAGCGCCGCTGCCGGCAAAGAGAGCGACGCGATCGATCTTATGTTCAGCGGCACGGAAGGCTCTGACGTGCGTATGCCCGGCAAAGACACAGAAAGTGCAGCGGCGGAGCGTACCCCGGACGGCGATACAGAAAACACTGCCGCGGACCGTACCCCGGACGGCGATACAGAAAACACCGCCGCGGAGCGCATCCCGGACGGCGATACAGAAAACACTGCCGCGGAGCGCATCCCAGACGGCGATACAGAAAATACCGCCGCGGAGCGTACGCCGGACGGCGGACTGGCAGAGGATTCCCGCTTTGGCCGTGTAGAAGATTTGGAAAAGACCATGGAGATACCGGATCCGGTCATCCTGCCGCCGGAGGAGCTGGAGATAGAGATTCCGTCCCAGCCGTCCCAGGAAGCGGCCAAAGACGCCACAAAGGTCATGACAGTGGAGAACACAGCGGACCGCACCATCGAGATGCCTTCCGGTGTAAAAAAAGAAGAGACCGTTCCCATGTCTGTGGAGGAAGTGCTGCGGGAGGAGACACCGGAGGAGCGCAGAATGCGCATCCTGAACGATACGCAGCCGGATAAGCTGAACGACGAGCAGAAAGCTCTGTTTACATATTTTGCGAAGGTTCCGGGTATGGACCAGCAGATTCTTGACGCTATGCACGGCGTTTACCATCATGCAGGAGACCGGACCTCCCGCCGGGGAAATATCGCCATCATGGGCGGTTACGGAACCGGAAAGACCCGTCTGTCGGAAGGTCTGGTGCGCGCAATCTGTGTGGACCTGAAAATACCGGCGACAAAAATGGCGCGGCTGGACGCGTCGGATCTGAACAAAAAAGACCCGGCTCATGTGGTTGGCAAGCTGGCAGGAGGATTTCTGCTGATCGAGCGCGCCGGTCTGATGTATCCGGAGACGGTGGAGAAGCTTTCCAAGGCGCTGGATTTCAGAACCGACAGCCTGGTGCTGATCATTGAGGATGAGAAGACAAGCATGAGAGGCATGTTCCACAATTATCCGGAGTTTGCGAAGAAATTTGATACCGTGATCTCCATCCCGGTATTCACCAACGACGAGCTGGTAACTTTCGCCAGAACGTATGCCCGCGAAAACGGATATAAAATGGATGAGATGGGAGTGCTCGCCCTGTATACCCAGATTGGCGACAATCAGAAAGAGGGAGAGCCGATGACCATCACCAATGTCAAGGACATGGTGGACAAAGCCATCTCCCACGCCGAGAAGGGAACGCGTAAGCTTGGACGGAAGGTATCCCGCAAGCACAGAGATTCCGACGACCGCGTGATCCTCTACGAGAAAGATTTTGATTTTTAATGGCCATGGAAGAGAAATTTATGGAAAAAAAGAAACCTTGGCTCGGTGAGCCGAAAAATACGATAGCCGTACTGCAGAAGTACGGCTTTGTATTTCAGAAGAAATATGGACAGAATTTTCTGATCGACCCCCATGTGCTGGACAAGATCGTGGCGGCGGCACAGATCGGCCCGGACGATTTTGTTGTGGAGATTGGTCCGGGGATCGGCACGCTGACCCAGTATCTGGCTTATGCGGCCAGAGAGGTCTGCGCGGTGGAGATCGACAAAAACCTGATTCCCATTCTTTCCGACACGCTGTCGGAATATGATAACGTCACGGTGCTGAACGAGGATATCCTGAAGGTGGATCTGAACCGTATGGCCCGGGAAAAAAATCAGGGACGGCCCATAAAGGTTGTGGCAAACCTTCCTTATTATATCACGACGCCCATTATCATGGGATTGTTTGAAAATCATGTTCCGCTGGAGTCTGTGACGGTCATGGTGCAGAAAGAGGTGGCGGACCGGATGCAGACGGGGCCGGGCAGCAAGGATTACGGCGCGCTGTCCCTGGCGGTGCAGTATTACGCCGACCCATACATTGTGGCCAACGTGCCGCCAAACTGTTTTATGCCGCGTCCCAAGGTTGGAAGCGCGGTCATCCGCCTGACAAAACATGCGTCCTTTCCGGTGGAGGTGAAGGATGAAAAGCTGATGTTTGCGCTGATCCGCGCCTCCTTCAACCAGCGGAGGAAAACCCTGGCCAATGGTCTGAAAAACAGTCCTGCCCTGGAGTTTTCCAAGGAGGAAGTGGAGAGAGCCATTACTGCCTGCGGTTTTGCATTGACCGTCCGGGGAGAGACGCTGGCCCTGGAGGATTTTGCAAGGCTTGCGGACGAGCTAGAGCGTGTCTGAGTGACAGTTCAGCGCTGCTGAACGATTACACGCTTCGCGATGCACAGAAACTGCATTTCGTGCAGTTTCGCACTGCAGGTCTCGGGATTTTTGCACATTCTGTGCGAAAACACCTCGCGGGATAGTGGCAGGCTCAACTGCTACATGTCTGAAAATTGTCTGCGCGAAATGATTGGTAAGAAAAAGGTCCGGATTTTCACGTTCTGTCGTGAAAATCCGGGCCTTTTTCGCACGATTTTTCCCAACAAAAAAACCAGCAGCAACTCTGGTTTTTTTGTTGTTTCTATTTAATTAAAGGAAGGAGAGCCGATTTTCATCGGCAATATGAAAAAGAAAATTGTTATAAAATAATGTTGGCTTGAATTATTTTATGGTTATAGTATAGTCAGAAAATGTGTTGAAAACGTGTTTCGAATGTAAAAAAATAATGAACAAACTTGGAAATAATTGTGAATGAGCATATTGGTCCAAAACCAGGAGGCGTAGCGGGCTACGCTGACTGATTTTGGGGCAAATTCCACGCAAAGTGGGGCGTGCAGATTGCAGGAATGGATTTTCAAACACGCTCTATCCCTTTCTGTCAGGAAAGATGCAGTTCACGGATTCCAAGAAAACGCGTGGTACACATGCAGACGCCGCCAAGGTGCACCGATACGTCCTGAAGCTGCGACGGTACGACGTGGAGGTACCAGCGCAGCCGGTTCTGGACTGAGGCGGTGATCTGCTCCAGAAGTCCCGGAATATCGTTGGTGAAGGAGCTGTTGATGACAATAATATCCGGATTGAAGGTGTTCAGCACATTGTTCAGGCTGATGGCTGTGTAATGGATAAAATCCTGCAGCGCTTTCTGTGCGGCAGGATCTTCCTGGCTGTACGCATAGAGAAATTCGTCGATGGACGCCGCCGTGCGGCCATGGCCGTGTGCATACTCCTTCAGGATCGCCGTCTCGGAGATATACTGCTCCAGGCAGCCTTTGTTGCCGCAGGGGCAGGGACGGCCGTCGGGGAACAGGATGGTGTGGCCGAATTCTCCGGCGTAGCCGTTCTGGCCCTTGTAAAGCTGTCCGTTTACAAGGATTCCCATGCCCACGCCTTCGTGGATGTTCAGAAAAATCATATTTTTATGCCGCTGGCGGAACGAAGCTTCCCCAATCACGGACAGGTTCGCCTCGTTTTCCACAATGACCGGAACGTGCAAGGCTTCCTCCAGCAGTGTGCGCAGATTGGAATATTTCAGGTCATAGTACGGGGTGAACAAAACCGTATCGTCGCAGACAACACCGTAAATGCCCACGCTGATCCCGAGAACGCCATAGGGAGTTTTCGGCAGAGCGCGGATTGTCTCGCGAAGCAGCGCGATGAGATGGTCGGTGAGCGTCTGGTCGCTCTGAGAGGGATATTCATGCACCTCGCAGCCGCATCCCAGAGGGTCGCTGGTCATAATGGAAATACGCTGAACGCCGAAGTCTACGGAAATCACATGGCCGCAGCGATGGTTAAAGGTCAGAAGAATCGGTTTTCTGCCCATGGGCGCATCCCCGCTTCCCAGCTCCAGCACCAATGCCCGGTCGATCAGCTCCTGAACGATGTTGGAGATTGTGGCCTTGGTGAGATGGAGCATTTTTGATAAATCCGCGCGGGACAGGGGGGCATGGTTGATGATCGCTTCCAGTACAAGCGAACGGTTCATATCGCGGATATATTCCTGGTTGCCTGTTGGCATACGGTAGCCTCCTTTGCAAAACTGACGTGCCAGAACGCGCATGAAAGCGTTTCCCAATGTGAATGACCGTAACTGTTCAGCTTTGCCGAAGGATTACGAATGATTGGACACGCGCCGGCATTATGTTATATTTTATCATAGAACGGACAGGTTGAGAACCGGAAAATTCCCCACAAACTGTGACGCAAAATTTTCAGACACAATCTTGCGCGAAATATATAAAAAAATAAGCAAAAACGAAAATCATTCGTCGGATTTAACAAAAGCTTTATGCTGTATTCACAATTTATTCATAAGTATAAGTTACAATACAACTGATGTGTTGATATGAAACGTTCGCTTGCACACAGGAAATAATATCATTACACATAATATTTTTTCATAATAACAGGCCAGGTGTCTTCGGACGCCTGGCCACTCCTCATATTGGAGGGATTTTGACGGTTAGTAACGATTACACGACGGTTATCCATATTGTAACAGTTCAGCCAGCTGAATAGTTACGGCATCCGGCCATAGAAAATCGCTTCGCGATGGGCCGGATGCCCGCAGGCACTACGTTTTCATACGGTCCGTGCAGTAAATGCACGGACCTGGCTGAATAGTTACAACTGTTACTCCATATTTAAAAATTTCTCAGAAAAAGGCTTGACAAAAGAGGTCCGTTCCACTATGATATAAATATAGTAATTGTTACTATTATTAAAAGAGAAAGGGGAACTGACCTATGTCGAATCTCAAATACAGCAGACAACGGGAATCCATCAAGAAACAGTTGATGCAGAGGAACGACCATCCCACTGCCGATATGATCTACACAGACATACGGAAGGAATACCCGAACATCAGTCTGGGAACCGTTTACCGGAATCTGTCCCTGCTCTCGGAGCTGGGGGAGATCAAACGTCTGGCGACAGGCGACGGTCCGGACCGTTTCGATGCGGATGTGTCTCCACACAATCACTTTGTCTGCCGCAAATGTCACGCGGTACTGGATATGGAAATGGACGACATCAGTGAGATCAAAGAGCAGGCGGAGCGAAATTTTGAGGGACTCATCGAAAGCTATTCGGTAAATTTTTATGGGATCTGCGGAAATTGCAGACAGAAATCCTGAAAATAGGACAATCAGTAACGATTCCGCCTGCTGAATCGTTACGAAAATCTATAACAGTTCATAGAAAAATCAAAAAATGAACTTGACAAACCCGTACTAATGTGGTAATTTAAAATCAGTAATAGTTACTGATTTTAAAATATAAAAAAGAAAAGGAGATTATCATCATGAAAAAATTTGTTTGCAGCGTATGTGGATATGTTTACGAGGGAGAAGCAGCGCCGGCGGAATGTCCGGTTTGTCATGCACCGGCTGAGAAGTTCATCGAGCAGAGCGGCGAGATGACCTGGGCAGCAGAGCATGTTATAGGCGTTGCGGCAGATGTATCTGAGGATATCAAAGCTGACCTGAGAGCAAACTTTGAGGGAGAGTGCTCCGAGGTTGGTATGTATCTGGCAATGTCCCGCGTAGCGTTCCGCGAAGGCTATCCGGAAGTTGGCCTGTACTACGAGAAAGCAGCTTACGAAGAGGCTGAGCATGCGGCAAAATTCGCTGAGCTTCTGGGCGAGGTTGTTACCGACAGCACCAAGAAGAACCTGGAGATGCGTGTAGAGGCTGAGAACGGAGCTACCGCTGGTAAGGTTGACCTGGCAAAACGTGCGAAAGAGGCGAATCTGGACGCAATCCATGACACCGTTCATGAGATGGCAAGAGACGAGGCTCGTCACGGAAAAGCATTCGAGGGTCTTCTGAAGAGATACTTCGGCTAATCAGAACGATTCGCGTAACAGAAACGAAATGAAAAAAATCTGACCGGCACAGGGTCTGAATCGCCGCAGGCGCATTTGACCTGTCGGAACATTGAAAACGGAATGGTTTATCGGAATGGAAAATCGTTCCGTTTTCTATATGAAAAAACGAGGAGGAAAAAAACATGTCCAAGTACGCAGGAACCAAAACAGAGCAGAACCTTCTGGCAGCCTTTGCCGGAGAATCTGAGGCGAGAAATAAATATACTTATTACGCATCCGCTGCCAAGAAAGCGGGATACGAGCAGCTGGCAGCGCTGTACCTGGAGACAGCGGATCAGGAGAAAGAGCATGCCAAAATGTGGTTCAAGGAAATTCACGGCATCGGCAATGTGGAAGAAAACCTTGAGGACGCGGCAGCCGGAGAAAACTTTGAGTGGACCGACATGTACGCGAGAATGGCCAGAGAAGCGAGAGAGGAAGGCTTCCCGGAGCTGGCTGCGAAATTTGAGGGCGTTGCCCGCGTAGAGGCGGCTCATGAGAAACGTTACCTTAAGCTGCTGGAGTCCTATCGCGAGAACAAGACCTTCAAGGGAGACGCTCCTCTTGGATGGAAGTGCCGCAACTGCGGATTTGTTTACGAAGGCGAGGAAGCTCCTGAGGTATGCCCGGTCTGCGCACATCCGAGAGCATATTTCGA
>JAGHIA010000086.1 GCA_017887445.1 Fusicatenibacter sp.
AGATTTAAGCGTAGCTGTGCAAAGGCAGGCATTCAGCAGGAGATTCGCAAGAGAGAGCATTATGAGAAGCCAAGCGTTCGCCGCAAAAAGAAATCTGAAGCTGCCAGAAAACGTAAGTATAATTAATTGTGCAGAAAATCCCCGGTGAGTATCGTATCTCCCCGGGGATTTTTAAAATAGCGCCGGAAAACGCAAGAGTGTGTCTGAGTTCAAACACGCTCTGGGAACGTGTTCCGGCGGCAGGAGGAAGTGTAAGATGAAAGCAATCTGGAACCTGTTGTACAAGGTGTTCGGACTGGCCAGAAGGATTCTGAAGGTTATGTCGACGCGGCTGTTTATCATTCTGGCCGCGCTGGCGCTGGAGCTTGTATGGCTCGTCTGGGTCATTCTGATCCTGAACGAGGAATCTATTTATGTGACCTATTTTCTGACGTTTGTGGCAATCATAACGGTGTTTCGGCTGATCAATCAGGATCTGAATCCGGGTTATAAGCTGATGTGGACCTTCTGTATTCTGGTTTTTCCGGTGGTGGGGATCATCCTGTATGCGGTTCTCGGTCATTCCAGGCTGGCCCATAAGTTCAGGCTGGCCTACGACAAGGTACTGATCGAAAACAAGGATATTTTTAAAAAGGACCATTTCTGGGAAGAATATCTGGAAAAGGAAAATCCCGGCGTGGCCGGACAGTGCCGTTATCTGAGACAGTATGCCCACGCGCCGCTGTATTCCAACACTCAGACGGAGTATTTTTCGGTGGGCGAGGACTGGTTCGCCAAATATCTGGAAGAACTGAAGAAGGCGGAACATTATATTTTCATGGAGTATTTCATCATCGGCGAAGGCTATATGTGGGATTCCATTCTGGAGGTCCTGAAAGAGAAGGCCGCGGAGGGTGTCGAGGTGCGTTTGGTCTACGATGATCTGGGATGTGTCAACACACTGCCTGCCCAGTATTACAAGACGCTGCAGTCCTATGGGATCCGCTGCGCGGCGTTTAATCAGTTCCGGCCGGTGCTCAACGTGGTCATGAACAATCGGGATCACAGAAAGATCACGGTGATCGACGGTCACACGGCGTTTACCGGCGGAATCAACCTTGCCGACGAGTATATCAATAAGAAGATGCGTTTCGGTCACTGGAAGGATTCAGGCGTTTGGATCCACGGAGACGCGGTGTGGACGTTTACTGTGATGTTTTTGCAGATGTGGAGCGTCATCACCGGCGCGGCCTGTGAATTTGACAAATACCGTCCTCATATGTACCATATGGGCGAGTTTCAGGCGGACGGCCTGGTTCAGCCTTACGGCGATTCGCCCATGGACAGCGAGACGGTGGGAGCCAGCGTTTACCTGAATATGATCAATTACGCCAAGCGGTATCTTTATATTTTCACGCCGTATCTGATCCCGGACAACGAGACGCTGACGGCGCTCTGTCAGGCGGCAAAGCGCGGTGTGGATGTGCGGATCGTCACGCCGGCGATTCCGGACAAGAAAAGCGTGTTTTTACTGACGCAGGCATATTATGAGCCGCTGATGGAATCCGGTGTGAAGATCTACCAGTATCTTCCCGGCTTTATCCACTCGAAAAGTTTTGTCTGCGACGATGAAATGGCCACCTGCGGCACGTTCAACGTGGATTACCGCAGCCTGTATCTCCATTTTGAGTGCGGCGTGTTCTTCTATAAGAACAGTTCGGTCCTGCAAATCAAGGAGGATGCTTTGAACACATTTGAGGTTTCGGAGAAGATGACGCTGGATTGGGTAAGGTCCAGGCCGCTGGCCGTACGCTTCGCCCAGTCGGTACTCCGGCTGTTTGCGCCGATGCTGTAGAACTGCTGGCGAAAGGTATAAAAGGGCATGGATTCCTCATACATTAGAGTGTGTTTGGAAATTCATTCCTGCAATCTGCACGCCCCGCTTTGCGTGGAATTTGCCCCAAAATCAGTCAGCGTAGCCTGCTACGCCTCCTGATTTTGGAACAAATTCCCCACAAACTGTGACGCACATCTTGCAGAAATTCCCCGCAAAGCGGGGCGTGCGTAATGATTCGGCTGACTGAATCGTTACGGGCATGCAGATTGCAGGAATGAGTTTTCAGACACGCTCTACCATATAAAGAAAGATGGGGTGTATGTATGAAACGATTTCTTAGCGGGATCTGTGCCCTTTTCTTTTTTCTGTCAGCCATCTGGCCGGCGGTCCCGGTTCTGGCTGATGAGGAAAACGGAAACGGTACGGCACAGGAGGCAGCGCCGGAAAGCCAGGAAACATCCGGCGCAGTACAGGGCAGTCAGGAGACGGCCCAGCAGAGCGGGGGGCTTGCGCTTGCGTCGCCCTCTGTGCTTCTGATGGAGGCCACCACCGGGCAGGTTATTTATGAGCAGAATGCAGACGAGCAGAGAAGTCCGGCCAGCATCACCAAGATCATGACATTGCTGCTGATCTTCGGGGAGCTGGAGAAAGGGAACCTGACGATGGAGGAGGAGGTTACCACCAGCGCGCATGCCAAGAGCATGGGTGGTTCCCAGGTGTTTCTGGAGGAAGGCGAGAAGCAGACGGTGGAAACGCTGATCAAGTGTATCGTTGTGGCTTCCGGAAACGACGCGTCGGTGGCCATGGCGGAGCATATCGCCGGGACGGAGAGCGAATTCGTCGCGCGGATGAATGAAAAGGCGGCGGAACTGGGCATGGAAAATACCAGGTTTGAGGACTGCTGCGGACTTACCGACTCGGCCGGTCATTACACCACTGCGCGGGATGTGGCGGCAGTGTCCCGGGAGCTGATCCGGAGATACCCGCAGATTCTGGAATACTCCTCCATCTGGATGGAAGATATCACCCATGTGACGGCTCAGGGAACGAAACCATTCACCCTGACGAATACGAACAAGCTGATCTCCACCTATGACGGATGCGTGGGACTGAAAACAGGAAGCACCTCGGTGGCAAAATACTGTGTCTCGGCGGTTGCCAAACGGGATGGGATCACACTGATCGCGGTGGTCATGGGAGCGCCGGATCATAAAGTCCGCTTTGCGGACGCCACGGCGATGCTCAATTATGGCTTCGGGAAATGCAGCCTTTATGTGGACGAAAATCAGGAAGCGCTGGAACCCGTCGCTGTCGCGCAGGGAAAAGAGAAGGAGGTCCCTGTGGCGTTTGAATCGGAATTCCGGTATCTGAACTGTGAAGGGCAGAGCCTTACGGATGTGGAAAAATACATAGAACTGCCGGAGGAGGTGCAGGCTCCCGTGCGCGAAGGCGAGACGGCAGGCAGAGCCGTCTATTCCTGGAACGGACAGGAGATCGGAAGCGTAGCGATCCTTTTCGCGGCGGATGTGGAAAAAGCTGGTTTCCTGGATTACCTGGAGGAGGCGCTAACACGTCTGCTGCCGACGGCATAAAAAGAGAAAAAACAAGGGGATGACAATGGCGAAGAAAAAGTTTTACGCGGTACAGAACGGCCGGGTTCCCGGCGTGTATCTGACCTGGGAAGAATGTAAGAGACAGGTGGATGGTTTTTCGGGAGCGTCGTTTAAAAGCTTTCCGACTATGGAGGAGGCAGAGCGTTTCGCAAAAGGCAGAGCGATGGCCGGAGATATGCAGGAAGGACAGAAGGCCTTGACGCCTGCGCGGGAAAAGCAGAAGTCCCAGGCCGCTGCGCGGGAAGAACAGAAGACTCCGACGCCTGTGCAGGCGCTTCAGAAGGACGCTCTGTTTGTGGAGGCAGCCGCGCAAAATGACGCGGCAAACGCCGTTCTTGCGCGGAATAGCGCGGAAGCGGTAGCTTATGTGGACGGAAGCTATTATCACCCGTCCCGGCGTTTTTCCTGCGGCGTGGTGCTGTTCTGGAAGGGGCAGGAACTTCATTTTCACGAGTCTTATTCGGATGCGGAGCTTGCGGCCATGCGAAATGTGGCCGGCGAGATCAAGGGCGCGCAGACAGCGATGCAGTTCTGTCTGGACCACGGGATCTCCAGTCTGTGCGTCTATCACGACTATGAAGGCATCGCCAAATGGTGCGAAGGTCAGTGGGAGGCCAAGAAAGAGGGGACAAAAGCCTACCGGGAGTTTTACCGGAAGGCGTCGGAAAACGTGAAGATTACATTCTGCAAGGTCAAAGGCCATTCGGGAGATGTCTGGAACGACCTGGCGGACCAGCTGGCCAAAGAGGCGTTAGAGCGTGTTTGAAAACCAGGGGTTGTGCGGATTTTTGATTTGCAGTATAATCAGAACATGAAGAAATTGAAAATAAGCAGATATCAGTTAAAAATCAGAAAACGTGGACAGCAGGGAACTTCCTTCCGGTTCGTTTTTATCAGCGATCTTCACAATGTGGTTTTCGGGCCGGAGAACAGCGGCCTGATGGAACTGGTCCGCCGGGAGCGGCCGGACGCGGTGCTCATCGGCGGCGATCAGATTGTGGCGAAACCGGGATATCCGCTGGAGCCGGGACTTGGCACGGTGAAGAGGCTGGCGGAGGAGTTCCCGGTTTTTTATGCCTGCGGAAATCACGAATACCGCCTGAAGCTATATCCGGAAGAATATGGAGACGCCTACGACAGGCTGCGGGACGGTCTGGCAAAAACCAAGGCTGTGTACCTGGAAAATCAGACGGCTTCCTTCTGGAAAGATGGGAATCAGGTACTGATCTATGGCTATGAGATGGACCGGGCATACTATGAGCGCTTCTGCCGCCGGGAACTGCCGCTGACGGAGCTGACAAAGGTGTTTGGCACACCGCCGGACGACGCTTTGTCCATTCTCCTTGCCCATCATCCGGGATACGCCGCGACTTATGACCGGTTTGGCGCCGACATTACGCTGTCCGGTCATTATCACGGCGGGGTGGCCGGCTTTGGAACGCGCGGGCTGATCAGTCCGGATTTCCGGCTGTTTCCAGAGAACTGCCGCGGATGTTATGAAAAGAATGGAAGATACCGCATTGTCAGCGCAGGCTGCGGAGAACACACCATCCCGGTCCGGATTCATAATCCCAGGGAGCTGGTGGTTCTGGAGATAAGCGGCGGACCAGAGGTGAACGATGGCAACGAACTATGAGAATCAAAAAGGACAGGAGAGAAGGCTGGAATGGGGATCCCTGTAAAGCTTCCGGTGTTTGAAGGTCCGCTGGACCTTCTGCTGCACCTGATCGACAAAAACAAAATAGATATTTACGACATTCCCATTGTGGAGATCACCGAGCAGTATCTGGACTATATCCGGCAGATGGAGCAGGAAGACCTGGATGTGATGAGTGAGTTCATGGTGATGGCCGCCACGCTGCTGGACATCAAGTGCCGGATGCTGCTCCCCCGGGAGGTCACAGAGGAAGGAGAGGAGCAGGACCCGAGAGAGGAACTGGTGCGTCAGCTTCTGGAGTACAAAATGTACAAGTATATGTCCTACGAACTGCGTGACCGTATGAACGAGGCGTCGCGCTCCGTATACAAAAAGCCGACGCTCCCCGGCGAGGTTCTGGAATACCGGGAGCCGGTGGATACCGGCGATCTGCTTTCCGGCGTCACACTGGAGAGACTTAACGCGATCTACCGGGCGATCCTCAGAAAACAGGAGGACAAGATTGACCCGATCCGCAGCAAGTTCGGAAAGATCGAGCAGGAGGAGGTCAGCCTTCCGGACAAGATGACCTATGTGGAGCGGTACGCCGTCGCCCACCGCAGCTTCAGTTTCCGGGCTCTGCTGGAGGCTCAGCCGGGCAAAATACAGATTATTGTCACCTTTCTGGCGGTCCTGGAGCTGATGAAGACCGGAAAGATCCGCATTGCCCAGGAGGAGGCGTTCGGCGACATATACATTGAATCCCTGGAAGCGGAGGACACGGTGGTGGTCCCCTACACCGAAGAAGGGGAAGCGATAGACAACAGTAGCGCAGTCAGTGCGCCATGAAAGAGGTAAGAGTTTGGAAGTAAACTTCCAGATCTGCCATTATTGGCGCAGCCAGTGCGCCATGAAAGGGGAAAAAATGGAACACAACGGCAGTCAGAAGACGGACAGTTATAAGGAAGTGCACCGCCCGGAGACCATCGAGCGGACAAAGGCCGCCGTGGAAGCGGTGCTTTTTGCCATGGGCGATTCTCTGGAACTGCCAAAGATCGCCAAGGCCATCGGGCACGACACAGAGACGACCCGCAAGATTCTCCGGAGTATGATGGACGATTACCGGCGGGAAGACCGGGGCATCCAGATCATAGAACTGGAAAACGCTTATCAGATGTGCACAAAACAGGAATACTATGAATATCTGGTGAACATTGCGCTGCAGCCGAAGAAAGCGGTGCTCAGCGACGTGATGATGGAAACCCTCTCGATCATCGCCTACAAACAGCCGGTGACGAGGATCGAGATTGAAAAGATCCGCGGAGTCAAATGCGACCACGCGATCAATAAGCTGATCGAGTACAACCTGGTGCAGGAGCTGGGACGGCTGGACGCGCCGGGACGTCCGATCCTTCTGGGGACCACAGAGGAATTTCTGAGAAATTTCGGCGTGGATTCCACCGAGCACCTTCCCACCATCAGTCCGGTAAAACTGGAGGACTTTAAGGCTGAGGCCGAGGAGGAGATCCAGATCCGGCTGGAGGTTTAGAGTGTGTTTGAAAACACCCGGCGGGACAGAGGCAGTCTGGTAACGATTCAGCCAGCTGAATTGTCAGGAGCAAGTAATGAGTAGAAAATGAAAAAGGAGGCGGTAAACATGCCCACAACGTATGCACATGACCGGTTTGGCAGGGAGGTCTGGAAAAAGCTGCCGAAGGATCTGAGGGAGACTGTAAAAAAATACAAAAAACTGTATCTGATCGGCCTGCATGGCCCGGATATCTTCTTTTACTACCACCCGTTGATGCAAAATCCGATTTCTGAATACGGTTCCCGGCTGCACCGGCAGACGGCGGCGGAGTTTTTCAGGGAAAGGATCTCGGTGTATCAGGAAAATCCGGACGACGCTCTGCGTGTGTATCTGCTGGGATACGCCTGCCATTTTCTGCTGGATTCCACCTGCCACCCATACATCAACGCGGTGGTGGAGCAGACCGGAATCTCCCATGCGGAGATCGAGACCCATCTGGACCGGGAGCTGATGGAGATGGACCGGAAAGATCCGTTCCGCTACGAGCCGGCCGCGCCCATCTGCCCCTACACCAAGGGAAACCGGGTAATCCAGAGATGCTTTCCGCGGCTTTCTCAGGCGGAGATCGCGGAATGTCTGAAAGGCATGAAATTTTATACGCATCTTCCCATCTGCAGAAATGGTATCAAGAGAGCCGCTCTTTTGGGGGCTCTGAAGCTTTGCGGCCAGTATGAGTCCATGGAAGGACAGATCATGAGAAAACATCCAAATCCCAAATGCGCCGCGGCTACAAAGAATCTCCTGGTCCTGTACCGGAAAGCGCTGGACGAGGCGCCGGGCGAGCTGGAGGGACTGAACGAGGCGATCGTAAACGGCGCGCCCCTGTCCGGACGCTTCCAGCGGAACTTTGAATAAAAGGTTACGATTCACAGCAGCCGCAAACCCTTGCTGTTTGCGGCGTGAGAACATGATTCAGGTGTGAGCGGCTCCCATTCGTGGAGCGAATTTTCATTGGAGCCGCGAAGTTACCGTGAACGACTGTGAACAGTAACAATAAAAGAAATCGAAGGAGAATCTATCTATGGCCGGAAAAATGACTAGCCTGGAAAAACAGTGGATCTTGTATGATGTGGGAAACTCCGCGTTTACCATGCTGTGTACGACGATCATACCAATTTATTTTAAGAACATCGCTGCGGCGGACAACCTTTCCAACAGCGATTCCACCGCGTTTTTGAGCTTTACCCTGTCCCTGTCCACAATCCTTGTGGCGCTTCTCGGTCCGGTCCTGGGAACCATGGCGGACACGAAAAATTATAAGAAGCCGCTGTTTGTCAGCACTTTTCTGGTTGGTGTGCTGGGATGTCTGGCTATGGCCTTCGCCAGCAAGTGGCTGGCGTTCCTTGCAGTGTTCTGCATTGCGAAGACAGGGTATCAGCTGAGTCTGATTTTTTACGATTCCATGCTGACGGACGTGACCACAGAGGAACGGATGGATGAGATTTCTTCTCAGGGATATGCCTGGGGGTATATCGGAAGCTGTATTCCGTTTGTGGCGTCTTTAGTGCTGATCCTCGGCGCGGACTCCATCGGCATCAGCGGCAGTCTGGCGATGACGCTGGCGCTGTTTATCAATGCGGCCTGGTGGGCCGGGGTGACAATCCCGTTGATCCGCAACTACCGTCAGATCCATTATGTGGAGCGCGTGGGCCAGCCGGTGAAGGAGAGTTTCCGGCGGATTGCGGACGTGGTGAAGGGCCTGGGAGGCAACCGGCAGATCCTGTTCTTCCTGATCGGATTTTTCTTCTATATTGACGGTGTCTATACGATTATCGATCTGGCCACGACCTATGGAAAGGATGTGGGGATTTCCGATACAGACCTGGTGCTGGCGCTTCTGTTGACGCAGGTGGTAGCGTTCCCCTGCGCCATCGCCTTTGGAAAAATTTCGAAAAGGTTCCGCAACGGACGGCTGATCCAGGTTTCCATCCTGGCCTATTTCGCCATCGCGGTATTTGCCCTGCAGCTGGACAAGGCCTGGGAATTCTGGTTCCTGGCTGTGTGCGTCGCGGTGTTCCAGGGGACGATCCAGGCGTTGTCACGATCTTATTTCGCGAAGATTATCCCAAAGGAGAAGTCCAGCGAATATTTCGGGTTCTACGATATTTTTGGAAAAGGCGCCGCGTTTATGGGGACGACGGTCATGGGTGTTTCCACGATGGTCAGCGGAAGTTCCCGGTATGGCGTGGCGGTGCTGTCGCTGATGTTTTTGATCGGATTTTTCTTTTTCCGGAAGGCCGAAGCGTGCGACGCTGGCGCGGCGAAGTAGCGGACCGTGTTATATCGTTTCGCGGGGCAGCGGCAGGCGGAACGGTTTCTGATTGCGGGGCAGGATGGTGTCAGGAAGGAGAAGACAGATACGTTTCATGGTCAGAAAAAAGAGAAGGGTGTGGAAAGCGGTTGTGGTGACGGCTGTTCTTTTTGCTGTCTATGTTTTGGCCAGTCTCTGGGTATCGGAAAATTTTCTGGTGGTGCGGGAATATGAGGTGAGCGCCGGAAATGGCGGGAAAGAGCTTCGGATCGTTGTCATTGGCGACCTGCATGACCATGAATTTGGCGAAGACAACGAAAGACTGGTGCAAAAGATCGCGGCCCAGGAGCCGGATCTGATCTTGATGGACGGGGATATTCTGAACGCGGATTCCCCATCGGCCCAGGTGCCGGCAACTCTGATCCGCCGGCTGCGGGAGACTGCTCCGGTTTATTATGCTCTTGGCAATCATGAGATCGCATATATGGAACAGGACGGCGTTGCTTCTGCGAGACAGCTTGTGGAGGAACTGACACAGGCAGGAGCCGTGGTTCTGGATCGGGCATATGCGGATCTGGAGGCTGCGGGGATCGCTGTCCGTATCGGAGGACTTTATGATTACGCGTTTGGTCCGGACAAAACGACCGGGGAGCATAAGGCGCTGGACGCACCGGCGGACACGGTGGAGTTTCTTCAGGCGTTTCAGGACACGGACCGGCTGAAGATCATGATGTCGCACCGGCCGGACAGCTTTATTTTTGGAGATGCCAGCGAGGTGTGGGATGTGGATCTGGTGGTCAGCGCTCATGACCATGGAGGCCAGGTAGTGCTTCCGTTTCTGGGCGGTATGTACGGCGGAGACCAGGGGTGGTTTCCCACATATATCCATGGATTGTATCAAATAGGGAGGATCCAGCTGTTTGTCACCAGCGGACTTGGAACGAACCGGGAACTGGCGCCCAGGTTTAACAACCCGCCGGAAATCGCGGTGTTAAAAATATACTGGTAGGAATGAATTTTCAAACATACTCTAGGGGCAAAAGCTGGCATCATAAGGGTTGAAATTGTGGGATGCTTTGCAAAGGCGGCGCAGTAAAAAGATTGCGCCGCCTTTTTTCAGGCTTTTCTATTTGTAAGTCTATTCCGTTTGTAAGAATTGTGTAAAATTTTCTGTTTTGGGTGGAGATTAACCCAAGGTTTCTTGTAAAACGACAGAAAGTATAGTAGAATAATTGAAAAGACGAGAAACAGGAAGGATAAGCAGCATGTTGGATTTAAACGAGATCAGAGAAAAAATCGACGTCACCGACCGGGAGATCGTACAGCTGTTTGAACAGCGGATGCGGCTGACCCAGCAGGTGGCGGAGTATAAGATAGAAGTGGGAAAACCGGTATTCGACCGGGAGCGGGAAGTCTCCAAGCTTAAGACGCTGGGAGCGCTGGCTTCCGGGGAGTTCAACAAAAAAGCGGTGCAGGAGCTGTTCCAGCAGATCATGTCCATCAGCCGGAAACGCCAGTATCAGCTGCTGGGGGAACAAGGAAAAACAGACGGTCTGCCGGAAAACGGATATGTTCAGGTGGAGAAGCTTCCTTCTGAGAATGCCACGGTGGTGTTCCAGGGGGTGGAGGGCGCTTATAGCTTCGCGGCCATGAAAACCTTTTTCGGGGACGGGATCAGAAGCTTTCATGTGGAAACCTGGAAGGATGCCATGGAAGCAATCTGCCGGGGCGACGCGGACTACGCGGTGCTGCCCATTGAAAACTCCACAGCCGGCAGTGTGCTGGATATCTACGACTTGCTGGTGGAATATCCCCATTACATTGTCGGGGAGCAGATTATTCCGGTGGCTCATGTGCTGATGGGTGTTCCGGGGGCGGACAAGGAGTCGCTGACGGAGGTATATTCCCATCCCCAGGGCCTGGCCCAGTCCAAAGCGTATCTGGAGCAGCATCCAAAGTGGAAGCAGACCGCGGTTCTGAACACGGCGGTAGCGGCCCAGATGGTGGCCAAAAGCGGCGACCCGAAAAAGGCGGCCATTGCCAGCCGGTACGCGGCGGAGCATTTTCAGCTGGAGATCCTTGACCAGGAATTTGTCAGCAGCAATAACGAGACGCGGTTCGTCATTATCTCCGGAAAACCGTATTTTGAGAAAAAGGCCCGCAAGATCAGCGTCTGCATCGAGCTGCCCCACGAGACAGGCTCTCTGTACAACATCCTGTCCCATATCATTTACAACAATCTGAACATGACAAAAATTGAATCCCGGCCCATCGCCAGAAGAAACTGGGAGTACCGGTTCTTTGTGGATTTTGAGGGAAACTTAAGCGACGCCGCGGTGAAAAACGCGCTGCTTGGCATTGCCTCGGAGGCGAAGAAGCTTCGGGTTTACGGGAATTACTGACCGGTCCAAAGCCGCGGGACCGCGCGTGTTTTGGCATAAGAAACAATAGAAAAGAGGACGAACGATGACAAGAATCGAGGAATGTATTTTATACCGCAATTTCCAGGAAGATCAGGTACTGAAGGATTTTACGGAGATGATCGAGGCGGTGCAGAACGAGACCATTGAGCGTGACCTGGTATTTTACCGGAACATGTTTTACGACGCTTTGAACCGTCTGGTGGAAATGGCCAACCGCTATGGATTTTCCGGAAACCTGTGGTGCAACTATCTGACGTACCTTCTGGTCAATAAAGAGAATGCTTTTTCCACCTCCTGTGAGATTGTGGGCCGTGTGGAGGGAAGCATCAACCAGATGGCGAAGCATGATTTCATCCGTTTCAAGGAGCTGTTTGACTTTGATATCCGTGTGTTTGACAGGATCTTTGATTCCGGGGACGGCACCATCATCAGCGAATACCGCAACACCGACAGTCCCAACAAGCTGTTCAACCAGCGCGTCCGCGACCGCATCGGCGAGCTGTCCGTAAAGCTGCAGCAGGCGGAGACGGCGGATGAGTTTATGGAGGACATGGTCCAATTTTACAAGGAGTTCGGCGTGGGCAAGCTGGGACTTCATAAAGCGTTCCGCATCGACCGGGTGGACGGACGGGTGGAGATCCTTCCCATCACCAATATCGCCCATGTTCATCTGGACGATCTGGTGGGTTATGAGATCGCCAAGAAAAAGCTGATCGACAATACGGAAGCCTTTGTCCAGGGGCGGAAAGCCAACAACTGTCTGCTCTACGGAGACGCGGGAACAGGAAAATCTTCCAGCATCAAGGGAATCCTCAACGCCTATTACGACCAGGGTCTGCGGATCATCGAGGTGTATAAGCACCAGTTCCAGGATCTCAACGAGCTGATCGCTCAGATCAAAAACAGGAATTATAAATTTATCATCTATATGGACGACCTTTCCTTCGAGGAGTTTGAGACGGAATACAAGTATCTGAAGGCGGTGATCGAGGGAGGGCTGGAAAAGAAGCCGGACAACATCCTGATTTACGCTACCTCCAACCGCCGCCACCTGATCCGGGAAACCTACCGGGACAAGGAGGAGATCCGGGAGGATATGCACACTTCAGATACGGTGCAGGAGAAGCTTTCTCTGGTATACCGGTTTGGCGTCACCATCTATTTCGGCGCGCCGGACAAAAAGCAGTTCCAGAGAATCGTGACGACGCTGGCGGAGCGTTACGGTGTGCGGATGCCGGAGGAGGAGCTTTTGCTGGAGGCCAACAAGTGGGAGCTGAATCACGGCGGACTCTCCGGAAGGACAGCGCAGCAGTTCATTGATTATCTGCTGGGCAGACCGAAACAGGAGTAAGTTTGGAAGTAAACTTCCAAATCTACCATTATTGGCGCAGCAAGTGCGCTATGAAAGGGGTAAGTTTGGAAGTAAACTTCCAAATCTACCATTATTGGCGCAGCGAGTGCGCCATGAAAGGGGTAAACATGTGTTACCGCAGCACAAGGGAGGAAGATTATGCAGATTGCAACCTTTGCAGCCATTGACATTGGCACCTACGATGTCTTTCTGGAAATTTTTGAGATCTCCAGAAAACAGCGGATCAGAAGCATCGACAAAATCCATCACCGCATGGAACTTGGAAAGGACACATATACCAACGGAAAGATCAGTCCGGAGCTGGAGGAGGAACTTTGCGCGGTTCTGGCAGATTTTGCCCAGATCATGAAAGGGTACAAGGTGGATGCCTACCGGGCGGTGGCCACAAGTTCCCTGAGAGAAGCCCAGAACAGTCTGTTTATCCTGGGAAAAATCCGGCAGCTTTCGGGACTTGAGGTCACGATCCTCAGCAATTCCGAGCAGCGTTTCCTTGGATATAAGGCGCTGGCCACCATGGAGACGGATTTCAACAAGATCATTGAAAAAGGAACCGCCATCATCGACCTGGACGGCGGAAGCGCCCAGGTTTCCCTGTTTGACAAAGATGCGCTGGTGACTACCCAGAACCTGCGGATGGGAAGCGTCCGCATCCGGGAGCGGCTGGCAGGGATCGCCGCCGAGACGCCTCATTATGAAATGCTGGTGGAGGAATTTATCTGGAACGAGCTGCTGAGTTTTAAGAAAATGTATCTGAAGGACCGGAAGATCGAACATATCATGCTGCTTGGCGACTTTTTTACCAACGCCATCTTCCAGAACGAGGAGGAGCGCGCCAGCAGGATCATCTCCAGAGATACGTTTGGCAGCTGGTACGGGAAGATTAGCGGTCATTCGCCCATGGAGCTGGCGGTGAAGTTCGGCATTCCGCTGGAGAACGCTTCGCTGATGAGTCCTGCGGCGGTCATCTGCAACTGTCTGATCGAGATGATGGACGCCCAGAAGATCTGGCTTCCCGGCACGCATCTGGCCCGGGGACTGGCCTACGAGTACGCGGAGGCGAAAAAGCTGATCAAGGTGAGCCACAATTTCGAGAACGATATCCTCATGGCCGCGAAAAACATCGGCAAGCGTTACGCGGTGAACCGTCCTCATATCCAGAATGTGGACATGATCGCCACGGAAATTTTTGACGCCATGAAGAAGATCCACGGCATGGGAGCCAGGGAGCGGCTGCTTCTGAAGATCGCCGCCATGCTCCACGATGTGGGAAAATATATCAGTCTGAACAGTCCGGGCCAGTGTACTTACCATATTATCATGTCCAATGAGATCATCGGCCTGTCCCACGCGGAGCGGGAGATGATCGCGCTGATCGGCAGGTACAATACCGAGCCTCTGCCCCGGTATGACCAGTTTGCCCAGGTGGCGGCGGTCAGCCAGGAGGAATATCTGAAGATTGCCGAGCTGACGGCGATCCTCAGGCTGGCAAACACGCTGGACCGTAGTCACCAGCAGAAGGTGCAGCAGGTTCATGCCGCTTTGCGGGAGCGCCAGCTGACGCTGCAGATGACGGTAAACGGAGATTTTACCCTGGAGCAGGGATTGTGCAAGGACAAGATGGATTTCTTCTATGAAGTGTTCAGCGTGTACCCAATCCTGAAAGTGAAACGGCCAATGTAAGGAGGAAAGAAAATGGATTACGACTATACCCCGTATCTGAAACCGGAATATTACGTCAACCGCGAGCTGAGCTGGCTGCAGTTCAACGAGCGGGTGCTCAGCGAGGCGCGGGACAAAAATCTTCCGCTGTTTGAGCGTCTGAAATCCCTGAATTTCACCTCGTCCAACCTGGACGAGTTCCATATGATCCGCGTGGCCTCTTTGAAGGATATGGTCCACGCAGGCTACAGCAAAACTGATATCGCCGGCATGACGGCCAAAGAGCAGCTGGCGGCCATCAGTGTCAAGACCCATGAGATGGTGCAGGTGCAGTACAGTACCTACAACCGTTCCCTGCTGCCGGCGCTGGAGCGGGCGGGCCTGAAGATCGTCAGCTCCCATGAGGATCTGACCGAAGAACAGGCAGCCTATGTGGACGATTATTTTGAGGAGAACATTTATCCGGTGCTGACGCCTATGGCCATGGATTCCTCTCGGCCGTTTCCGCTGATCCGCAACAAGTCCCTGAACATCGGCGCGCTGATCCTGAAAAAAGGCGAGGGCCTTGGCGCCAAGGCAGAGAAAAAGGAGAGCAAGAAGGACGAAGGAAAAAAAGAGGAAGGAAAGAAGGACGTTTCCGGAAAAGGAGACAAGCAGAAGAAGGAGAAGGCAGAGCTTGAGTTTGCCACGGTACAGGTTCCTTCCGTGCTTCCGCGGTTTTTGACCATTCCGTTTGCTGACGGCCAGGGGGTGACGGTGATTCTTCTGGAGGAGGTCATCGAGCGGAACATCGGCAAACTGTTCTTAAGCTACGACGTGGTCTGCGCCCATCCGTACCGGGTTATGAGAAACGCGGATCTGAGCATCGACGAGGAGGACGCGGCGGACCTTCTGAAGGAAATCCAGAAACAGCTGAAAAAGCGCCAGTGGGGCGAGGTCATCCGGCTGGAGGTAGAGGACAAGGTAGATAAGCGGCTTCTGAAAATCCTGAAAACAGAGTTCAGTATCGGCGAGGAGGATATCTTCTATATCCCCGGCCCCCTGGACTTGACCTTCCTTATGAAGCTGTATGGACTGGAGGGGTTTGAAAAGTATAAGATCCCCAAATACACACCGGCGGCTGTTCCGGAGTTTATGAACGACGACGATATTTTCACAAACATCCGCAAAGGCGATATCCTGCTTCATCACCCGTACCAGAGTTTTGATCCGGTGGTCAATTTCGTCAAGAGCGCGGCCAAGGACCCGGATGTGCTGGCCATCAAGCAGACCCTGTACCGGGTCAGCGGAAACTCCCCGATCATCGCCGCGCTGGCCCAGGCGGCGGAGAACGGAAAGCAGGTGTCGGTGCTTGTGGAACTGAAGGCAAGGTTCGACGAGGAAAACAACATCGTCTGGGCGAAAATGCTGGAGAAAGCCGGCTGCCATGTGATCTACGGCCTGCTGGGCCTGAAGACCCACAGCAAGATCACCCTGGTGGTGCGCCGGGAAGAGACGGGCATCCGCCGCTATGTGCATCTTGGAACGGGAAATTACAACGATTCCACCGCCAAGCTGTACACGGACTGCGGTCTGCTCACCTGCGATGAGCGCATCGGCGAGGACGCCACCGCGGTGTTTAATATGCTGTCCGGCTACTCGGAGCCGGAGCGCTGGAACAAGCTGGTGGTGGCTCCCCTGTGGATGCGGGACCGTTTTCTGCATCTGATCGCCATGGAGGAGGAAAACGCCAGGAAGGGCCTGAAGGCGCATATCGTGGCCAAGATGAACTCTCTGTGCGACCGGGATATTATTGCCGCCCTGTACCGCGCGTCGGCGGCAGGCGTGAAGATCGATCTGATTGTGCGGGGCATCTGCTGTCTGAAGGTGGGAATCCCGGGCATCAGCGAGAATATCACAGTGCGCTCCATTGTGGGAAATTTCCTGGAGCACGCCCGGATTTTCTATTTCTACAGCAACGGCAGTGAGGAAGTCTATATGGGCAGCGCCGACTGGATGCCGAGAAACCTTGATAAGCGGGTAGAGATTGTTTTCCCGGTGGAGGATGAAAAAATCAAAAAAGAGGTTATGCACATTCTGGAGATTCAGATGGCGGACAACAGAAAAGCTCATGTGCTTCAGGCGGACGGCGCTTACGAGAAGATTGACCGGAGAGGAAAAACGCTGGTCAACGCGCAGGAATATTTCTGCCAGGAAGCCACGGAGAAAGCGAAGGTGGTCCTTGAAAGCAATGATTCGAGGATCTTCCGTCCGGCAGAGCCTGTGGAGGATTTCTGACGGCGCTGGAGCATTATCCCTCTATAGAGATTTCCAGGGGAGATCTGGAAATGTGACTTGAAAAAGCTGCCGTCGGGCAGCTTTTTCAAATATGCGCGGCATCATTGATCTGAACCAGTAACCGTTTGGCGCAACCGTTCAGCTGGCTGAACTGTTCCCTGAATTGCGGTATTTTCCAGGGGAACTGCCAGTGCGCTGGTGAAAGAGTTTGGTAAAGTAGCTCTGGCTTTGGAATCCGCAAAGGCCGCAGATTTCCAGCAGCGGAAGGTCTGTTTCCGCCAGCAGCTGGCGCGCTTTCCGAAGCCTCAGGTCGATGACGTACTGCATGGGGGAACTGCCGGTGACACGGCGAAACGTCCGCAGGCATTCCCGTCGGCTGACGGATGCGCTGTCCGCAATCTCCTGGACCTGCAGCGGTTCCGTGTAGTGGAGCTGGATATAGGACAGCATCTGGCGGACGCGGACGTTTTCTGCCTGGTTTTTGGAAGGCTGTTTTTTGGCCGCGGGAATCTTTTGGGCCATCAGCAGAAGAACCTCGGAAAGCGCGCCGCGAACGTAAAACTCATAGCCGAAGGGTTCCCCGGTCAGGAAGGAAAAGGCCTGTCTGGCCCGGTCCAGAATCTCTGCCTGCCAGGGAACGTCCCCGCGGAGGACCATGTGAGAAAAGTCCGGCGAAAGGGTCAGAGGTTTCACATACTTTTCCCAGTACACAGTGTCCTGTGTCCCGTAGATCAGCGAAGGGTGAAAGAGGATGTTGGGCATCTGTGTCTGCCGCTTTCCGCCGCCGGAATAGGAGTGGAGGACTCGCTGGTTCAGAAAGATCCCGTCGCCGGAATGCAGAAGGTACTGCTGCTCATTTACCGACGCGCGGACGCAGCCGGAGACCACATAGCTGATTTCCAGTTCGTTGTGCCAGTGCCAGGGATAAAAGTCATGGGCGGTCTGGTAAACGTCAAGATACGGCGCGCAGGGGAAGAAGTCGTCGCCGTGCCGCATGGTTTCCAGGCCGCTTTTTGTATTGACCGGCGCGGCAGGGCCTTTCTCCGTTGTGATATTCTTTTTCATAAGTTTCCTTTCTTTGATGCCAGTTTTTGACTCCGGCCTCTTTTTAAAAAGCGGACTGTAAACGCGCTCAAGATGAAAAACGGAAAATCTGGCGCTTTTGTTATATAATAATCCCTTTTTCTGAAAGAATCAACAGCAAAGAACTGATATAATGACAAGCGTGTGTTTGAGGGGTAACTATTCAGTTGGCTGAACGTTACTTTGAAGTTACAATTTATAGCAGCCGCGAACAGACCTGTTACGGCAGCTACGATGATTCAAAGGAGGAGAAACCCATGGCAACGCTGCTTTTGCTCGTCATCTATCTTACTTTTATCGGTCTTGGCATCCCGGACTCTCTGTTTGGAGCTGCCTGGCCCGCAATTTACACCGAACTGGATCTGCCCGTATCCTGGGCAAATTTTGTGACGATACTGATTTCCGGAGGGACGATCGTCTCCAGCCTGTTCTCGGCGAAACTGATCCGGCGTTTCAAAACGGCGGTGATCACCGCGGTCAGCACGTCGCTAACCGCTGCGGCATTGTTTGGGTTTTCTGTTTCCGGAAGTATGGTCTGGCTTTGTCTCTGCGCGGTCCCATTGGGGTTGGGCGCCGGTTCCATTGACACCGCGCTGAACAATTATGTGGCGCTTCACTACAAAGCCACGCACATGAATTTTCTTCACTGCTTTTACGGGATCGGCGTATCGGTGAGTCCGTTTCTCATGTCTCTGGCGCTTTCCGCCGGTTCCTGGAGAAGCGGGTACCGCACGGTGGCGTTGCTCCAGACAGGGATCGCGCTGGTGACCATCGTATCGCTTCCGCTGTGGAAGCGGGCGGGACACAGCGCCGCGGAGGAGGAGCAGCCCTACGCGAGAAATGTCGGGGTCATCCGGCTGCTGCTGAATCCAAGAGTGCGCAGGGCCTGTCTGGTGTTCATCGGCTCCTGCGGCCTGGAATATACCTGCGGCGTCTGGGGCAGCACGTTCCTTGTCCAGGCCAGAGGAATGAAGGCGGATGCCGCGGCGCTGATGATCACCTGTTATTATGTGGGGATTGCATCAGGAAGATTTTTGTCAGGGCTCCTGTCGGGCAGGCTTACCAGCAGGCAGCTGATCAAAGTGGGACAGGGAGTCACACTGGCCGCGGTGCTCCTTCTGCTCCTGCCGCTTCCGGCGTTTCTGTCGGCGGCGGGATTGTTCCTGGTGGGACTTGGAAACGGCCCGGTGTTCCCGAACATGCTGCACCTGACGCCGGAGCGGTTTGGCAAACCCCTTTCCCAGCCGGTGATGGGCGTGCAGATGGCGACCTCCTATATTGGAATCATGCTGGCGCCGGCGCTGTTTGGAATCATTGCTCAGAACGTGAGCGCCGGCCTGTTTCCCTGGTATCTGGCCATTCTGTACGGATTGATGATGACCGGCAGTATCCTTCTGGAGCGAATTTCCCGCAAAGTGGGGCGTGCAGATTGAGGGAATGCATTCTCAAACACGCGCTGAAGCGGAAGCTGCTTCAGCGGGGGGACTTCCGCCGGCGGACGTAAAGCATGATCTTCGTGACATACTCCTTTTCGTCGTAGGTGGTCAGATAATCGTTGACGCAGAATTCGTAGGAGTCGGAAAGGATTTCCAGATCATTTGTTTCGCAATAGCGCAAAAGTCTGTCGTAGGCCGGCCCAATGGAGAGATAGTCTCCCACATGGCAGGTGCATACGCAGGTTCCGGCAGGCATCCGCAAAAGCTCCGAAGTCTGGTCCGTCTTCTCGATGGGAAGGAAGGCGGCGGAGGCTTCCGTGCAGCGGCCTTCCCGGATGCGCTGCAGGGGAACGATGACGCCGCACTGGAAATACACCGGCAGCTGACGCTGGAATGCGTCGGCAAAACATTTTTTGGTGGCGATGCTGATCTCCAGCATGGTAAACGGGGCGTCTACCGGGCACACCAGGAGGTATTGTTCTTTGACCGTTTCGGTGACCACAGCGGTGGATGTTTTCATGTAATCTCTGGCGTTTTCCAGCTGTTTGCAGCGGTGCTGCAGACGGCTTTTCAGTATCTGCAGCTCCTGAATCTGCCGTTCCATGACAGCCAGCTGCCTTTGCAGGAGGAGAAGGCTGCTGTCGATGGTGTAAGTTTTCATATGTTCTTTGATTTCCTTCAGGGAAAATCCGATTTTCTTCATCATCAGGATGGTGTCCAGACGGTCGATCTGGCCGGCGCTGTAATAGCGGTATCCGGTGTCCGGGTCCACAAAGGCCGGGCAGAACAATCCGATCTTGTCGTAATAAATAAGCGTTTGTTTTGAGATTTTCTGATAGTTCGCAAGTTCTCCGATTGAAAACAGGTCTTTCATAAAAATTTTTTCGTAACTGTCCAGCCAGACCTGCGCATTTACTGCGCAGACCGTCTGAAAACGTAGCGCCTGCAGGCATCTGGCCCATCGCGAAGCGATTTTTGATGGACAGATGCCGTAACAGGTCAGCTGGCTGAACTGTTACATTTTTCTCCTTGACATTATAGTTACTATATCCTTTATTATAGCCAGTGACGAAAAAACCGCAAGGAGAGTTTTGCTATGAAATACAGCATTTCAAAAAAAAGTGCGTCTGTTCTCGGGAGAAGGCTGATGGAAGGAATCACATGGAAAAAGGTTGCGTTTATTATGGCGGGAGCGGCAGTGTGCAGCTTTGGTATCCATAATATCCATCAGCGGACGGGAATTACTGAGGGTGGTGTCATCGGTCTGATGCTTTTGCTGGAAAACTGGCTTGGAGTTTCGCCGTCGGCCATTACACCGATGCTGGATATCTTCTGCTATTTTCTTGCGTTCCGGCTTTTGGGCGGGAGCTTTCTCAGGCTCTCCGCTGTTTCCACACTGAGCGTGTCGCTGTTTTACAAAATCTGGGAGCTGTTTCCGCCCATGCTTCCCAATCTGTCAGCGTATTCGCTGGCGGCGGCAATAGTTGGCGGAGTATTTGTCGGAACCGGTGTTGGGATCATTGTCCGGCAGGGCGGTTCCAGCGGAGGGGACGACGCGCTGGCGCTGACTATTTCACATATTACGCACTGGCGGCTGTCGATTGCCTATCTTTTTACGGATTTCACAGTGCTGGGATTGTCGCTGACCTATCTCCCTCTGGGAAGGATCGTGTATTCCCTGGTAACGGTGACGATTTCTTCTTTTTTGATCGACAGGATTCAAAAAAAGTGTTGAAAAAAGCATCCGAAAAGAGTAAAATAATAGACAATATCTACGCTGGCTGAACTTTTACAGAATGACAGAGGCAGATATTGTTCTTAAGCGTGATGCGGACGGCATTGCGCTCTTTTGTTTTTCTGAAGCGTTTCAAGCCAGTTCACCACGGGAACGGTTCGGCTTGGCTGAACGGTTACGATCTAAGAGAAAGGAGTAAGTCATATGGGGTACACGGAACCGGCGGTTCAAATGAATGAGGAATTTGACGAACACGAACTTGTGCAGTACATCAAGCCGTATATGTTTATCAAAGGATTTGCCGTTGCGAAGGGATTGAAACAGACACTGGTTGCGCTTTCTCTGGCCCAACGGCTTCACAGAGGGCAGTACCGGAAAGGCGGGATGCCCTATCTTTATCATCCGCTGAAGGTCTGCACAACATTGATGAGCTATGGCATCGACGATGATGCGACGCTGGCGGCGGCCCTGCTCCACGACGTGCTGGAGGATTGCCAGGAGAAACTTCCGCTGGGCGGAAAAGAGCTTGTATCCGAATATCATTTGAAACAGGAAGTTCTGGAGATTGTCCGGCTTCTGACCAAACGCTCCGGGATGAACGAGCAGGAACTGGCAGAATACTTCGGAAAAATAGAGCAGAATCCCAAAGCCGCATTGGTTAAGCTGAGCGACCGTCTGCAGAACAGCAATACCCTTTATGTGTTCACCAACGAAAAAATGCGCAAGTATATCCGTGAAACCTCCATGTTTCTGATCCCTATGGCTTCCTACTGTAAAAAGTATTATCCTGAGTATGCCAATGCGTTCAGCATTCTGAAGAGCAGTATCGAGAATATGAACCGGAGCATGAGCGTGATGCTCAGCAAAATTGAGGAGATGCAGGGGCAGGCAGAGAAAGATCAGGATGAGTAGGCTTTTACAAAATAGTTACGGCGTTTTCCGTCGTAATGCTGTGATTCGATAAAATCATAAAAACCCCCTGCAAAGCCTTTCTTTAACTTTGCAGGGGGTTTTTGTCCCTCGAAGCCATCACTCATGCTTTGTAACTATTCAGCCAGCTGAATAGTTACCATGTTTTGTAACAGTTACGATTTTATGCTTGTCAGTCAGCAGGAAGAATGGTATTCTGTTTAATGATTGCCGGAAGTTCCGGCAGATGGAGACAGGGGAAGCGACAAGGATTTGAGAGGTGCAGAGTTATGAGATTATTGTTTAAGCAGAGGTTTTTCTCGTGGTTTGACAGCTATGATATTTACGACGAAACCGGAAAGACGGTTTATACAGTGGAAGGACAGCTGGCGTGGGGCCATTGTCTGAAGATTTTTGACGCGTTCGGACATGAGATCGGCATGGTAAAGGAGAAAGTGCTGTCGTTTCTGCCGAAGTTTGAGATCTACCAGAACGGAAGCTATCTGGGATGTATCAATAAAGAGCTTACGTTTCTGAAACCCAGATATCATATCGAATGCAACGGATGGCAGGTAGAAGGCAATTTTATGGAATGGGATTATCAGATTTCGGACAGGTTCGGAAAAAGCGTCGCTGTGATCTCCAAAGAGGTGTTTCACTGGACGGATACCTATGTGCTTGATATCCGCGACCCGGAAAACGCCCTTTGCGTGCTGATGCTTGTGCTGGCGATCGACGCAGAAAAGTGTTCGAGAGATTAAGCAACGGTTCAGCGGCGCGGAACTGTTGCCAGCAGGAATCTGCGGGTAACGATTCAGCTGGCTGAATGTAACAGTTCAGCCTGCCATTATCCCGCGAGGTGTTTTCGCACAGAATGTGCGAAAATCCCGAGGCCTGCAGCGCGAAACTGCATGAAATGCAGTTTCTGTGCATCGCGAAGCGTGTAATAGTTCAGC
>JAGHIA010000010.1 GCA_017887445.1 Fusicatenibacter sp.
CAGTCTCGTAAAAACCGGAACTGTGATCAGGGAAATCCCTCTCTGCAGAAACTGGCAGATGGTAAACCACAGGGACGTTTTCACCGCCGCAGGCATTTCCCGGTATTTTTCTCTCAGATCAAACTTCACGGCAATCTCTCCTGTCTGCCGTCCGCTTGCGGGCATGACGCCAGCAAAACTCCCAGCCAGAAGGCCAGCGGAACTGCGATGGGATTGGCGAACGCCGACTCACTGGTGCTGGAGATGAAAAGATAAGCGAGCACCGCCAGCGCTGAGGCGAACGTACCTTTCTCTTGCTTTAATAAAAAGATTCTCCGTACAAGCAGCACAAACACTGCCAGAAACGCAAGAAAACCAAAAAATCCACACTGGCCGAGAATCATCGGCCAGAAGGTGTCCGAGACAAACTCCGGATAGCCTGGAGACAGCCCCCACACACCGGCCATTCGGTACATGCCGTAGACCGGAGAATAAGGCTCCACCGAAAACGCCGAGCCATAGGTTCCCCACCCTGTGCCGAAGGGAAAATGGTCATAGGCCAGAAACGGCGCGGCGATGGTCAGCACCGCCCGGGCGGATTCCGCGCCCATGAGGAAATAGTAGCTCACCACCTGATAAATGCCCGCGGCGGCGGCCAGAGCCACCACGCCGCCTGCCAGAAGCTTTATTCTTCTGCTCAGCTTCTGTTTTTTGCGGAACACCAGAAGATATATGATCAGAATGCACGCCAGCGCGCCCACTGCCTTTACCCTTCTGGTACTGAGCATGACGAAAGCAAGCATTGCCAGGGGCACGGCGGCGCGCTTCTTCTTTTCCTCCAGCAGCCACAGGCAGACTGCGCACAGCAGCACACAGTTGCCTGCCAGAACCGTGTAAGCTGTATAAAACAGCTTCACGGCCCGCATACCGCCCCGCATATCCCCGTCGAAAATCCCGAAACACAGGTCCGCGACACACAGAACGAACAGCGCGGCGGTGATCCCGTTGAGAGTCAGCCACAGCTTCTGTTTCATCTGGCAAACGGCATCCCCCCTCTGCTTTCTGCCATTGCCTTCCTGCCATCTGGCCGCGGCTTCCTCCTGGTCTTCCGCAAATATCAGATAAGACGCGCCGGCGGCAAGGAAAAATTTAAGGTTCACATAGGAATCCTTCGCCGCGTTGAGAAACGGCTGATACCGGTACCGGAAAAAACCGCACCATCCGCTGACCCAGAATACCGCCAAAAAAACAACAAAAAGAACGGTTTCCCTGCTCCAGCTCAGACGCAGCTTCTTTTTCAGAAGCTTCCAGGGCAGAAGGAAAACCGCCAGCAGTGCAAACATCTCGTCCGCATACTGAAACGGTCCCATCCACTGCTGCAGCAGATTCTGCAGCACAAAAAAGGTCAGTAGAAAACATGCCAGAACTGTTTTTCCTGAGGTTTTGGTCTTCATAAGCATCACTCCTGCTTTTTCCTGTCCGTCTCAAATCCGCAGGGATCTGGAAGCAGCCGGGCGAAGCTCTCTGTCAGCCGCCGGCGGACGTGTTCAAAATCAATGTCTGTTTTGCTGTCGTTGAGACAGACGGCGGGGTATTTTCCCGTTGCAATGCTGCGGCAGACCGTATCCAGATCGTCCTCCCACAGCTCAAAATGGCGTCCCCAGGAGGCGCGGCGCGGGCAGAAGTTTCCCTCGCAGATCTGCCAGCACTTCATCAGCCAGTGGGTCAGGTCGTCCTTGCAGCGGAATCTGTGCTCCCCGCACTGCTCCAGCAGCCGTCCTTCCGCCTCCCACACAGTAAAAAACGTACGTTTCCGGTAGGAACTGGGAAGATGGGAATCGCGAAAACAGGAAAAATACTGAAACGGGCACAGCAGAAAGTTCCTCAGCAGATCCCTTCCGTACCGCAGGGTAAAAAATTTCCTCCAGTTTTTTCTCATCACCTGGCTTTTTTGGAAGTGTCTGTTGATCAGAGCAAAGTTGTTGAGCAGCATATGGGGAAGACAGTCCTCCGGGCCGGGCGCGGTGGCCAGGTCCAGCAGCGCCGTCTCGCAGGGCAACCCATCCCGGAAAAAATCCTCCGGCTCCACAGGCGCGGTCAGGAACATATCGTCGTTGAACAGAACGAACTGTTCCCCCAGACCAGGAATCCGGTGCAGCCACAGTTCGATCACATTGGAATTAAACGTGGGCAGATATGTTTCCGGAAGATAGTCCCTGTGGGAAACCAGACGAAGCTTCGGATGCTCCAGGTCCAGCCACGGCGGAACCTGCCCGTTGGTCACAAAATAAATCCGGCGGACCCATGGGGCAAAACGCTCCACCCCGCGGAACCAGTAGCGCATCAGCCCCCAGTCCCGGAACCGGTTCTCATCGGCCCCGTTTCCTCCGTCCCCGGGGCAGAACCGCAGACGGCTGCGTCTCCATTCCGGGTCTGTTCCGTCCACCCATAAAATCACAAAATCAATCTCTTCCATTTTTTTCTCTCTCCATGTCAAAGCGCGTCTGAAAATTCAATCCTGCAATCTGCACGCCTCACTTTGCGGAGGAATTTGACCCAAAATCAGTCAGCGTAGCCACGCTCTCACCTCTTACTTTCAAACAGGCTCCAGGCCATAAATCTCCCTCAGTTTTTCTCCGTATTCCTCCAGCGTGTCAAAGGATTCTCTTTGGCAGGCCTCTGTCATCTGTTCCGGCTCGTCACTGTCCCACAGTCTCCCAATGCGCTCCGTCAGCGCCTCCCCATCCGCCGCCGGAAACAGCCAGCCGGTTTCTCCTTCCCGGATCAGCTCCGGAATCCCTCCCCGCCGCGCGCCCAGCACCGGCGTTCCGTTCCGGATGCTCTCCATCACGGAAAACGGGCAGTTCTCATTGCACTCCGACGGGCAGACGGAGAATCTGGCGCCCCGTATCATCTGGTCCAGCGCCTCCCCTTTGAGGAATCCCACGTTGCGCACATTGGCCATCCCGGCAATCCTGCGCTCCAGCGGGCCGCTGCCGGCAAACACAAAGGGGATATGCGGCAGCGCCCGGCAGGCGTCCGCAAGGGTTTTGATCCCTTTCTCTTCGGAATATCTGCCGAAATACAGAACGTACGCTCCCTTTTCCTTTGCCGTTTTTCTCACAGGGCGGACAAAGTTTCTAAGCACCACCGTCCGGGACGCCAGCAAAGGATCCGTGTCCAGCGCCCGCTTCATAAACTGAGAAGGACAAAGGATCGTGTCGATGACCCGGTAGATCCTTCGCTTTCTCCAGTACGCTGCTTCCGCGGCGCCCAGGCAGCTTCTGGGCAAGGAGCCGTGAACGCACCGGGTACGGACGCAGGCCAGGTAGCTTCCTTCCAGACACCGCTCACACACCTGGCGGGAGCCGGGGTCATAGAGATAGTGGTTGGGACACACCAGCTGCGGGTCGTGGGCCGTGTACACAATACGTAGCCGCCTGCCGCTTTCGCGCCGGTAAGCCTGCGCCGCCTCCAGGATGGACGGGGTCAGCTGGTAATTGAAATTGTTCAGATGCAGCACCTGCGGCTGAAATTCCCGGAGGATCGCGGCAATCTTCCGGGCCGCGTCCCGGGAGCGGATCAGCCGCAGCGGGTTCACCGCATTGGCTTTTATACCGGTTCTGTGAAAGTCCACCGCCTTCGCATAAAGTCCCCAGCGGTTTCCCACCACGTTGCCGGAATGCTCCATGCCGAAATATTCCACCTGTGCCCCTTTTTCCTTCCAGTAGTTTCCCACCTGGAACAGATAGGTCTCCGCGCCCCCTGCCGGGTACAGAAATTTATTTACCATCAAAAGCTTCAATGTCGTTCCCTCTCCGTTTCTCCCTGCGGTCTGCCCGGTGAACGCGCAGACCTGGCCGGACTGTTATCCTCGATACAGTAAAAGGGTCTGGTCTGCGATTTTCTCCCAGTCGTACCGCGCGAAGAATGCTTCGTCCGCCCGTTCCCTGGCAGCCTCCACCAGCTCCCTGTGGTCGCACAGCTGCTGCAGTTTGCGGCTCAGGTCCTCCCTGCTGCCCGTCCGGAACAGGACTCCGCCGCTACCCAGTACCTCCGCGCACTCGGGAATATCCGAACAGAGACAGCAGCAGCCATAGCTCATGGCCTCCAGCAGACTCAGCGGCATCCCCTCCAGCTCCGAGGGCAGGCAGTACAGGTAGCAGTTGGAATACAGCTCATCGAGCTCGTCCCCCGCCACAAATCCGGTAAACAGGACGCGGGGATCTTCCCTGGCTGCCGCCTGCATGGCTTCGTAAAATTTTTTCGTGTCCGACTGGCTTCCCGCGATCACCAGCTTTTTCTCTGTGCGTACCTCCAAAAAGGCGCGAATCAGGTTCTCGATCCCCTTCTCCGGAACCACGCGTCCAAGGTAAAGGATATAGCCGTCCTTTTCCAGTCCCCACCGGGCGATCTGCCGGGGCGTACGTTTTTCCGGCTTCGTGGTCCCGTTTGGGATCATCACGGTCTGTCTGCCGTAACGATCCAGAAAATACTCCTGCACCGCCCGGCTCAGAACAATAATCTCGTCGGCAAAACGGCACGCGCTTTTTTCTCCCTGCTTCAGGTACCAGGAGGCAAATTTTCCCCATTTGCTCCTCTGCCAGTCCAGACCGTGCACGGTGACCACCGTCCGGATTCCCAGCATCTTCGGCAGAAACGCCATAGCCGCCGGGCCTTCCCCATGGTAGTGGATACAGTCATACCCGCCGGGTAGCGCCAGAAGCGTCGCGGCCAGAGAACCGAGAAACGCCGAGAGTCCCCGGATATCCGGCACGCCGATCTCGCGGATAAAGACGCCCCGGTATCTGCGCCTTTTTCTTAGGATCTTCTTTTTCTTTGTCTGGCGGCGGCAGTTGTACAGCGTTACCTCGTGCCCCCGCCGCGCCATGCGCACAGCCAGCGCCTCCACCGCCACCTCGATGCCCCCAAGCCTTGAAGGGACTTTTTTCTGTCCGATCATTGCAATCTTCAAAACCAACAACCCTTCCCATCCATGCTCTCTTTTGTATTTCTTCCATGCTCTCCCGACGTGAAAAGGAGACGCCAGTGTTTCACTGCGCCTCCTTCTCTGTGTCTCAGCTTCCGTTTACGCGCCGGCCTTTCTGCTCAGCAGTTCCCGTGTCAAGCCCAGACGGTTGGTCTTGAAATGGAAGAATGGTCTGTGATCGATCTCAATGATCTCCACCGGCCGCATATACTCCTCCAGGCAGCTGTGTACCTGCTCCTCGATATCTTTCACTGCATATCCGTCGTTCAGCACTACATACAGATAAGGAAGGAAGTATCCCGGATGCTCGGTATCCGGCACAACAACAAAGAATTCATCGTCGATTCCCTCGATCTCCGCGTCGGCAATTTTGTTTTCCATGATCAGCGTCGCCAGGTCTCCGCCGCCGTAACGGGGAGCTTTTCCTCTGGTCTGCACATAGATGACGCCGTCCTCGTTCATGTAACCCAGGTCTCCGGTGTGCAGCCAGCGCTTGCCGTCTCCATGGATCTGAACGGTCTTTGCCGTGGCCTCCTCGTTGTCATATCCCAGCATGATTCCCGGGCCGCTGACACAGATCTCGCCCATCTGGTTGTAGCTAAGCTCCTCCTGTGTTCCCGGCTCAAATACACTGATGGTGTTGAGGATGGTGGGCACGCCTACGTTTCCGTTGCCCATAGGATACGGACTCATAGGCAGCGTAACGTTGGAGCCTGCCTCGCTGTTTCCGTAGCCGGTGGTGAAACGGATATGACAGTTATGCTTCTCCAGGAATTTCTGGGTTCTCTTGATCTGATTGTTGTTATAGGATTCGGAACCGGCGCCTGCGGCAGTCAGATGTGACATGTCGTAGTCGTCCGGAACACGGCCGTTTCTCATGACCGTCTCGATAAACATCGGAATCAGCGGCCAGGAGTTGGGACGGCAGCGCATCATTTCCAGGTCCACATCCTTGGTATCGCAGAAAGGACTCAGGATCAGCAGCTTGTTGGAGGCCAGCGGCATCAGTACCATCGCGGCCACAACCGCTACCAGCGCCGGCGGAAGCGCCGTTACCATCCAGGTAGGACGGAACTCGTCGGAACCTGCGTAGAAGTTCATCTGGGCGATTACTGCCAGCATGGTATGGGCAGAATGGATCACCTGCTTGGACGGGCCTGTGGAACCGCTGGTGTAGGCGCGGTACAGGGGACGGTCAATATCCTTCGCGGCGTCAACGGTTCCCGTATAGCTCTCGCCTAAGGCAAGGAAGCTGTCCCAGCTCATGGTTTTCGGTCCGTGGGCCTTTTCCTCGGGATATCTGCTGTCCAGGCTGCGCTGTACATAGTCAGGCATGTCCTCGCGGCGGCAGGAAGCGCAGGCATCCAGAAGGATCACCTTCTCTGTCTGAGAATCGGAAAGATATCTTCCGAGGGCCTCCTGGGACAGATAATCCTGGGCGAAGATCACCTTCGCGCCGCATTTTTCAACCGCTTCCACATTCTCCTGCAGCGTATTGTCCCGGCACAGCAGGGACGCACCTACCTGCTCGGCTGCCAGGAGTACATAAATAAACTCCGGCACATTGGCAAGGAACACCGGAACCTGGTCGCCTTCTTTGATTCCCACCGCCCGCATGGCTTTCGCGGCGGCCTCGCTTTTTTCAAAAACTTCGCGCCAGGCGATTTTTGTTCCGTAAAAATCTATCGCGTCGACTTCCTCTCCCGGACAGTTCATTTTCAGATATTCTTTCACCGTACACTCCGGTACCTGGATCTTTCTCAGAGGTTCCGGATAGTACTGCATCCATGGACGATCCACGCTTGGTTTTCCTGTCTTGATTGTTTCGCTCATAAGACCTTTTCTCCTTTTTCTCTTCCCGCGCCTTTAACCCGCGCATGATTATTGCCTTCCCTTTGGTTTTTTGACTTCGTTTCTTCACGCCTGTATGAAAGACTCGCTCAGTATAGCATGGCCCTTGCCGGAATGATACGAAAGAAACTGGCGGAAAAATGAATGGTTCTTCCGGTTTTTGAATTTTAGTGAATCACCGGACGGTCTTCCCTGGAAATCCCGCTCACAACATGTTCAATATTGGCGGCGATCAGCTCCCGGTCTGTGATCAGCGTCCCCTCCCGGTCGTCAAAAAACTGGCAGAACATCCGTCCGAACGCCTCTCTCATATCCTTCCGGTCAATGATAAACACATTGCTGTGTTCTATGCCCAGGCGCAGGTAGGACACTGTATCGCTTAAGAAAATACACTCCCTGGTATTGTATTCAATATCGGAGATCAGCCTGCCCGGTATCATTTTCACCTCCAGGCCCGGACAGTTTCTGCAAAGCTTCGCGAAATGTCCCAGGCAGCGGATGGTCTGCTCCGGGGTCAGCCGGACCTTATGGTTGAAGAAATCAATGGTATGGTCCACCGCCAGATTGTAAAACGCCGTCCGGTAGATCAGCAGGCTGATGTGAAATTCCTCCACGACCTTTCTGGAGATTCTGTGGATATCCCGCAGCTCCTCCCTGGCCGGCGCCGCCTCCGGGCCAGCTTCGAACGTCTGCAGGATCTCCTCAAACAGGTCTTCGGGAAGAAAGTGTTCCGTCAGATGTCCCATCAGCCACTGCTGTCTCAGGGCGAACAGCGTATGGACATACTCATGCTTTCTCAGCATCTCCTGCAGCGTGGTCCTTCGAAACAGCAGCCGGTCCCGGTTGCACATATCTTTCAGGTTCCGGTACACGGCCTTGCAGTTTTCCGGATTCTCGCTGATCGTCACAGAAAGACAGCGGTCGTCTCCCGCCAGCATTCCGGAGATCAGGTACTCGTCCTTCACCACAAAGATCGCCTTCCCGCCGGCCTGCTGGCTGCTGTACAGACGGAAGTCGATGCAGCTGTTCCTCGTCAGCAGGTCCACCAGAAAGATCACGTCGCCGGCGCTGTTCATTTTTTCCGGACGGACATCCACCAGCATATAATAGTGGACGTCCTGATACATTTTCCCCTCCGGGACGTGGTTTCCCTTTCCTTCCGCGATCTGCATCTGATACTCCCGCCCCATGGCGAACATATCCAGCGCGCCCACCACGTCCAGCGCGTTTACGCGGCGCAGCACCGGGTGCCACATTTTATCAATATACTGGGCAAGCTTCAGCTCCGGATAATAGGAGGTGCGCACCGTTCCCTCGTCCTCGGAATTGCTCTGCATCTCCCGCACATAATGGTATTCCGCCTCCAGATTGTCATAGACCGCCTGCTTCAGCTGGGATCTGCTGTCCACCTGGTAATTCTGCATGAGCTTGGCCAGGGCCTCCGGCTCGCATTTGTTTACCACGCACTCGCTGATCCCGGTGAGGATCTTCTCCGCGTACTTCTCCGACGGGATGATCTGACCGCTGATCCACTTGCTGATATAGGAAACGTCATACCCAAGCTCCTGGGCCAGTGTATAATTTTTCAATTCGCTTGCTGATATGAGAGTTTTCAACAGTCTGCTGAACCTGTTTTTTTCCGCCATGTTCTCCTCCTTGTCGTACCCTGCGCCTGCAGCTGTTCAAAATTTTCAGATACTGCAGTTTCTATTCACATTTCTTCCGTTTTTTCTTTTTCTTTCACAGGATTCACTTTTTCTCTGTGAATTTCACATGTCCGCACTTTTTTTCTTTTTCCCAAAAATATTTATTCAATTTTCTTGAAATATATTCAACCTTTGAATATAGAAAATACTTTTTAGGAATGATATACTTTATTTACAGAATTATTAAATCAATTAAGGAAACTCTGCCTGGGGTTTTCTTGCTGTTTTTCTTCCCGTGAGCAACGGGAATCTGACCTCGAGACGCTGTCTCAACCGAAAGGAAGCTGCTTATGAGAACATTTAAGGACCTGAAAATCGCTGTGGCCGGCACCGGATACGTCGGCCTTTCCATCGCCGTGCTGCTCTCCCAGCGCCATTGTGTGACCGCCGTGGATCTTCTTCCCGAAAAAACGGAAAGTATCAACCGGCGCGTCTCGCCGATCCGGGACGAATATATCGAAGCGTATCTTGCCCAAAAGGACCTGCGGCTCACCGCCACCACCGACGGCACCGCCGCATACCGGGACGCGGATTTTATCGTCGTCGCCACTCCCACCGATTATGACAGCCGGAAAAACTTTTTCGACACCTCCGCCGTGGAAGCAGTCATCCGCCTGGCGGTCTCTGTGAATCCTCAGGCTGTGCTGGTGATCAAAAGCACTGTCCCGGTGGGATACACGGAAGCGGTGAGAAAGAAATTTCATCTGAAAAATATCCTGTTCAGTCCTGAGTTTCTCCGGGAATCCAGGGCCTTGTATGACAACCTTTATCCGTCCCGGATCATTGTGGGCGCTGATCTTTCCGACGCTTCGCTGACAGAGGCGGCCAACACCTTTGCCCGGCTGCTGCAGGAGGCTTCTCTGAAGGAAAAGGTGGATACCCTCCTGATGGGATTTACGGAAGCGGAAGCGGTGAAGCTGTTCGCCAACACCTATCTGGCGCTGCGGGTGTCCTACTTCAACGAGCTGGACACCTACGCGGAAATGAAAGGTCTGGATACCCGTTCCATCATCGACGGCGTCTGCCTGGACCCGCGCATTGGCTCCCACTACAACAACCCTTCCTTCGGCTACGGCGGCTACTGCCTTCCCAAGGACACCAAACAGCTGCTGGCCAATTATTCCGACGTACCGGAAAATCTCATTGAGGCCATTGTGGAATCCAACCGTACCCGCAAGGATTATATCGCCGGCCGCGCGCTGCGCATGGCCAGGCAGCGCCGCGGCGAAGGCCCCGTCACCATCGGCGTTTACCGTCTGACCATGAAAAGCAATTCCGACAACTTCCGTCACTCCTCCATCCGCGGCGTGATGGAACGGCTGGCCGCGGCAGGGGCACAGGTGGTCGTCTACGAGCCGACGCTGCACGGTGAGACCCTCTTTCAGGACTGCCCGGTGATCGTCGATCTGGACCGGTTTAAGGAACTGTGCGACGCCATCATCGCCAACCGCTATGAGGCCGCCCTGGACAGCGTAAAAGAAAAGGTCTACACAAGAGATCTTTTCGGACGCGATTAATCCCCGTAACTTCCACGCAAAGCAGGACGTACAGATTGCGGGAATGAATTTTCAAACACACTCTAAAATGCTTTTCGCAGATATCTCCTGTAATACAGCGCCGAAAGCGCCGCATAAAATCCTCCGCCCACACAAATCTCCGCCGCCAGCGCCGCGGCGGTATTTGTTATGGCCCGTTCCAGAACCAGGATCACCGCCAGCATCATTCCCCCGAAAAGAAAAAAGACCGCACTGTCCTTCAGATAACAGGCAACCGGCAGCTTTTTTCGCACCATCACCGTCTGGCCAAGGCAGACACTGCCCTCCGCGCACAGGGTCCCGATCACCGCGCCCAGCGCCTGCAGCCGCGGGATCAGCAGCGCGTTCACCAGCAAGTTCACCGCCGCCCCGAGGGCCACCGAGAGGAGATAGCTTTTATCCTCATGATTGGGGATCAGGTACTGGGTGCGCAGAACATTGGCCCAGGCGATCAAAGGCACCGTGGGCGCCAGCCAGCGGATCAGCGAAACACAGGAGGAAAATTCCCGGCCAAGAAACAGCGGCACGAATCCTCCGGCGATCCCCGCGATCCCGAACATCATTCCTGAGGCCAGAAACATAGCGAAAACCATGGAGCCGCGGATATACCGCCCGCTCTCCCGGACCTGCCCTTTGGCGGCCAGGCTGGACATGCGCGGAAGCATCACCGTTCCCAGCGCTGTGATCACGCCCATGGGAATGTTGAGGATTTTCGAAGCGCCCTCATAATACCCCACCTGCGCCATACCGCTCATGGCCCCCAGCATGACTTTATCCATCATGGTATACAGACTCACCGCGAGGATCGGCACAAACAGCATAAGCTCCGGGACCAGATGCCTGCCAAGCGCCTTTCGCGGCGGCCGGCGCCAGCCCGCCAGCTTTCCCACAAAAAACCACAGATACCCCTGGGACAGGGCCGTGCCAAGCGCCATGATCAGCGTATAGATCCACAGGTCCTCCCGGCGTCTGACAAACAGAAACATAGCAGCCAGCGTGGCCAGCTTTATGACAACATTCCGCGTGACCGTTATCCGGAACTTTTCCAGGCCAAAGAAAAACCAGCTGATATCCAGCAGGCCGGATAATACAAACACCGCCTGGAGCAACGCGATGGGGCGGTTCTCCCCTGCAGAAAGAAACACATAGCCAAGGTAAACCGCCAGCGCAGCCGCCGAGCAGAGAAACTGCAGGCTGTAGATCTCCCAGAACGTCCTGCCAAGCAGTTCTTTGTCCTCTCTCACAGCCGCAATGCTTCGGTTCCCGTAATTCTTTACCCCCAGCATACCGGCCAGCAGAAAGTAGTTGGCGATCGTATAGGTATAGGTGTAGGTTCCCAGGCCCCCGGACCCCAGCACCCGGGAAATATACGGCGTGGTGATCAGCGGAAGCACCAGAAGCAGCAGCTGATACGCCACGTTATAGGCAAAATTTTTTCTGATGGAACTCACAGGCTCCTCCTTTCCCTTGTCCGGCGGGCCACAGCTTTTGCCAGCGTATGCAGATGGCCCGGAAAGGATCTGCGTTTTTGGGCCGGACTGTTGCGCTTGAAGAAGCATCCGCTCCAGGCTGCCAGCAGCGGAAACTGGTAATAAACATCCAGCATGTACCGCTCGGAAAGTCCGAACACCGCGAACACCAGAAGACAGACGGTCAGCCGCCCGCTGCGCTTCTTCACAGACTTTCCAAGCGCCGCGGCGTACAGACCGAGAAAGACCCCGCCGGGGATCACACCGTAAGACAGCAGCGCGCGCATATAGGAATTGTCCAGAATCAGACGGACCGCGTCGGTGCTCTGGGCCTCCATGGAGCTGACAAAGGGAAGTCTCTGTCCAAACAGGGAGAGGCCGTATTCCTCCAGACACTGGTGGGCAAAACGGAATCTTTTTGTGAATATCCCGTCCACAAACTGCCAGAATCCGGAATCCCCGGAGTAAAACACCGTACCCAGCACACTGACAGCCAGCAGGCCCAGAAAAGCGCCCAGCACATACTTTTGGAACTTCGGCAGCGCGAACAACGCCCTCTGCTTCCAGCGGAACAGCAGCATGGCTGCGACCGTCAGCAGCAAAACGATCAGACCCGTCCTGCTCAGTGCAAAACGGTACATGACCGCCGCGGCCCCACACCAAAGCACAGCATCCCAAAGCTTCATCCGCCGGTATCTCAGATAAAACCATGCCAGGCAAAGCGCCACCACATTGGCCGCAAGCACGTTCCTGTGACAGAAACCATAGGTATTGTAGTATCCCACCTGGTCGTCCTGATAGTACATGGCATCCAGAAGACCCCGGCTCCACAGAAAGACTGTAAGCGCCAGGCCGGCCGCCTTCACCGCCGCGAACACCCGCACCAGCCGCCGCGGCGACACATCCTTGGCAGCGAGCATGATCACAAAAAACTCCAGCAGTCCCATCTCCCCACTTGCCAATGCGCCGGCCAGGGCCACAGCGCCGAAAAACAGCGCGCAGACAAGCTCTCCCCGCTCATACAGAGAAAACAGGGCAAGCTTGCCGATCAGCACAAGATAGAGACCGTTCCGGAACAGATACATCCCATCCAGCCACCGGGCCTGAGAGTAAATGACAGACGTATTCTCCACGCAGTGAATGACCAGCAGCAGGAGATAACATACCCAGAACATTTTCTCCGACAGGGAAAACCAGCGGGATGCTCTGGATTTCACTGGTTTGCGGCTTCTTTCTACGTTTGCTTGTCTCTGTCCTTGCTTCATGCTCACCTCTTTCATGGCGCACTGGCTGCGCCAATAATGGCAGATTTGGAAGTTTACTTCCAAACGGTTCCTCTCAGTATCTCAAAAAATTTTTCTTTGTCCTGACGGTCCAGTCCGGCGGCGGCTTCCCGGCGGACGCGGCCGGATCCCAGCCGTTTTACAAGCCCTTTTCCCCATTCGTAAACAGGAAAACAGCCAAGGTTTGCCAGCTGCAGATACAGCCGCTCCTTCCGGCTCAGGGGGCGATACTGTTTCAGTTGCTCCGCCGTTTCTTCGGCCGCTTGACGGTTTCCCTCCCGGCAGGCCGCATAGAGCAGCGCGCCGTACTGTCCGGCGTAATAGCAGTCCTGTTCCTCCCTGGTCAGACGGCCAATCTCGCCGCTGAATTTCTCAGAAAGCTGCCGCTTGGCTCCGGCAAATTTTTCAAATCCCGGCATATTGGAGTGGCCGCCCATCTCTTTGACGATCTGAAGCTTTGGGATCTGTGCCACGGCGCACCGGGAAAAGATCCTCACGCCAAATTCCACATCCTGGTGACGGCAAAAGCTTTCGTCAAAGCCGCCGATCTGCCTGGCCAGTTCCGTCCGCACAAAAAGATTGCTTCCTGTGCCCAGGGCCGTCTCCGACAGAAGCAGCGCCCGGGCCATATCGCCGCCGGGAAGCTTTGTCATCTCCCAGCAGACGCCGTCACGCACCTTGACCACCCGGCAGACCGCCGCGCCGCACTCCGGCCGCGCCTCCAGCGCCGCCACACAGTCCGCGATGTGACTGCGGAAGTAAATATCGTCGTTGTCCAGAAACGCCAGGTATTTTCCCCTGGCCGCGCGGATGCCCGTGTTCCTTGCCGCCGCGCCGTTCCTGTTCCTTGGATGTTTCCGGTACACTGCCTGAGGGTACCGCTCCATCACCGCCTCCGTGTTTTTCCGGGCGATGCTGTCCGGCGGGTTGTCGTCCACCACGATCAGTTGGATGTTGGGATAGGTCTGGGCCAGCACGCTCTCCACGGCCCGGGGAAGATAAGCTTCGTTGCGGTAAGTGGTGATGATAACGCTGACAAGGGGAAGGGTACTGCTGTCTGAGGCCTCTTTTTTCTCAGACTCTTCCTCTTTGGCTGTCCGTTCTCCCTCCATATCTCCCTCTATGCTCCGCCGGATCTGCTCCATGGCCGCCCGGGGCGTGTACTTTCCCGCCTCCGCCAGACAGTTTTTCCTCATACTGTCAATGGCGCCGGGATGCTCCACCGCGAATACCACCAGCTCCTCCAGCTGCCCTGGGTTCCGCCAGTCGTAGCAGTATCCGGTCTCACCGTCCCTCACCAGTTCCCGGTTAAACCGCCAGTCTGACGCGGCGACCGGAAGGCCCGCGGAAAAAGCGTCCAGAATCGTCCCTGGCATCCCCTCCCCCGGATAGACGCTGGGAAACAGCAGCATATACCCGCCGCGAAGCGCTGAGACACTCTGGTGGGAAGGAACACAGCCGCAGTAAGACACACAGTCCCGGTAACGTTCCAGCAGCTGTTCAAACTCCTGCCGGTAGCCGGCGTCCACCGGACCGTAAATCCGAAGCGCCGCCCGCTTCCTTCCAAACCGGCGGTTGGCGTTTGCCACTGCCTCTGCCGCCGTCTCTATGCCCTTTTCCTTTATGACGCGGCTGAACATCAGAAACAGAAACGGCTCTTTCCGGTTCTTCTGGTCGTTCTCCACATCTTCCTTTGAAAGGATCTCCAGCCGCTTGAAATTTGGCAGCACCTCCACGTTATGTACGCCCGCCTGCTCCAGCTCCTGTTTCATGGCCGGAAATTCCACCCAGTTCACCTGAAATTTCCCAAGCCGTCTTCTCAATGAGGCGCTTTCTGCCGCTTCCATGGGCAGCGCTCCCCCGATCACGTCATGGTACAGCTTTCTGCGAAACACCAGATTCAACCCATGGAGCACCGGAAAGAAAAACCTGTGCCCGTTTTTGGAAAGCAGTACAATGATATGCTCACAGGACGCGAACACCCGCAGCGTATCCCAAAGGATCGGCAGGATCCTTTTCCGATAGCGGTACACGTCCACATACAGGACCTGGCGCCCGGGAAATTCCCGGCGCAGCTCATCATATAAGGTTTTTGTCTTTACCGTCTGACCGTCCAGCAGCACAGCGCCCCGCGCCAGTCTGCCGACGACGGCAATCCCATCTTTTTTCATCTGTTTTCTCCCGGCGGCAGTCCGTTTATCCGGAACTGTCACATCTCCTGAATTTGGCTTTCAGATAGCGGACCGCTTCCCTGGCACAGGTTACCGGGGACGTCCGCACCGTGGACAAGGCGTAACCCGCCGCCTGCACCGGACGGCCGCTTCGCATGGAAGCAAAGGCCAGCACAGCGTTGTGGCGGAATTTCACGTAAACGCGCTCCTCCTCTGTCAGCAGGTCAAAATACTCCTGTTTCAGCCGGTAGAGCATGGTTTCTCCTTTTATCTTCCCGTCTCCCAGAGAAATCCTGGCTCCGCTGTGAAGATACTGGATCACATAGGCCCCTTCCAGATACCCCAGCTTCATGCCGCTCTCAATACAGCGCAGCATCAGGATAAAATCCTGGCCGGAGGGAACCTCCCCGAATCCTTCCGTCTCCAGCAGTTTGTCCCTGCGGAACAGATAGATGGCCGTGGGACACAGGGAGTGGAGGATATGGGCTTTGAGCAGTCCCTGCCGGCTGAAATCCTCCGTCCAGTCCATGGAGCGGTACTCCACCTGCTGCTCCTTTTCGTTGAACCAGCGGACATCGTGGTAACTGCCGTCCAGTCCGTGTTCCACAGTAAACGCAAGCTGTTTCTCCAGCTTGTCCGGCAGATATCTGTCGTCGTCGTCCAGAAACGCCACATAGTCTCCATGGCAGCGGCGCAGGGCGAAATTCCTCGCCGCGCCTCCGCCGGTTTTTCCGGCCGTCTTCAGACAGAGAACATTTTCCCTGTCCCGATAAGCTTCCAGGACCTTGGCCGTCTCCTTGGCCCAGACACTTCCCGGAAGATTATCATCTACAATAACAACCTCGATGTTTTTCCAGGTCTGGGCGAACACTGAGTCCAGAGCCCGGGGAAGCAGGTCGCTGCGCTCAAAGGTAGGCACAATGACGCTGATCAGAGGCTGATTTTTTTCATCGTTTCTTATCATCGTTTTCCTTCAATATCATTTGCTTTTGTCTTACACATTCCATTACATGCGCTGCCCCTCAAGCAATATGAGGGGCAGCTGCAGTCAAGTGTCCGCGACACTTCCTTATTGAATTTGAGCAGCAGTTCAGCTGGCTGAACTGTTACGAACCTGATATCTTTGCTGTTTACTTAATCACAACGCTGATCTGTTCAGAATCTGCGCCGAAAGTTTTCTTGCTGTCGACCTCTGTATACGCGCGTACCTTGAACTTATAGGTTTCTCCGCTCTTCAGATCATATTTGGTATAGGAAACCGTGCTGCCATCCTCGATAGATTTTACGATCTTGTATTCGCCGCTGCTCTCGGCCATCCAGATCTGATAGCCTGCCGCTCCGTTTACCTTGCTCCAGGACAGGTCAGCCCTTCCGGCTTTTTTGCTGGTTCCCGTCAGGGTTGTGGACTCCGGCATGGTAGCTACCTTAAACTCATCGGAGTACGCGCCGAAGACCTTGGTTCCGTCTCCCGGGATCATAAACGCACGGATCTTGTAGGTATAGGTTTCCCCAGCCTCCAGGTTTACATTGGAGTATGCTGTTGTGCCGCCCTGGTTGTCGGTCAGCTCGTTGCCCTTGTCGCCCAGTGTCTTGACGATGGTGTAAGTACCGTCCTCACCCATACGCCAGATCTGATAGCCGTGTGCGCCGTTTACTTCCGTCCAGTTCAGACGTACTTTATTGGGCGCCGCGCTGTAGATATTGCCGAGAACCACTGCCGCCGGCATGTATTTCACTTCCGAATAGGGCGAGTAGATTCTGGACGCTTCGTCGCTTTCGTCGGTAACGCCCGACTTCATGATAAACGAACGTACCTTGTAATAATAAGTGGTTCCAACCTCCAGCTCCACGTTGGTGTACTGGATCGTATCCTCTCTGGTATACTGGTCCATGTTGGCGCCGGTGATGGTCTTGGCCAGCACCCACTCGCCGTCTGCCGCGTCCGGACGCTCTGCGCGCCACAGCTGATATCCGGCAGCATTTTCTTCCTTGTTCCAGGTAACCTTTACGGTCGTCTGCAGTCTGCTGTAAACAGATTCAATGACAGGCGCCGCAAGGGCCGTCGGATCCGGCTCGCCGCATTTGGTGCAGGCGCCGTCCGCGTAGCTGTGTTCGCCAGCCGGCCAGGTAACTGTGGTTTCTGCCGTGTAGCCAAAACCATCTGCTTCCCCTGCAGCCGTGTAGGTTGACACAACGCCCTCGGCACAGGTGCCTTCCGCATTGGTAAGCGCCGCCGCTGCCGTCACCTGCGCAGACAGAGCTGCGGAAACGGTGCTGTCGTCAAGAAGCAGATCCAGCGCGTTCTTACGCTCTGGGCATACGGAAGTACAGGTAAGGCTGGAGAAGGTGACTGTCCGGTAATCCCCGCTCCACTGGGCGTCCGTTGGCGCGTAAGTATGTCCTGCCGTAGCTACCGCCTCATCGTAGGCAGCCTTCAGCTTCTCGTAATTCTCAACTCTCTGCGCGTATTCCTCGTCAGATTCCTGATAGTTTTTGGACGGCTCCGCCGGCTCGCTGACCGCGTAACCGCACATTGCGCACACATAGCTTGTGCCGGTGTTCCAGTTTTCGTCGTCGTCCTTGGTATAATATTCCTCGTCAAATCTCAGATAATGATGGTGCTCCAAAGCAGTGCCTTCTGCCACAGTACGGCTTCCGTCCTCAATGGCTCCGCAGGTGCTGCACCGGTTCTCGGTATAACCGTCCCGTCCGCAGTACGGCTCCACGGTCACTTCGCCGTATGTATGGGAACCGCCCGCCAGATGGGCCATGTCCACCGTGTCGACGATATTGGCTACCCACATAAACTCATCGTTATCATTGGTTTCAAGCTTATAACCCATCTGCTCGATCATGTCTTCCGAGACTCCCGAGTCTTCCATATGCTGCTGGGCATAGCTCTGATAATTCTGGTTGTAGTTGCTCTCCTCATACTCCCAGCCGAAGGAGGAGTTGTCCTCATAGTTGTGAGGATCCTTGCCGGAGATATACGCCAGGTTGGTGGCGACCGACACATAAAGCTTTCCGTCGTCCTTCAGGGCCATACCTGCCAGCGGATGGTTCTCAAAGGCAAAATCCGCGTTGTCCGCGCTTGTGGAGCTGAACGCCATACCGCCGAATACCACGGAATCGTCCCGCACGCCATATACGGTGTTGTACTCCTTGATCTCGGTCACCGCGCCGGACGCAATGTCATAGCTTAAAATGCAGTTGGACAGGTTGAAATACACCTTTCCGCCATACAGCACCGGGGTGATGTGCAGGGACGGATAACCGCTCTGGTCCACGGTAAACTGCTCATACAGCTTTGTGACCAGCTCGTTTTCCTGCAGTTTTCCGGTGGACGGGTCAAGCACGCGGGAAACGGTGGTGTCCGCGTCCTCAGACTCTTTGTAATTGAACTCGATCAGCGTCTCATAGTCTGTGTCGCCGTCGCCCACATCGTTGCTGGTGATCTTATGGCGCACAAGCTTGTAAACCGAATCCTCAAACTCCAGATCCTGATAATTTCCGTTGCTGTTATTGAAATCCTCCAGCATGGAAATCATATCGGTGGAATCGTACAGATAATAGAAATACTCTCCGTCCGAATACACATTGCTGGCAATTCTGGAAACCCAGGAATCCTCGTACTGCTTGTTGTTGGACACGTCGTTGTAAAGACCGCGGATGACTTTATAATTTCCGTCAAACATGGTCGCCGCCGACGCATGGCTGAGCATAAAGTACAGATGGTTCAGATAGCCGTCCGTCTCCACACGGTCGCGGCTCATAACCTCCGTCCACACATCCGTGTAGCACGGGTCCACGTAATACCACTCGCCGTCGATCTTTACCGCGTTCCAGAAATGGTCGGAGTTGAAATCCGGCTGAACCTCTCCGTACATGCTTACCTCCGCCTGGAAGGTGATCCTTACAAGGTCCACGTTGTACGCCTGGTTGATATCCAGGTTGCCGTTCTCGTCATAGTACAGGTCTTTGGGCTGTTTCCAGTTTTCCGCCACCGTCAGATCGGTGCCGGCGCCGTTCACGCCGTAATATTCCGGATACATACACTGCACCAGATAAGCGTAAGCCTTGGCATACCCCATACAAACCGCTTTACCCTCAGCCAGCGCTCCGAACTGATTGCCGCCCCAGTAACCGATGATTCCCTGGGTAAGACCGGCTGCCGCCTGATCCACATACACGGGGATCATCTGATTAGGACTGCTACCGCCCAGTTCGTCCATGGGCATGTCCATAACCTGCGCTGTGGCCGCTTCCAGCTGGGCCTTCGTCTCTTCGGAGGCAAGCGCTTCGTCCACCTGGCCTTTCACAGCCGCGGCAGTCTCCTCGCCGAAGTTGGTCACCATAAAACCATACGCGTCTGCGGTGATCGCTTCCTGATTGTCCGCCAAATACTGCTCCGCGTAGGCGTCCACTTCCTCCTGGGCCGCGTCCGGGTGCTCCGCCTGGTACATCTGGCCGGCAATTCCTTTGATCGCGTCCTGGTAAGCAGACTGACGTGCCTGTTCCTCTACCACCGCATAGAACTGGTCGTGGAACTGTGCCTCGATCTGCGGCCGGTAAACCTCGGCCATTCCGTTATATACTTCCTGATAGTGGGGATGCTCCACCGGCTCAGAAGCGGACATCACCGGCTCATCGCCCATCTGATTCATAATGTACGCCATGTCAAACGTACAGTTCTGAGCCACCCAGTCGTTGAGCACCAGCAACTTCTGAACGTCTGTCACCGCGCCGGAGCTTTCCACCGCCGCCAGGGCCGCGTCGCGCTTGGTTCGGATGGTATCTCCGTAGAACTGGATTCCGTACTGGTCGCCATACTGGAAATTCATGATCATACCGCAAAGGTCGTCATAGCTGTAGTTTCCGGTTCTCACATCGTCCACAGACACGCCGGCCAGGGTGAGCATTTCTCCCAGCACTCCAAGACCGTCCTCCCCGTTGTCGTTGAAAGACAGATAGAAGGGAGACTGAACGCCGAGGATATCCGCGTTTGCTTTCCACTGGTCCGTGTACATCTGAAACATACCAAGTACCGTCTGGATCTGCTCTTCGGTCAGCGCCACCGAAGCGCCTTCCTCATTCAGGACGGTGATGTTTTCCAGTTCTTCCTTTACAACCGCGATCTCCGGGTCGTTTTCATCCACCGTGACCTCTTCCGCGCCCGGATCCTCATTGACGTTTACCTCCGGCGCTTCAATCTGCGAAGCGTCCACGGAAAACATGGAGATGGAGTCGCGGATCCTCATTCTGGAATTCTCCGCTGCGCTCAGGGCGGCAGGAGCTGCGCTCTGGCCATTCGTACCGGATGCGGTCTGGTCCTGACCGCCGGTTCCGGTCTGGGTTTCTGTCTGACCCTGACCGTCGGTTCCGGACGGGGCTTCCGGCTGACTTTGGCCGCCGGTTCCGGTCTGGGCTTCCGGCTGATTCTGACCGCTGGTTCCGGACGGAGCGGCTGTCTGACTCTGACCGCTGACTTCTGCCTGGCCGCCGGTCCCGGTCTGGGCTCCGCTGTTTTCCGGCTGTGTACTGCCGTTCCCGCTTCCGGTCTGCTGGGATACTCCGGCGGCGTCTGTACCGCCTGTCCGTGAAGCCGCGCGGTCCGCCGCATCAGAACCATTTTCCACGGTAAGCGGCGCGGTTTCCTCTGTAGCCGGCTGCGCGGCGTTTGCCGGGTCGGCGTAAACCGGAGCCGCAGTCAGGCTAAGCGCCATCGAAGCCGAGAGAAACAGACTCAGAAACTGCTTTGTGTTTCGTTTCATTCTCACTTTCTTCCTTTCACACATGATTTGTTCCTTCAATGAACAAATAAAAAATGCACAACTGCCCCGGCCGTTTTGTTTTCCTTGGAAAGACATTCCCCGTTTTTCCGGCCTTGCTGTCCGTACGCTGCGAACGCTTTTGTGCAATCCTTTGGATTTGCTCATTTATAGTAAACTATATCATATAAAAAAGAATACTGCCCCATACTACAGTATGGCAGTATTCTTTCCTTTTTCGTATTTATGACAGTTTCTTCAGAAATCCGTACAGCTTCACCACCGCCGGACGTACCGGACGCAGCGCCAGCCACACATGTTCAAAAAAATCCCACCAGAAATCCCCTGGCCGGAGTTTCTTTCCTTTCCGCCGGACACAGAAGATCAGACCGAAGATCTGCTCCCTGCGGACAGGCCCCTCCACCTGGGTCTGGCCGTCGCCCACCAGATAATAACCGGCCGCCTCCACCCGGCAGATGCGGTGCATCACATACTGCCCGGAATCCCGCCGGAAGAAGACGATATCGCCTTTTCGCAGCGGCCGGTCCGGCTTGCGGAACCACACAGAATCTCTCTCATGGATCAGGAACGGGGCCATGCTGCTACCGGAAATCAGCAGCGAGACCTCCTTTCCCTCCTCCGTAAGCTCCCGGAGCACGTCCAGGTACTCCCTTGTATCTACCAACCGTACCACGCTCTCACCTCGTTTTCTTTATTGCAGAGGACAAAAGCCGGCGCCCATGGGAGGCCTCTGAAACCGCACACTGTTTCGGAACCAGAGGCTTCCCATGGACGCCAGCTTTTGTCCTCTGCAAACTCATTTTTTAAATTCACTTGGCAGCTAAAAATCCATCGCCATCCTGCTGGACTCTTCTTCGCTCAGTTCTGTCACCTTTGTTTCCATTACCCGGTAGACCCGCTGGCACAGGTTCAAGACGCTGGGGCGGTGGGTGGTGACGATGCAGGTTTTGTTTGGGTGCTGGCGGACGATGTTTTTCAGTACCATGCGTTCTGTGGTCACGTCCAGGGCCGAGGTGGCCTCGTCCAGCAAGAGCACCGGCGCGTCCCGCAGCACCGCCCGGGCGATGGCGATGCGCTGGGCCTGGCCTTCTGACAGGCCCCGTCCCCGCTCGCCTACGTTGCTGTTGATCGTTTCAGGAAGTTTCTCCACAAAGTCCCACGCGCAGGCTACCTTCAGGGCATCCACGATCTCCTGATCGGTGGCGTCCTCCTTTACCATGCGCATATTTTCCGCGATGGTGCCGGAGATGATGGTATTGCCCTGGGGCACATAGGCGAACAGATGGCGGGTCTCCGCGTTCATGGCAACCCGGGCGCCGTCCGGGGCGCACAGGCTGACGTTTCCGTTCTGGGGCCGGATCAGGCCGAGCATCAGCCGGATCATCGTCGTCTTTCCTTCCCCGGAGGGGCCTACCAGGGCCACGATCTCCCCGGGCGATGCCTGAAACGCGGAATCGGTGATCACACGGGTTCCTTCCACATAGGAAAAGTTCACATCCTGCATCTGCACCCGGAAGCCTTCCGAAACGTACCGGTCCATCTCACTGCTCTCAGGGATATGTACCTCCCGGGGAAGCTGTACCAGCTCCCGGATCCTGTGGGCGGACACGGAACTGTTCAGGAAAGAGGGAATGATGGAGACCACGTTGCTGAACGCAGAGGAAAGGCTGCTTCTCTGCTGCAGGAACAGCGTCATGGTTCCGTAAGTGATATCTCCGGTCCACAGCCGGAACAGGCAGTAGCCGAACGCGGCAAACTGTACCAGGGTGCCCACAATGGACATCAAAATGTTGGTCTTGATGGAAAACAGATTGTATTTCAGGCTGATGTCCTTGAACTTCTCCTGCCACCAGCGCATTTTTTTGCTGTAGTGGGGCGCGATGCCGAAGGACTTGATGGTGTCAAAATTGTAGATTGCCTCCACCTCGAAGGTCATCAGCTGGCTGCTCATCTCCCGGACTTTTTTGCTGTAATCCCGTTGCTTTTTGATCAGGAACCGGGACATCAGAAGCATAAACGGCGCGCTGCCAAGGGCGATCACCGCCATGATCCAGTCGTAATGGAGAATCACAAAAAACGTGGCAGCAAAATTGTAAACGGCAATAATGATCGACGGCAGCCAGCTGATGGCGTTGCCGCTGACCGTGCCGATATCTCCGTTAAAACGGTTGAGAATGTCGCCGTTGGAATACCGGTTCAGTTCCAGCCAGTCAGCGTCCACAATCTTGTCGAAAATATCCGCCTGGATATCGTTGTTGATATCGATACTCAGCTTGGTGGAGATCCGGCTGATGATGCTGCCGAAAGTCAGACTGAACACGGTGCTTCCCACCATCAGCGCGATCACCACCCACAGACGGCTGGTGTCGTAGCCGGTGATAATATCGATCAGATACTTTCCGGCCACGCTGCTGACCAGTCCCATGGAGGTGCTGAAAATCCCAAGAATAATATAGAAAGCGATGGCTCCCTTGTAGCGGGCGCTGTAGCCAAAGATCCATTTCCAGTCGTCGATGATTTCCCCGAAGGTCCCGTCCTTCCACCTGGATATGAGAATGTCCAGGGATTCGAAGGCGGGATTTTTGTGTTCCATTTTGTTTTCTTCGTCCATGCGTTCTCTCCTGTAAATTTTACCATATCAATATGCGATCATTCCCACTTTTCTAAGTGTCTCAAGAAATTCAAGCACTTCTTTTTCTATCACCTGCGCATCTCCTTCGTATTCTCCCATGACCGTTTTCACCATATCGTCTGGAGTCTCGCATTCCTCGATATGTCTCCAGATAAACGCAGCCACCTCATTTGTGGAAATCAGACCATTGAAATTTTCTATTACGTTTCCAGTCGGTACAATTATCGTCTCTCCGCCGATATCTCTCATCACATAAAGCTTATTCAGCTTCATCGTTCATTCCCCTTTCATATTCTTCAAGTAATTCAATATAATGTTCCGTAAGTTCACAGTAATATTCCGGCACCTTGTCTATCCGTCCGGTCTCTGCAATGGCAGCGGCCGCACAGATACCGCAGAACAGTCTCTTTTTACACTGATGACATTGGACAGGCATGCACGAATTTTCCACATGTCCCTGAATCTTATTCCATGCAATTTCAAATCCCTCTTTAAATACGTCAACCTGACAGTCCGTGGTGAAGCTGCACGCGCTCATAGTTCCATCAAAATTGATCCAGAACACACTGTTTCCTGAGCGGCAGGAATATCCCTTTTTATAGTCTTGCGTCTGAAAATAATTTCTGTAGCTTTCCAACGAAAATCGTACCCTGTCCTTGAACTGCTCTCCATCTCTAATCTGTTCATACCGGAATCTTGCTTTTGCCGCTTCCGCTGCCGACAGCCGATATTGTACATTCTTTCGGTTATTGGCCCTGACTGGCGGGAACATATAGTAACCCACCTCAATGGGAATCTGCAATCGTACTGCGGTATTACAGATTTCTTCCAGGTCATGTATATTGTACGGCGTCAGACTGCAATTAAACTTCACACTGATATTGCGTTCCCGTAGCAAGTTTACACCCCGCATAACTTGTGTGAACCCCTGCGGATTTCCGCAAAGCGCGGCGTACGTCGCATCACTTGCTCCATAAAGAGTGATATTTACTCTGCGGGGAGGATCTTTGGCAAGAAAATCCGCAATTTTCTCATCAATCATCGTCCCATTGGAATTGATCGATACAATCAGCCCAAGTTTGCGCAGTTCCTGGTAAAGAGGTTCGATCCCCGGATACAGAAACGGTTCTCCTCCGGTCAGCAAAAGGAACAATGTCCCTGCCTTCACAAACTGTTTTGCAATAGCAACCCATTCCTGCCAGTCTTTCATGGGAGCATAACATTCCATCTCTTCTCTGCTCATCCTGGCAAAGCACATTTTACAAGACATGTTGCACAGCGGGAGCAATTCGATATTGCCTGCTACCGGAATATGGCGAAGATCCGCCCGGTTACATACCTCCCGTTCGATTGGGTTCAAATGACTGATCGGATCCATAGTAATCCCCCTCTAATGTATTGTACAATTTAATCACCGCATCTTCATCCTTGGTACAGGAATAGCTGTAGCAGGGAATGTGCGCCCCAAAGCACTGAATACGCTCCAACGCCCGTTCCACAAACTCCTGATTGAAGAAGCTGATTGTTGTCTCGCTAATCAACTTTTTGACACTCTCCGCAACTCCCATCAATTGAATCTGATTCTCCATTCCCTGCTGCAGGTACACGACCGCCGCGATGGGAAGAGTTTTATTCACGCAAATATCCGAAGAGCCGCAGATTGGAATACCGCAGGCTTCAAAGCCTTGCTTTCCTTCTCTTATGATCACCCGGTCTCCGTTTATGATCTGTGCACCTCGATATTTCTCCCACAGCGCAGCCTGTGTAGACTTTCCCGTACCCGAAGGCGCCGTAAAGAGAATCGCGCGCCCCTGATGATCAACATAAGAAGCATGCAGTATGATATCTCCATGCGCAATCAACACTTTTTCCAGCGCAAGCGCGTTAAATATTTTATAGTTTCCTGTATTCAAAAGTGCAACCTCGTATTTTCGGTTTAAATATATGGTTCTATCGCCTGTATGTGTTTCCTCGTACAACATACATGGCTCCTTGAAACCCCAAAAATAATGGAATCTCATTTCTTTTTTGTTCTTTTCACTGGTATAAATCCGGACAAATTGATATAGTGATAGGTAAACCTTTGAGATGATCTCCGGCTTTTCCCCCACTCCACACGGTACGTGCGGGTTTCCCCGCATACCGCGTTCCATCGGGCAGCCATGACTTTCTCCTATGTGCTTTTGTCATGCTGCCCGACTTGTGGCCATTCCTCCGTCTCTATTACAGAAACTTCCCTGGTCCGACCACTGCTTTTCGGCACCGGTTCATCTGCTTATTGTTCTTCGACAGATTATCTTGGCAGCTTTTAGCCGTATCTATAAGACCCGATACCTTTCCCTGTTTCAGCAGCTCTATCTGTACATATGTCCCCTTAGGTCCTTGCTGTAGGCCTTCCAGCTGCAACATGCCTGTAACATGTTATGGACTTTCATAACCAGGATTCTTACTCATCCACCACCGGAACCGGTATCCCAGCCTGTGTGTTTCCACGCAGTCGTATTCTAGACCTTTTAAATCGCAAGTTCGTCCGCCTTATGGCATACTGACCATAGAGACTTTTTAGACTTCCGGCATATCATCGTCCAAATTTTCAAACACGCTTTAGGACCACTTCTGCCGACTTTACCGAGCTTCTGACACACCTGTTTTCACATACGCATGCCAGTCGGAGTATCAAAGAGAACGTTTCCGGGCGTTACCCCTTCATTCCGCTCTTCAAGCTGCTGCTTTACCAGAACTCTGGTACCTGACCTTTTCAGTCAGGAACAAGTCGCACCCTGATATACGATTTCACCATCCGGCTTATGAAGTTCATCTGTCATCCGAAGGATATAGATAACATCCGCTTTTTCAAATGGAGCAATGGCGAATGTCTTGATGTACATATTCCAATCAAATGCCATATCCGTCTCAATCCGAATCTTAATTCCCGCAATCTCAAAATAGTAATTCATACATCCTCACTTTTCAGAATTTTCATGGTGTCCTATACGGCACAGAGTCCAGAGGGAACACTCTGGACTCTGTGCCGTATAACATTTTAAATTGTTCCAGGCAATAATCTATGAAAGCTGATACTTCTCTGCCAAGGACAGATCGACCACCGTGTTATGCAAAATAAACCCTGTCTTATCATCCCTTCCATATGTACCATGTAGCCATGCATGAGTTGTAAAGTTCGTGTCCCGCGGATGGTCTTCAAGCCAGTTCTGACGATTACATCCAACCTTGTATGCACATGCTTCAAACTGTGTATAAAATTTGTCGTCGTGCCCCTCTCCCACACCAGGATTAAACTTCACTATGCATGCACTCTGACTGTCCAAAAACATGACGTTGATCTGAGTATTGTCGTGTCCCGGACTTGTACACTTTACCTCGGTAGGCTCTACATCATATATTGGCTCCTCGCATGCCGCGATATACTGATTGGCTACAAAATTTTCTGCATACATTTGCGGTGTTTCATAATTCTTTTTCATAAATATTCCTCACTTTCTAATATTCGGTAAGACTTCACCGGATAACCTTATACTTTTTTAAAAGCTCCACTCTCCTGCCGCCGATCTCAATGCTCTCCCTCGCGTCATTGCCCTCGGCGCCCCGTGTCTCCTTCAGATATTTTCCAATCCTGGAACCCCACGCCACAGGAAGCAGAAACGGGTACTTCTTCACATAAGCATACCCTCGTTCCATGTACGCTCTGTCCGGAAACAGCGATGCAAGCAGCGATGTGCCAGCCTTTTTTCCCTTCTTATCCTCACTCACCGCCTGCAGCGTAATGTTGCTGCTGTGCTTTCTGCTCATATTGGAATCGCCGAACACTCCCCCGTCCAGCAGATCCTCAAGGAGCGCGTCTCCGTCTGCTTTCTCCCGCTGCCAGATGGCCGGGTAACAGGCTTTGTCCCGGTCGAAATTCAGCGTCTTCTCTCCAATGTCAAACAGAGCCGCTGCGAAATTCTCCGCGTGAACCTTCCTGCATGACTGGTACAGATACTCCCAGTCAATCTCTGCGCCGTAGGTATTGGCGTACATGATGATATCGCAAACCTGACGGATGCCGAAGCCGCTGTGAAGAAAGTGCTTGAACGCATGGAAGATCAGGTACAGCAGATGGTCGGTATGGCACATGGTATAGACCATGACCCCCTGCACCTTTGTCTGAATCTTCCTTTGAAATACATCCTGGAAAAAGCGGTTAAAATCTCCATACGCTTCCGAATGAGAAGGAAACAACTCCTTGTGAAGTTCAATATGGAGCGCCCCGCCCTGCTTCATGTACGGGACTTCCCCTTCTTTCTCCGCCTCTTTTTCCGGCTCCAGATATTCCATTGCGTTTTCCCGGAAGATACGGTCGCAAGCCTGAAACTGCTCCCAGGGAATCAGCACATCCTCATCCCCGGAAACTCTGTAGTCCGGATTTTTGTAAAGCTTTCTGCAGATCATCCCCTTTACTACCACGGGAGTCAGGTTTTCTTTCAACAGTTTCCGGTAAAGTTCCAGAAACTCCGCCGTCTTCCGCTCCTGCAGCATTACCTGCCAGATGACCCGCTGGCGGACCATCGCCTTCTGATCTTCCGGCAGCGTCTGGAAAGCCGGGCATTTGTAGACAGTCTCATAAACCATGGGAAGTACCTGGTGCTGTACCGCCAGGCGAAACAGCTCCATCCATTCCTCCGCGGAGATTCCCGTCTCCCATTCTGCCTGTTTTCCCTCCGGAAAGCATCGCAAAGTTTCCAGTAACCTGTCACTTACCTTATGTTCCATATGTATCTTCTTTCCTTCATTTTGTCTGTGAACAGATCGCTCTTTTCACGATTACGTTAAGAAATTGGCAAACTCTACAGCTTCCTGATTTTCTAATAAAGTATAGCACACCAAAAAAAATACCACCTCCTACTGAGGTAGGTGGTATTCCCGAATTTTTTGAAATTTTCAGCTAATGACGGGATAAAATCAAAGATAGACAGGGTAGTGAGAACATCCAATATCAATCGTATGGAATAAGCAGGATCCGTCACAGCAGGTGCCTTTCACACAAAAAAACAGCAGAAAAGACCCCTCCGCCCAGCAAATTTTACACGTCACAAACCAAGTGATGATCCGGCCATGCCAAATTGCCTGCTTCTTGTTCTTTTCTGCTGTTTTCTTAACTTTTTATAACTTATCCCTTCCG
>JAGHIA010000087.1 GCA_017887445.1 Fusicatenibacter sp.
GCGCAATGTTCAGACACGCGCCAGGGTGTGACCCAACCATACAAGGAGGTTGAAGTCATGAATATCAGCAAATTTACGCAGAAATCTCTGCAGGCTGTTCAGGATCTGGAAAAGACCGCCTATGATTTTGGAAATCAGGAAATCGAGCAGGAGCATCTGCTGTATAACCTTCTGCACCAGGAGGACAGCCTGATCCTGAAGATGATCGAAAAAATGGAGATCCAGAAGGAACACTTTATCAACCGGGTGACCGAGGCGCTGAACGCCAGGGTTAAGGTATCCGGTGGCCAGCCGTACATCGGCCAGTATCTGAACAAAGCGCTGGTCAGCGCCGAGGATGAGGCCAAGGCCATGGGCGACGAATACGTTTCCGTGGAGCATCTGTTCCTGGCAATGGTGAAGCATCCCAGTCCGTCCATGAAAAAGCTGTTTCAGGAATACGGGATTACCCGGGAACGCTTCCTGCAGGCCCTGAGCACTGTCCGCGGAAACCAGCGGGTGACGACGGACAACCCGGAGGCCACCTACGACACCCTGGAAAAATACGGCCAGGATCTGGTGGAGAGAGCCAGAAGCCAGAAGCTGGATCCGGTTATCGGCCGGGATACGGAAATCCGGAATGTCATCCGTATTCTGTCCCGAAAGACCAAAAACAATCCGGTACTGATCGGCGAACCTGGCGTTGGAAAAACCGCCGTGGTGGAGGGCCTGGCCCAGCGGATCGCCGCGGGGGACGTGCCGGAAAGCCTGAAAAACAAAACCATCTTTTCCCTGGATATGGGCGCGCTGGTGGCGGGAGCAAAATACCGCGGCGAGTTTGAGGAACGTCTGAAAGCCGTGCTGGAGGAAGTGCGGAAAAGCGACGGAAAGATCATCCTGTTTATCGACGAGCTGCATCTGATCGTCGGCGCGGGCAAGACGGACGGAGCCATGGACGCGGGAAATATGCTCAAGCCGATGCTGGCCCGCGGCGAGCTTCACTGTATCGGCGCCACAACGCTGGACGAGTACCGCCAGTATATCGAAAAAGACGCGGCGCTGGAGCGCCGGTTCCAGCCGGTGCTGGTGGATGAGCCGACGGTGGAGGATACCATCTCTATTCTCCGTGGCCTGAAGGAACGCTACGAAGTGTTCCACGGCGTGAAGATCACCGACGGCGCCCTGGTGGCCGCGGCCACTTTATCCGACCGTTATATCAGCGACCGTTTCCTGCCGGACAAAGCCATCGACCTGGTGGACGAGGCCTGCGCACTGATCAAGACGGAGCTGGATTCCATGCCCACCGAGCTGGACGAGCAGAACCGCCGGATCATGCAGATGCAGATTGAGGAAGCAGCCCTGAAAAAAGAGACGGACAATCTGAGCCGGGAGCGTCTGGAAGAATTGCAGAAAGAACTGGCGGAGATGAAGGATACCTTCCAGAACCAGAAGGCTCAGTGGGAGAACGAGAAGAAGTCTGTGGAAAGGCTGTCCGCGCTGCGGGAGCAGATTGAGGAGATCAACAAACAGATCCAGAAGGCCCAGCAGGATTACGACCTGAACAAGGCGGCGGAGCTCCAGTACGGCGAGCTGCCCAAGCTCCAGCAGCAGCTGGCGGCCGAGGAGGCAAGGGTGAAGGAGTCCGACCTGTCCCTGGTGCATGAGAGCGTCACCGACGAGGAGATCGCCCGCATTGTGTCCCGCTGGACCGGAATCCCGGTGGCCAAGCTGACCGAGGGCGAGCGCACAAAGATCCTGGGCCTGGAGCAGGAGCTTCACACCCGGGTGATCGGTCAGGACGAAGCGGTCACCAAGGTAGCCGACGCCATTATCCGCTCCAAGGCAGGCATCAAGGACCCGACGAAACCCATCGGCTCCTTCCTGTTCCTGGGACCCACCGGCGTGGGAAAAACCGAGCTGGCCAAGACACTGGCCCAGAAGCTGTTTGACGATGAAAACAACATGGTCCGCATCGACATGAGCGAATATATGGAGAAATATTCCGTCTCCCGTCTGATCGGAGCGCCTCCGGGATACGTTGGCTACGAGGAGGGAGGCCAGCTCACCGAGGCGGTACGCAGAAAGCCTTATTCGGTTGTGCTGTTCGACGAGGTGGAGAAGGCCCATCCGGATGTGTTCAACGTGCTGCTGCAGGTGCTGGACGACGGGCGGATCACCGATTCCCAGGGCCGCACGGTGGACTTTAAGAATACCATCCTGATCATGACCTCCAACATCGGTTCCCAGTATCTGCTGGAGGGGATCCAGGACAACGGCGAGATTTCCGAGAACGCCAGAAATATGGTTATGCAGGACCTGCGGGCCCATTTCCGTCCGGAGTTTCTGAACCGTCTTGATGAGACAATTATGTTTAAACCCTTGACAAAAGACAATATTGGGCATATTGTAGACTTGCTGATGAAGGAACTGAACCAGCGTCTGGAGAATCAGGAACTGGCCGTAGAGCTGACGGAAAACGGAAAGCGCTATGTGATCGAGGGCGGATACGACCCGGTTTACGGGGCAAGGCCTCTGCGCCGGTTTATCCAGAAAGAAGTGGAGACCACCGCGGCGAGAATGATCCTTGGCGGAGCGGTCAACACGGGAGATACCATCGTACTGGATGCTGAGAACGGAACCCTCAAAGCTTCGGTAAGACCCCAGGCGATCATTGACTGAGCCGGATTGCCGGGAAACAACTACAGAACACATGGAGGAACCAGAGCAATGCCCAAAGACCCGGTCATGCTGCTGAGTTATATCAATACCCAGCTTCGTGATTTTTATCCCAGCCTGCAGGAACTGTGCAGCTCCCTGCAGGTCAGCGAGCATGAGCTGAAAAGCCGGCTGGCGCTGATCGATTACGAGTACGATGCTGCGAGAAATCAGTTTATCTGAGAATTTATCGTGATAGTCTAGGGCTGCGTATTTCCTGCGCAGAGCGTATGAAAACGTAGTGTCTGTGATTTGAGACAAAAAGCCTGCCGCAGGAATCATGGCGGAACAGTTTCCCAAAAGGGAGAAACGTTCCGCATGGTTCCTGCGGCAGGTTTTTTGGTAACAATTCGGCCAGGTCAAACATTCTCAAATGTTGCAGACCGTTGTTTTCGAATGGTCTGTTTCCATGCTTACAGATTCTGCAGCTTGTTCCGGTACAGCCGGATGAAAAACAGAGTGGTCAGCAAAAGAGACACAATTTCAGCAATCGGGATCGCCCACCACACTGCCGCCAGTCCGAACAGATGGGAGAGCAGATAAGCCACCGGAAGGATCACCAGCAGCTGACGGGCCAGCGAAGTGATCATGCTGTAGACCGCGCTGCCCAGCGCCTGGAACACCGATGTGATGACGATGCAGAAACCGGCGAAGATAAAGCTCAGGCTGATGATGCGGAGCGCCGGAACACCGATCTCCAGCATCTGCGCGGAAGCGTTGAAGATGCCCAGCAGCTTGTCGGGAATCAGCCAGAACAAGGCGATGCCGATAAACATGACGGCTTCTGCCAGAATGACGCTCAGGCGTATGGCTTCGGTGATGCGCTTTCTTCTGCGCGCGCCGTAATTGTAGGCGACGATGGGAACGAGTCCGTTGTTCAGACCGAAGATCGGCATGAAGATAAAGCTGTTCAGCTTAAAGTATACGCCGAATACCGCCGTCGCGGTGGAGGAAAATGCCATCAGGATCTTGTTCATGCCAAAGGTCATCACCGAGCCGATGGACTGCATGACGATGGATGGAACACCCACCGCGTAAATGCGCTTGATGATATCCCCGCTTGGCCGGAATCCTTTCATGGAAAGGTTCAGGTCCTTGTTATATTTCACGTTGAAGAACAGCGCCAGGAACATTGCCAGGAACTGCCCGATAACGGTTGCCAGGGCGGCGCCCGCCACGCCCATCTTCGGCGCGCCGAACAGACCGAAAATCAGGATCGGGTCGAGAATGATGTTGGTGATGGCTCCGGTGCCCTGAGAGAGCATGGTAAAGATGGTACGGCCGGTGGCCTGGAGGATACGCTCCATGGTGATTTCCATAAAAATTCCCAGGCTGAGCACCGTGCAGTAGCGCATGTAGGTGACGCCGTAAGAATAAATCTCCGGGTCGCTGGTCTGCATTGCAAAAAACGGTCCGGCAAGAACAAAGCCAAGAACCGCTGTGACGGCGGTGCTTACCAGCGCAAGAAAAATCCCGTTGTGCGCCGCGGCGTTGGCCCGGCCAAATTCCTTTTCGCCAAGGCTGCGGGAAAGCAGCGCGTTGATTCCCACGGCGGTGCCGGAGGCTACGGCGATCATCAGATTCTGCACCGGAAAAGCCAGAGAAACGGCGGTCAGAGCATTCTCGTTGATCTGGGCCACAAACGCGCTGTCCACGATGTTGTAAAGCGCCTGGATCAGCATCGAGATTACGATGGGAAGCGACATCTGTACCAGCAGTTTTGGGATTGGCATAACGCCCATTTTGTTTTCCTGTTGTACTTCCTGATTCATGAAAGAATCCCTCCTCTCCAAATGTAAAAACCTGATTTTATAGTAACATACAGACCGCCGCCCAGGCAATATTATTTGTTGATTCTCTGTACAAACGAGTAACAGTTCAGCCTGCACTATCCCGCGAGGTGTTTTCGCACAGAATGTGCGAAAATCCCGAGGCCTGCAGCGCGAAACTGCATGGAATGCAGTTTCCGTGCATCGCGAAGCGTGTAACAGTTCAGCCAGTACCAAACGAATGCCGGCAAGTTGGGAAAAAAAGAAAATTTTTCCTTGACAAATCCGGAAACAAGAGTTATAGTAGTGCACATGATAAGCAAAGGCGCTTTGGAAGTTCTCCGAAGCGCCTTTTTTATCGTTCCACCGGCCAAAATTTCGCTGGGACAACGACGCATCAAAGACGATGTTTTCTTTCGTTTTTGGTGCGTTTTTTTGTTTTGGTTGGCCGGAGCGGGGAAAAGATTTTGACGGCAGCCGTTTACGCCATAGAGTGTGTTTGAAAATTCATTCCTGCAATCTGCACGTCCCACTTTGCGTGGAATTTGCCCCAAAATCAGTCAGCGTAGCCCGCTACGCCTCCCGATTTTGGAACAAATTCCCCACAAACTGTGAC
>JAGHIA010000088.1 GCA_017887445.1 Fusicatenibacter sp.
CCCACCCCGCCTGTCCCCGACTCTCTTTCGTCCGCCCCCACCCAATTTCCGCTTAGCCGCCATTTACATTTGCGCCCAGCCAGAAATCATGCTATAATCGGAAACGGAATCTTTCCAAAGAAAAAAAGTAACCGTTCAGCTTTGCTGAGCTGTTGCGAAAAATAAACACATGCGTCCCACAACTCGCCGGCCAGACTCTCCGGCGCGGCGCAGGGTCGCAGGAAAAGAAGTCAGACATGGATGAAAAATGTAATATAGCAAAAAAAGCAGAAGCAGACAGTGAAAAGAGCGAAAAGAAGTCCTCCGGTCAGCCGGAAAACCTGCTGACCCGCCTGAACCAGCAGTACCCGTCTCTGAGCAAGGGACAGAAGCGCCTGGCAGATTTTATCACAGGCCATTATGATAAGGCGGTGTTTATGACAGCGGCGAAGCTGGGCGCGCAGGCGGATGTCAGCGAATCCACCACGGTCCGCTTTGCCATGCAGCTGGGTTACGCTGGTTTTCCGGAGTTTCACCGGGCGCTGGAGGAGCTGGTGATGACGAAGCTCAATTCCATCCAGCGGATGCAGATGACCTACGGGCGGGTGCCCCAGGGAGAGATCCTTGGCACGGTGCTTCAGTCCGATATCGACAAAATCAAAATGACCATGGAGGAGGTCAGTGCGGAATCCTTCGAGAAAGCGGTGGACATGATCCTCGGCGCGCGGACAATCTATATTGTGGGCATCCGCAGCTGCGCGCCGCTGGCCAGCTTTCTTGGCTTTTATCTTCATATGGTGTTCAACGACGTGCGTCTGGTGCAGACCAGCAGCGCCAGCGAGATTTTTGAGCAGATGATACGGATCGGGGAGGAGGATGTGATGATCGGCATCAGCTTTCCGCGGTATTCTCTGCGTACGCAGAAAGCGCTGGAGTTTGCCAGCCGCAGACACGCGAAGGTGATCACCATCACCGACAGTATCCATTCGCCGATCAACGCCTGGTCCTCCTGCAGTCTGATCGCCAAGAGTGATATGGCGGCCATTGTGGATTCTCTGGTAGCGCCGCTGAGCCTGATCAACGCGCTGGTGGTTGCCCTGTGCATGAGACGGCAGGAAACCGTCGTGGATACGCTGGAGACCATGGAGGAAATCTGGGACGAGTACCAGGTATACAGCAGCGACGAGATCACGAAGGTCTGAAACAGTGATTTCGCATAATCTGTGCGAAAAGGATGAAAAAGGAAAAAACGGGAGAAAATTATGGCAAAGACAGGAATTATCGGCGGAGGGGCGGCCGGGATGTTTGCGGCTGTGCAGGCGGCCGGGCGCGGCCATGAAGTACACCTGTACGAGCAGAACGAAAAGCTTGGGAAAAAGCTGTTTATCACCGGAAAAGGCCGGTGCAACTTTACCAACGCCTGTTCGGTGGAGGAATTTCTTCAGAATATCGTAAGCAATGAAAAGTTTATGTACAGCGCTGGCTACGGCTTTACCAGCAGCGATATCATGGAATTTTTTGAGCAGTGTCATGTGCCGGTGAAGGTGGAGCGGGGCAACCGGGCCTTTCCCGCCTCGGACCACTCGTCGGATATCATCCGCGGTCTGGAGCGGGCAATGAAGGAGGCCGGGGTGAAGGTGCATCTTGGGGCCAGAGTGCGGCGGATTCTGTGCAGGGACGGCGCGGTGAGCGGTATTCTTCTGGAAAACGGCGCAGAACAGGCGCTGGACGCGGTCCTTGTAGCCACCGGCGGCCTGTCTTATCCGACCACAGGCTCAACCGGGGACGGCTACCGTATGGCAAGGGAGTGCGGCCATACGGTGACGGAGACGAAACCGGCCTTGGTGCCGCTGGAAACCGGGGAGAGTTATATCCCAAAGCTTCAGGGACTGTCCCTGAAAAATGTAAGTCTTCGAGTGATGGGCAAAAAGAAGCCGGTTTACGAGGGGTTCGGCGAGATGATGTTCACTCATTTCGGAATTACCGGGCCGCTGGTGCTGAGCGCCAGTTCCTATATCGGGAAAGCCGGTCTTCCCTGGCCGCTGGATGCCGAAATCGATCTGAAACCGGCGCTGACCAGGGAGCAGCTGGATGAGCGTCTTCTGCGGGAATTTCAGGCGGCGCAGAACAAGCAGTTTAAGAACGTGGTCCCGGAGCTGTTCCCGGCGCGCCTTGTGCCGGTGATGATCGAGCTCTCGGGCATTGATCCCGGACGCCCGGTCAACCATATTTCCCGGGAGGAGCGGAAAAAGCTGATAGAAATAACGAAGCATTTTCCAATGACCATCGTAGGAACACGCCCCTATCGGGAAGCGATCGTCACCCAGGGCGGCGTGTCCGTGCGGGAGATCCGGCCGGGAACCATGGAGTCGAAAAAGGTAAGAAACCTGTACTTTATCGGCGAGGTGCTGGATGTGGACGCTCTGACCGGCGGATTCAATCTGCAGGTGGCCTGGTCGACAGCCTACGCGGCTGCGGCGAGTCTGGAATAAGCTTGCTGATTTCAAATGGGTTAAAAAAATTAAAAAACGAGGGAAAGCTATGAGTTTTAATATTGCCATTGACGGGCCTGCGGGCGCGGGAAAAAGTACAATCGCGAAGAAAATCGCGGCAAAGCTGTCGTTTATCTATGTGGATACCGGCGCTATGTACCGGGCCATGGGCCTGCATTTTCTGAGAAAAGGAATCCGTCCGGAGGATTCGGCGGCCATAGAGGCGGCTGCGCTGGAAGCGGATGTGACCATTGGATATGAGAACAAAGAGCAGCAGGTGTATCTGAACGGAGAGAACGTGACAGGTTTCCTGCGCACGGAGGAGGTTGGAAACATGGCGTCTTCCGTCAGTGTGTACCCGGGCGTGCGCAGGCAGCTGATGGCGCTGCAGAAAGAACTGGCGGCCCGTCAGGACGTGGTGATGGACGGCCGGGACATTGGGACCGCGGTATTGCCGCAGGCACAGCTGAAGATTTATCTGACCGCCAGCTCCCGTGTGCGTGCCCTGCGCCGCTACCAGGAGCTGAAGGCCAGGGGGATCGACGGCAGTCTGGAGGTTATTGAGGCGGACATTATTGAGAGAGACGAGAGGGATATGACCAGAGAAATCTCGCCCCTGTGCAAGGCAGAGGACGCGGTAGAGGTGGACAGTTCGGAAATGACCATCGAACAGGTGGTTTCCACAGTGATCGATCTGTACCGGGAACGCAGCAGATAAGAGAAATGGTCATAAAGAACGTAACGATTCCGCCGGATGAGACGATATGGCATCCGGCTATGGAAAACCATTTCGCGATGGTATCCGGCCATGGGAAAGCGCTTCACGGCGGGCCGGGTGCCGCAGAAAAAAGAAAAGGGGTGAAGAAATGCAAGTGACAGTGGCAAAAAGCGCCGGATTCTGCTTTGGAGTGAAGCGGGCGGTGGACACAGTGTACGAGCAGATTGAAAAAGGCGAAAAGCCGGTATACACCTACGGGCCGATCATCCACAACGAGCAGGTGGTGGGCGACCTGGAGGATAAAGGCGTCCGGGTCATCCATACGGAGGAAGAACTGGAGGCACTGACGGAGGGAACCGTGATCATACGTTCCCACGGTGTTTCCAGAAGCATCTGTGAAACGATTACGGCACAGGGCCTGACGCTGGTGGACGCTACCTGCCCCTTTGTGAGGAAGATCCACCGCATTGTCCGTGAAGAGAGCGAAAAAGGCCGTCATATTGTGATCATCGGCAGCGAACCCCACCCGGAGGTGGAGGGGATCAAAGGCTGGGCCCAAGGGCCGGTAACCGTGATTTCCACCGCAAAGGAAGCGGAAAAGTTCGCACCGGAAGATGGAAAAGCCGTAAGTATCGTGGCACAGACGACATTTAATTACAACAAATTTAAAGATTTAGTTGAAATTTTTTCGAAAAAGAGTTATGATATTAGTGTTTTAAATACTATCTGTAACGCAACGGAGGAGAGACAGA
>JAGHIA010000011.1 GCA_017887445.1 Fusicatenibacter sp.
ATTAAAGAGCCCCCGATTGCTTCTTAGCATATCTCAACAAAATCAATCCTGTTACAAAAGGCTATTTTTCAATAGCTTGTTAAAGTGCGCCATTTTTAGGCTGGCCTCTACTTTCTTTCACACTAATACCTCCAAAATCGTTTGATCTTTTCCACATAACAGTTCAGCCTGCACGCTCCCGCAGGATGTTTCCACACAGAATGGGCGATAATCCCGAGGCCTGCAGCGGAAACTCCATGAAGTGCAGTTTCTGTGTAACTATTCCGCTGGCTGAATCGTTTCGTTTCTGTGCATCGCGAAGTGTGTAATGGTTCAGCTACACTGAACTGTGTCAACCTTCCATCATCTGGTTTTGATAACTACATTCAATGATACCATACTCTCTTATCCATTGCAAAACATTTTTGCTGTCTTTTTTCCATTTTTTGAGGTATACTGTAACTATTCAGCCCGGTCTGTACATTTCCTGCACAGACCGTAGAAAAACGTAGTGCCTGCAGGCATCCGCCCCATCGCGAAGCGATTTTTAAGGGACGGATGCCGTAACGAATCCGCAGGCTGAACTGTTACGAAAATAACCATTTGCCGGCTGCCACACTGTCAGCCGCATCGTCACTTTGGAGGAATACTAATGCGTTTTGAACTGCAGTCCGGCATGACGCGGCTGTCGCCCCCTGCTCCCGGCAGGAAAGGCCCGCTGCTGGAACTTTATACCACAGAGGAAGCGCGCAAAACATTTTCCAATGCGCCCTACGCTTCCGTCCTCGCGCGAAACCTGGGCGCCGGACAGCTCCTCTACTGCAAAGCGGAGATGCTGGACGGCTGCATTATCGGCACTCTGGTCGTGCCGGATAAAGCCGCGCCCCTTAGCGGCCGGTTTTGCCTGGCTTACTGCCTGGAGCGGGAACGAATCCTTCTCATTGATGAAGACGGAACATGCAAGGAGCTGCTGGAGCGTCTGCTGGACTCGGAGCTTCTGGACTGCAGGGACGTGCCGCATTTTTTCTTTTCCCTGCTGGAAGCGCTGATCCAGGACGACATGGCGTTCCTGCAGAACTTTGAAAAACGGCTGGCGACCATGGAAGAATCTGTGGCGGGCACCCTGCCCAAGGAGCTGAAAACCAGCGTCATGACCGTCCGGAAAGAGCTTCTGGCCTTTCATTCCTATTACCAGCAGCTGATGGATATGTGCGAAATTCTTTCAGACAATGAAAACGGATTTTTTCCCGAAGACTTCGCCTCCCACTTTCACAGGCTCTGCGGAAGGATCGACCGGCTCTACGACCACACCCAGATCCTCCGGGAATACGCTCTGCAGATCCGCGAGATGCACCAGACCCAGGTGGACATCCGTCAGAACGAGACCATGCGCCTGCTGACGGTGGTCTCCACAGTATTTTTCCCTCTGTCTTTGCTGACCGGATGGTACGGAATGAACTTTCAGAACATGCCGGAGCTTCGAAACCCATACGCGTACTTTATCCTCATCGGCCTGTGCGCACTGATCGTGGCCCTGGAAATCTGGTACTTTAAAAAGAAAGGCTGGCTGTAAAAAGAATCCATATGAAAGCATTTAAGATAAAAAACCTGAAATACTTTATGAACCAACTGCTTCTCGCAGATACCTTCGACTATTTTTCCGTGTCGGAGGCCTCCGTCACCACCTTCGTCACCTTCACCATCGACGGCTCCCTCCATCCGGAGTTCTACGATTCCGACACCGCCGCCCGGCTGAAAGCCGCGGGAAAATCCCAGGTGCGCTGGTCCGGCATCAAATCCTGGTGCTATTCCATCATCCGCGGAAAACGCGCACCCGTCAGCTTTCGCCTGATCTTCTCGCTGCCGGAAGACAAGTCCCGCGCCCTGTGCGAGGCCTGCGGCGCACCCGTGGAACCGGAAAACATCGCCGGATTATTTCTGAACGTCCAGTACACCGGCGGCGTCCTCACCGTCACCACCGGCACATCCCTGAAAATCTTTACCCTGGACAAAACCCTGGAGCACGCCTTCGACCAGTCCGCCAGAGACTTTCTCCTGAAGCACGAGATCGATTTCGACGAGCTGTGACCCCTGGGTAACAGTTCAGCCTGCCACTATCCCGCGAGGTGTTTTTGCACAGAATGTGCGAAAATCCCGAGGCCCGCAGCGCGAAACTGCATGAAATGCAGTTTCTGTGCATCGCGAAGCGTGTAGTAGTTCAGCAACGCTGAACTGTTACACCCCTGGCGCACACGTTTTATAAAAACTTTACAAATGCGGAAACCCTTGATTTTACGGGGTTTTCGCATTCTTGTTAGCACTCTTTATTTATGAGTGCTAATTTTTTCTTGACTTTTTTTGCCTCCGGTATTACTATTACTTTTATCAGCAAACAGTCCGGGGAAGATCCCTCCCGGACGATCAATAACAAAAAAGGAGTGTGACTTATCATGGCAGAAAAACATGGTAATCTTTCGATCAACAGCGATAATATTTTCCCGATCATAAAGAAATGGATGTATTCCGACCACGACATTTTCGTCCGTGAGCTGGTATCCAACGGCTGCGACGCCATCACCAAACTGAAAAAGCTGGACGTTATGGGCGAGTACGAACTTCCGGAGGATTACAAGGCCAGCATCCAGGTCATTGTTAATCCCCAGGAAAAGACTCTTAAATTTATCGATAACGGTATCGGAATGACCGGCGGCGAGGTGGAAGAATATATCACCCAGATCGCCTTCTCCGGCGCGACGGAATTTCTTGAAAAATACAAAGACAAGACCAACGCCGACCAGATGATTGGTCATTTCGGCTTGGGCTTCTACTCCGCTTTCATGGTTGCCGACGACGTTCATATCGACACCCTCTCCTATAAGGAAGGAGCTGCGCCGGTACACTGGGAGTGCGACGGAAGCACCGAATACACCATGCAGGACGGAGACAAAACCACCGTCGGCACCGAAATCACCCTGTATCTGAACGAGGACTGCCTGGAGTTTTCCAACGAGTACCGCGTCAGAGAAGTCATTGAAAAATACTGTTCCTTCATGCCGGTGGAGATCTTCCTTTCCAAGGCAGACGCGCCGCAGGAATATGAGACCATCGACGAGAAAGACCTGCGCGACGACGATGTGGTCGTTGAGCACATCCACGAAGACGCCAAATACGAGGAGAAAGAAAACGAGGACGGCGTAAAAGAACAGGTGGAGGTTTCCCCTGAGAAAAATCAGGTCAAGATCAACAAACGTCCCGTTTCGCTCAGCGATATCCATCCGCTGTGGGCCAAACATCCCAACGAGTGCAGCGACGACGACTACAAGGACTTCTACCGCAAGGTGTTCAACGATTACCGCGAGCCGCTGTTCTGGATCCACCTGAACATGGATTATCCGTTCAACCTGAAAGGAATCCTGTACTTCCCGCGGATCAACACAGAGTATGATTCCATTGAAGGAACCATCAAGCTTTACAACAACCAGGTATTTATCGCCGACAACATCAAAGAAGTGATTCCGGAATATCTGATGCTGCTCAAAGGCGTCATCGACTGCCCGGACCTTCCGCTGAACGTATCGCGAAGCGCCCTGCAGAACGACGGCTTCGTTAAGAAGATCTCCGACTATATTTCAAAGAAATTTGCGGACAAGCTTTCCGGCATGTGCAAGACTGACCGTGAGAATTATGAAAAATTCTGGGACGACATCAGCCCGTTCCTGAAATTCGGCTGCATTAAGGACGAGAAATTCTCCGACAAGATGATGGATTGCATGCTGTATAAAAACATCGACGGCAAGTATCTGACACTGGAAGACTGCATCAAGGCAAACAAGAAGGACGACGGCACTCAGGCAGAAGCAGCCGGTACAGAGTCAGTTTCCAACGGATCCACCGCAGAAGCCGGCGGCAGCGAGACAGGCTCCGCAGAAACAGCTTCCGCAGATTCTGCGGATACCGCATCTTCCTCCAAGAAGGAAGAAAGCGCGGACACAGCATCCGAAGAAGCAAAAGAGCCTGAAAAGACGACCATCTACTATGTCACCGACGAAGTACAGCAGAGCCAGTACATCAATATGTTCCGCGCCCAGGGTATGGATGCGGTCATCCTGAAGCACAACATTGACTCCGCGTTTATCTCCCATGTGGAGCGCATCAAAGAAAACGTAAAATTCCAGCGCATCGACGCGGACCTGACGGACGATATGAAGGAGGAAAGCTCCGAGGACCTGACCGAAGCCGCAAAAACCCTGACCGACCTGTTCCGGGAAGCGCTGGACAAAAAGGATCTGGATGTGAAAGTGGAACATCTGAAGGATGAGAATGTCTCCGCCATGGTGACGCTCTCCGAGGAGAACCGCCGCATGCAGGAAATGATGAAAATGTACGGCATGACCGGTATGGATCCGTCCATGTTCGGCGGCCAGGAAACGCTGGTGCTGAACGCAAAGCACCCGCTGGTGAAATACGTTCTGGAACACCGGGACGGCGAGAACACCTCTCTGTTCTGCCAGCAGCTGTATGACCTGGCGATGATCAGCCACAGACCGCTTGCTCCGGAGGCCATGACAAAATTTGTCAGCCGCAGCAATCAGATTATGATGCTCCTGGCAAAATAACCGCTCGGTCCAGCTGACCGTCTGGAAATGGTTGCATAGTCGCAGCAAATAATCAGATATACTCCCAAAAAGAGGATGTCTCTTTTCCGCAAACACGTTCGTTTACAGGAAAAAGACATCCTCTTTTTGGTAACAGTTCAGCGTTGCCGAACGATTACACGCTTCGCGATACACAGAAACTGCATTTCATGCAGTTTCGCGCTGCAGGCCTCGGTTTTTTGCGCATTCTGCGCGAAAACACCTCGCGGGATAGTGGCAGGCTGAACTGTTACTCTTTTTGACCATTCAACGCGGCAAAACCGCTGCCCTCTTTTTGTCCGCCAGCTACAGAAACATGGCGAACACCGACGCCCCGATCACCGTGAGCAATCCGGAAACCGCAATGGAAAGGCTGCTCATGGCCCCTTCCACCTCTCCCATCTCCATGGCCCGCGCGGTTCCAATGGCATGAGCGGCGCTTCCGATGGCGATGCCCCGGGCCACCGGCTCATGGATGCGAAAGATTCTGCACACCAGCTCCGCAATGATATTTCCCAGCACGCCCGTGACAATGATCACCGCCACTGTGATGGTCACAATACCGCCCAGTTCCTCGGACACACCCATGCCGATGGCCGTGGTGATGGATTTCGGAAGCAGAGTGACATATTCCTCGTGGCTCAGGCCAAACACAAAGGCAAGCGCCAGCACACTGAGCAGGCTGGTCAGCACTCCGGACAGGATCCCCGCCGCAATGGCCCTGGCATTCTTCTTCAGCTGCTCCAGCTGCTCATACAGGGGAATCGCCAGACACACTGTGGCCGGCGTCAGCAGATAGCTGAGATATTTCGCCCCTTCATTGTACGTCTCATAATCCACATGAAACGCCAGCAGCACTGCCATGACCAGGACAATGGAGATCAACAGTGGATTGAACAGCGCCAGCTTCCAGCGTTTCTTTATGGTCATTCCCACCTGATAGGCCAGCACGCTGACCACTACGCCGAAAAACAGCGAATCTCCCAAAAGCTCACTCATATCTCTTCCTCCTGTCTTTGCGGATGTCTCCTGTCCTCACGTTTTCTTTCTCTGGAGATCACCAGCTGAGTCACGTTTCCTGCCACCGCCATCACCGCCACCGTGGTGACCGCTGTGATCACCGCCACAGGCAGCAGGATCGGCAGCAGCACGCTCCAGGATTCCAGCAGTCCCACCGCCGCCGGTATAAACATCAGCGGCATGATCTCGATCAGAAATTTTCCCGCGTCCCGCACCTTCTCCAGCGGCAGGAGTCCGGTGGTCAAAGCCGCCAGCATCAGCACCAGTCCGTAAATGCTGGCCGGAATGGGCAGCGGGATCAACGCCCGCAGGAGTTCTCCCAGAAACGAAAGAAAAAGAATAATCCCAAACTGCTTCATGTACTTCATCTTCCGTCCTCCTCCCGTTTTTCAATTTCCAGATTAACAGGTGTACACCTTTTCACCGCCGTCTTCTGGAAGGCGATCCTCTCACTGCCATCCGCCACATAAATGATCCCGCAGGGTACAAAACCATTTTTCTCCAGAATATGCCGCATTACCCGGTTGTCCCGGTGGGTATCGATGCGCAGGTTCTGGCACCGGGCAAACGCCCAGTCCAGACAACAGTCCGCCACGCCCCGCGCCTGCCCGCGTCCCGCGAGACGGTGCACCACAGCGTACGGCTCATCGTTAAGCCACTGTCCTCCTTCGATCCTCTGATAGGTCGGGTCCGGGCCCGGCAGGAACGAAAACACTCCCTCGATTTCCTCTCCCTGGACACAGACGTAGCAGACCTGCCTTTCCACGTCCTCCTGTATTTTTTCCTCTGGGGGATAAGAGTCCTTCCACTGATCCGGATTTCCCGTCTCCGCCATAAAAATCCGGGCGCCCGCGTAAATCTCCATCAATGTTCCAAGCTCTGATGGCTGCGCTTTTCGAATAATCACTGTTCTTCTCCTTACTCTGCTGTCTTTTTGTAATAATCGTTACGGATCGTTGCCTGTCGCCTACGATTTTTCTATCTTACACCGGCCGCGCCACAGCCGTCAATCTTTTTGTAAGTGTTCCCCAAAACACATGTAGCCGTTCAACGTTGCTGAAGGATTACAAACATATTTTCAGAAAATTTTAATAAAGTTCCGGTGCGTTTCTTCATTCTTATCCGCTATACTGTGGGAAGCAACACACCGCCAACCGATTACATGCTTCGCAAAAGCTGCTAGAAATGAAGGGGGATTCTCTTGAAAACTACAAAATCTACAAAGAACACAAAAAACACCAGCAATAAAAAACGCAGATGGCTGCCGCTCTTTCTGTGCCTTTTTCTCCTGGCTGCCGCCGGAGGCGTCTTTGCCGTTTCCAAAGTGAAACCGGACTGGCTTTATCTGGCACGACAGAGTGTGACAGGACTGTTTTCCAGCGCAGAGTTTGAAGCCTTCACACCGGAGGCGGAAACGTTACAGACCGCCTCCGCCGAGGAACTGACACAGGGAGCCTACGGCTGCATTTACGGCACGGAGCTGTTTCTCGTCAACGAAGACCATCCGCTGCCGGCCGGCTACACACCTTCCCTGATCACCTACCAGGACACAGAGGTTTCCATGTCGCCGCTGCTGGAGGAGCCTTACCGCCGTCTCTCCGAAGATATCGCCGCGCGCTTCCAGGACACCCTCTATATCCGGAGCAGCTACCGTTCCGCCGAGGAACAGGCCGCGGAAAAAGAAGAACAGCCGGCTGTGGCGGCGGCTTCCGGGGCCAGCGAACATGAAACAGGGATGGCGCTGGACGTGTATATCCCCTACTATGGAGGATATGGATTCCTGAAAACAGACGCCGGGCAGTACGTCAACAGCCACTGCTGGGAATATGGCTTTATCATACGGTATCCGTTTCTGAAAACCGGCAGCACCGGTATTCCCTTCGAACCCTGGCACCTTCGCTATGTGGGACTGCCCCACGCGGAAATTATGGAAAAGAATTCCTGGACGCTGGAAGAATATTTTGAGCGGCTTGTCCCGGGAAATTTTTACCGCAGCGGCAATTACTGGATTTCCCGTCAGGAGGGGCCCACGCTTACCTGGCCCGCCACGGAATCCGATTTTCATATCTCCCCGGACAATCAGGGCGGCTATGTCCTCTGGGGAACAGAACAAAAATGAGTCCATCAAAAACGGCCCGAAACGTGAAAATCTCACGTTCCGGGCCATCCTTGTCCCGTGACTGCACATCCCACAGACTGTGACGCACATCTTACAGAGTACAATTTTCGTAACAGTTCAGCCAGGTCTGTGCATTTACTGCACAGACCGTATGAAAACGTAGTGCCTGCAGGCTGCCGCTCTCCCGCTTCAGACACGCTCCAGAGCCACCGTCCGGTAAAGATGTTCCAGGATTTCCACCGCCTGCTCCACCGAGACACGGCTGCTGTCCAGGCAGAAATCATATTCACCCATATTGCTCCAGTCGCCGTCTGTAAAATAGTTGTAGTAATCTCCCCGCTGTCTGTCGATGCGCCGGATCAGGCTGCGGGCCTCCTTCTCCTTGATAGCCGCTCGCTTCATGATCGTCTGGGTCCGCACCTCCAGCGGCGCGTACACAAACACGCTGACACAGCTGTCCATCCCTTTCAGGATCCGGTTGGCGCACCGTCCGACGATCACACAGTCCTCCCTGGCGGCCAGCTCCTCGATGATTTTTTTCTGGGTGTCGTACAGCATGTCGTTCATGGGATAAAAACGGAAACGGTTCTCCATCTGCATCTTCTCGTCCACCGGATATCTCCAGGGATTGGATCTCTGCTCATCCACCTTGGTCAGCTCCTCATAGGGGATGTCGCTGCGCTCCGATGCCAGCTGGATCAGCTCCTTATCATAAAAATGCACGCCCAGCCGCTCTGCCAGCGCCAGGGCAAGCCGCCTTCCATTGCTTCCATACTGCCTTCCGATCGTGATCACACCCATAGGTCACTTCCCCTTTCCTTTTGAAATATGCACAGAAAAACGCTAAGAAAAAGAAGGATCATCCTCCAGACAATCCTTCTTTTTCTTCTCCGCTGTCTGTACGGCAGTTCGTAGCTAGTAACAGTTCAGCGGTTCAAAGCCGTCGCGTCATTCGCGATGCCCAGGCTGCTCCGTTCCGCCTTCGAATACTGGTTCAGACAACGGCAGGTCAAACTGCCTCCAGAAAATCCTATTCCTCTCTCAGCGAACGATACACACTCTCGAGAACCTTCGCACATCTCTCAATGGAGCACTTGCTGCTGTCGAGACAGAAATCGTATTCATCCATATCTTCCCAGTTCCGGTCGGTAAAGTAGTTGTAGTGATATCTTCTCTGTTTGTCCATCTTCCGGATCAAAGCTTTCGCTTCCTTCTCATTCAGATAGTCCCGTTCCATAACAGTTTTGATCCGGTACTCCAGCGGCGCGTAAATAAATACGCTCAGGCAGTCCTTCCTGTCTGCAAGAATCCGGTTCGCGCACCGTCCAACGATAACGCAGTCTTCTTTTTCTGCCTTTGCCCGGATGATCTTTCTCTCTGTGTCGTACAGAATGTCATTTACGGAATAGTACCAGCGGTCCTCTGTGATCATCTCATTCTGGGTGGGATATGCCCAGATACTTGCACGTTTCTCATCCGCTTTTGCCAGCTCGTCATAAGGAATATTGCTTTCCTGAGCAGCCAGGCGGATCAGCTCTTTGTCATAAAACGCGAATCCGAGACGTTTCGCCAGTTCCTGCGCGATTTTCCGGCCATCGCTTCCGTATTGTCGGCCAATCGTTATAATACTCATAATCACCTCTCCTTTCACCTGTTTTTTCTTAAAACTCACAACTACTTTTGATAAGTCTATTTTAACACGTTTCCAGGAAATTGGCTACAAATTTTCGAATAAATTATTTGATAGAATTTTATTGTTATTTTTTTGCAATGTGCACTATTATATTTCAGAAAATTTCTAGGACACCTGTCAGAGCATGTTTGAAAACGTAACGATTCACCCAGCGGAATAGTTACGTTTCTGTGCATCGCAAAGCGTGTAATCGTTCCGCTGGCTGAACGACTACTATCATCATTCTGCTACTGTATCTCTCTGGAAATCTCCTCTTTCATTCTCAGCACATAAAATGCCAGCTCCTTCACCCGCTCATCGTCCATCCGGCTGACCGGCGCGGAGATGCTGAACGCATACTTGGGACGGCCCTTATAGTCCGTCACCCCGGCGGCAATACAGCGCACGCCCAGTTCGTTCTCCTCATTATCCAGGGCATAGCCTTTCTGCCTCACGTCCTCCAGCGCCCGGAGGTACTCTTCGCAATCCACAATGGTATGGGGCGTCAGCGCATGGATCTTACTTTTCGTCCACATACCGCGCACCTGTTCCTCCGTCATCTGCGCCGCCATAGCTTTCCCCACACCGGAGCAGAACAGGGGAATCCTGCTTCCCACCTTGGAAACCATACGCACCGAGTTCTGGTCCGACTCTACCTTATCAATATAAACCGCGTAATTTCCGTCCTTCTGGACAAAATGCACCGTCTCACCGGTCTGGCGCATGAGCTTTTTCAGATACGGGCGCACAATCTCGATCACGTCCACATGCGCCAGCAGCTGATTGGACAACTCCAGCAACTTAAAGGTAAGACTATACTTTCCCGTTTCCAGGTCCTGCCTTGCGTACCCCATAAAAATCAGAGAGTTCAGCAAACGGTGGACCGTGCTTTTGTGCAGGTTCATCTGATTAGAAAGCTCCATCAGCCCCATAGCGCCATTCTGCGCCAGCGCCTCCATCGTCAGAAACAGACGGTCAGCCACCTGAATAGGGTTTTTCTCCCCGCGGCCTTCCTCCTGATCCGCGTCCGCCAGCGGTTCCGCAGGCGCTTTGTGGATCTTCCATGTATCCCCTATGATGCCTGTACTGCCTGTGTTGTCCGGTTTTCTTGTTTGTTCCGTCTTCATTTTTCCACGCTTTCCCGTGAATCACATCGTTCCATACTCGCATTTTAACACACACAAATTACCCTGACAAGTAGAATTAAAGGGGACGGGGAGGCCGGGGGAGGGGCGAAGAGGGCGGGGATTCCCGGTCGCTTCTCACTCCGGCGTTCGGACAGAGGCGGGGCGTGTGTTCGCCGTTTTTTGGCGTGTCCTGGATGCGTGTGTTTTTTGAAACGTCGGACACGCGCCCCGCCTCTGTCCGAACGCAGTCGCAAGAAGCTGACTCGGGAATCCCCGCCCCCTTCGCCCCTCCCCCGGCCTCCCCTGTCTTTGGCTGCGCTCGGATGGCTGCATATTGTTTCGCTGATGCGGAATGGTTCGCAAACGTCATAGGGATTTGCGTTCGTTTATTGAAAAATTGTTATTGCAGCCACCATGCATCACTTACGAACTTACACAAGCCGAACATACAGCAACTATGATGTATAGCGCCCTCAATGTTCACGCAGCCACAGCCAGGAGGCGGCGGGGACTCTATTTGTGACGGAGGACCGGGTACTATGGCGGCGCGCGGGGCCGGGTTTGGCGCAGATTTGCTTCTTGCGACTGCGGGCGGACAGCGCCGGGATCGTGTCCGACGTTTCGAAAAAGCGCCGCAGCCAAAACCCACCAAAAACGGCGAACACGATCCCTGCGATGTCCGAACGCCGGAGTGAGAAGCAAATGCGCCAAACCCGGCCCCGCGCGCCGCCATAGTACCCGGGAACTCCGTCACAAATAGAGTCCCCGCCGCCTCCGTCACAAATTAATTTTTATGCTTGACTTTTGGGGGTATGAGGGTATAATGAAAGCATAAAGTATTACATCGTGAAACTTTGTTCCATATTGTGAAACTCGTAAAACTTTAAAAAAGGAAAAGGAGAAGAGAATTATGAATGCTGTATTGGAAGAAATCCAAAAAATCGGTATCGTGCCAGTCGTAGTTCTGGACAAGCCGGAGGACGCTGAGCCGCTGGCAAAAGCGCTGTGCGAAGGAGGCCTTCCCTGCGCTGAGGTTACATTCCGTACCGCTGCCGCTGAGGAATCCATCCGCATTATGACGGAGAAATATCCCAACATGCTGGTCGGCGCAGGCACTGTCCTGACCACCGAGCAGGTAGACCGCGCGGTAAACGCGGGCGCTAAGTTTATCGTAAGCCCGGGACTGAATCCGGAAGTTGTAAAATACTGCGTGGACAAAGGAATTCCCGTAACTCCCGGTACCTGCAATCCCAGCGATATCGAGGTCGCTCTTTCCCTGGGACTGGACGTTGTAAAATTCTTCCCGGCAGAGGCTGCCGGCGGACTGGCAATGATCAAAGCAATGGCTGCTCCGTATGTAAACATGAAGTTTATGCCTACCGGCGGTATCAGCGCAAAGAACATCAACGAATATCTTGCTTTTGATAAGATCATCGCCTGCGGCGGAAGCTGGATGGTAAACAAAGCTCTTGTAAATGCCGGCGAGTTTGACAAGATCAAAGATATGACCAGAGAAGCCGTTCAGACCATGCTTGGCTTCGAAGTGGTTCACATCGGCATCAACTCTGAGGACGAGGCTGAGGCAGAGAAGACCGCTTCTGGCTTTGAAAGCCTGTTTGGATGGGCAAGAGACGAGCGCAGCAAATCTACCTTCGCCGGAAAGCAGATTGAAGTTATGAAATCCAAGGTTCGCGGAACCCACGGCCATATCGCCGTTGGAACCAACAGCGTTCTCCGCGCGAAATATTTCCTGGAGTCTCAGGGATACAAATTTGACGAAGAGTCCGCAACTTACAAGAATGGCAAACTGAACTTCATCTATCTGCAGGACGAGATCGGCGGCTTCGCAGTTCATCTGGTAAACAAATAAGCAAAGGAGAAACAAATCATGGCAAAGAAAGTAGTTACATTTGGTGAAATCATGTTAAGACTGGCTCCGGAAGGATATTACCGTTTCGTACAGGCGGAGTCCTACGGCGCAACCTACGGCGGCGGCGAGGCGAACGTTTCCGTTTCCCTGGCGAATTACGGATTCGATTCCTACTTCGTTACCAAACTTCCGAAACATGAGATCGGTCAGGCCGGCGTGAACTCTCTGCGCAGATACGGCGTAAACACCGATTACATCACCCGCGGCGGCGACCGTGTGGGCATCTATTTCCTGGAGAAGGGCGCTTCCCAGAGACCTTCCAAGGTAATCTATGACCGCGCAGGTTCTGCGATTGCAACTGCTGACGCATCTGACTTTAACTGGAAAGAGATTTTTGAAGGCGCTGAGTGGTTCCACTTTACAGGCATCACCCCGGCTCTGGGCGACAATGTTGCCGCGATCTGCCTGGAGGCCTGCAAGGCTGCGAAAGAAGCAGGCGTTAAGATCTCCTGTGACCTGAACTACAGAAACAAACTGTGGAGCAAGGAAAAAGCAGGCCAGGTAATGGGCGAGCTGTGCAAATACGTTGACGTATGTATCGCCAACGAGGAGGACGCTTCCGACGTATTCGGCATCAAGGCTTCCAACACCGACGTAACCGCAGGCGAGATCAACCGCGAGGGTTACAAAGACGTTGCAAAACAGCTGGCTGACCGCTTTGGTTTTGAGAAGGTGTGCATCACCCTGCGTGAGTCCCTGTCCGCAAACGACAACAACTGGTCCGGTATGCTGTATGACGGAAACGATTACTACTTCAGCAAGAAATACAAAATGCACATCGTTGACCGCGTAGGCGGCGGCGACAGCTTCGGCGGCGGACTGATCGCTGCAACACTGAGCGGCTACGATTCTCAGGGAATCATCGAGTTCGCGGTTGCTGCATCCTGTCTGAAACACTCCATCGAGGGAGACTACAACATGGTTTCCATGGATGAGGTTGCAAAACTGGCCGGCGGCGACGGATCCGGACGTGTACAGAGATAAGATAACCGCTACCAAAATTTTATATTACCATCTCAGTGAGACCGGCAGCTCCAACTGCCAGGAGAGGCTGACTCACTTTCACACACAATGATTTGATTATAGTTGGGGGCGCTGCTTTGGCAGGGCCCCCAATCCTATTTGAAAGGAGGCTTTCTATGACTTCCACAACTACCAGTCAGACCAGGACCTCTCTGTCCGCTCCTCCCCAGGGACGTGATTTTGACCTTCTCGCCCTCGGCGAAATTCTGCTGCGCCTGTCGCCGCCCATCAACGAACGTCTGGTCAGAGGCGATAACTTTGAAAAAAAGGCCGGCGGCGCGGAGCTCAATGTGGTCTCCGGCGTTTCCCTTCTGGGACTCCACACGGGCATGATCTCCAAACTTCCCGCCAACGATCTTGGCACCTATATCAAGAACCGTATCCGTTTTCTTGGCGTTTCCGACGATTATCTGGTGTACGATTCCTCCAAACACGCCCGTCTCGGCGTCTATTACTACGAAGGCGGCGCTCACCCCAGGAAGCCGCGGATCGTCTATGACCGGGCCAACACCACCTTCCAGGAGATCAGGATCAGTGATTACGACGACTCGCTGTTTTCTTCCACTCGCTGTTTCCACACCAGCGGCATCACGCTGGCGCTCAGTCCCAACACAAGAGAGACGGCCATCGAGATGATCCGCCGCTTCAAGGAACAGGGAACGCTGATCTCCTTCGACGTCAATTTCCGGGGAAATCTCTGGAGCGGCGACGAGGCCAGAGCCTGCATCGAGCAGATCCTTCCCTATGTGGATATCTTTTTCTGTTCCGAGGACACCGCCCGCCTTACCTTCCTGAAGCAGGGGACCGCCCGTGAGATCATGAAAAGCTTTACCGAGGAGTATCCCATCTCTCTGGTGGCCACCACACAGAGGATCGTACATAGTCCGAAGATCCATACCTTCGGCTCCGTTATTTACAGTTCCGCCGACGATACCTTCTACGAGGAGGAGCCTTACCGCAACATTGAGGTCGTGGACCGCATCGGCTCCGGCGACGCTTACGTTTCCGGCGTTCTCTACAGCCTGCTGGCAAACCCCGGCGACTACGCCAAAGCGCTTGCCTACGGAAATGCCACCGGCTCTGTGAAAAACACAATCCCCGGCGACCTTCCCTCCTGCGACCGGAAAGAGATCGATACGATCATCCGCGAACATCATTCCACCGGACCACAGTCTGAGATGGACCGTTAAAGAAAGCCCCCGGCAGAGAATTACTTCTGCCGGGGGCTTTCCATTTTCGTTGTAATTATTCAGCCAGCTGAACAGTTACGGCATCCGTCCATTAAGAACCGCTTCGCCATGGGCCGGATGCCTGCAGGCACTACGTTTTCATACGGTCTGCGCAGGAAATGCGCAGACCGGACTGAACTTTTTCGTTTCATACTGCTGCTGTTTCACTGTTACGAATCGTTGCGTTTTCAGCTTCTTATTTTAAAATTTTCAGGTTATATTGTCCGCTTTTCAGGAATCCGGAGCCTTTTGTAAAGACATCTTTCGCGGTGTAACGCTGCGCTTCCCTGCTTCTGCCGCCGTCGGTAAATGAAATCCTGTGATTTCCGAAAATTTTCCCGCTCCGTTCTTCTTTTCCGTTGCGAAAAGCGTCAACTCCTGCAACCAGAAATTCACTTACCTTCAGATATGCCATTGAAAGCAGGCAGTACAGCCGATGCAGCGGATTTTTGCTGTAGTCCTTACTTCCCAGGGCCCACACGATTCCCGCGCTGAAAACCAGGATACATCCGATCAGCAATATGGCATCCATCACATACAACATAGGCTCAACCCCTTTCTGCTTTCCTTATATACATATCTTATCTCACTTTTCCACCAAAGTCAATCATTTTTTTGATTTTTAAACAGTATAATCCCTTAATTATTTCTAATTTAACTGATTTTCATTACTTTTCTGATAATTCACAACTTGAATCATTTACCTTCCGCTGCTCATACTTCTTCGCATAACATGCTCCAGGCTCCAATCGCTGCCACAGCTCTATTATGCCTCTACAATCAGGTATTTTCCGTCGGACAGGCAGAACACTTCACTTTCCTCTTCCAGTTCTTCATCGCTCAAACCGTCCACGTCCATGCCTTCGTCCTCCAGGAACTCTCTCACCTCTTTGATGGAATCCACCACCACCGCCATGCAGTCCTCCAGAAAAGCCTCCGCCTCCTCAAGGCTTTCGGCCACCGGCTCATCGAACAGTTGTCCCTGGTTTTTCAGAAAACTCATGACATATTCCTCTTTGTACTCACCCATTGCCTGTTTCCTCCTCTTTGTCTTTTCTATCCTGCAGCAGCCGCAGAATCCCCTCCGGCGTATCCACCAGAGCCATCGCATGATTTTCGATCAGCTCCTCCCGGGGACGGAATCCCCAGGTAACGCCTGCCGTAAACATTCCCGCGGCCCTGCCAGTCTGCATATCCGTATTGGTGTCCCCCAGATACACACACTCCTGCGGCGCAACGCCAAACTCCCGGGCAATGCGCAGCGCACCGTCCGGCGCCGGCTTCATGGGCATCCCGGCCGTCTGGCCCTGGATTTTGTCAAACACGCCGGTTCCGTACAGGGTTTCCACCACATAAACCGCGTCTTCGTGGGGTTTGTTTGTAAGGACCGCCAGCAGCACACCCTGCTCCTTCAGCCTGCGCAGCGTCTCCTGCATTCCCGGAAACGGCCGCACCTGGTACATCGGGTCTTCCGCAAAATAACTCCGTATCAGTGGAATTCCCTGTTTCCAGAAAACGCCCTTTGTGTCGCCGGCATCCGCCAGGGCGCGCTTCATCGTCATGTCGATCCCATCGCCGGCATAATAGTTGTAGTCCTCCACCGGACGCGGCTCCAGTCCCAGCTGCTCCAGCGCCAGGTTCCCGGCCCGCGCGATGGACGCCACGGTATCCGCAATGGTTCCGTCAAGATCAAAAATACAAGCCTTTCTCATATTGTCATACACCTCTGTTTCTTCATCCACACCGGAATGAATTTTCAAACACGCTGGAGGGCGCTGATTTATCCTCCCGCGAATGTTTTTCCGTCTGCGTCTGTATCTGGCAACTGCGCAGCCATCGGAAAAAGTGCGGCATCCGGCCATTGAAAATCTCTTCGCGATGGGCCGGACGCCTGCGGCCACCGCGTTTTCCTACGGTCTGCGCAGGAAATGGGCGGACCTGGCTGAACAGTTCCTATATCTGCATTATAAAATGACTTCCCTGTCTCCGCAAGTCTTGAAAAAAATAAAAATCACTTTCTTTTTTGTTCAAAAAGTATTACAATAGAGCATAATAACAAATGCAGGACTCTGGTAACTATTCAGCCAGGTCTGTGCATTTCCTGCACAGACCGTATGAAAATGCAGCGGCTGCGAGCATCCGGCCCATCGCGAAGCGATTTTTAACGGCCGGATGCCGTAACAGTTCAGCTGGCTGAACTGTTACGGACTCTGTGTTTGCGATTACTGCGAAGCCGACCGGCGGAACCGTAAGAAAAACAGACACTGAAAGGAGACATTATGGCAAAGAAATTAGCGAAAACTCTGTGCGGCCTGACGGTTGTGATGGCTGCCGTAGGCGGTGTGCTGGCATATTTGAAGCTGAGAGACCAAAAAGATTCTTTAGATGAAGATTTCGACGATTTTACTGACGAGTTTGAAAGCCAGGAAGCAAACGACGCTTCGAAGCCTTACGCGGAGCGCACCTACACAACCCTTACCAAAGAGCCAAAAGTGGAAGAAACCGCCGAAGAAACAACCGGACCGGAAACCGAAGAGACAGAATCTGAGGAGATGGAAGACGAAGAAATGGAATCCGAAGAAGCAGAGACCGAAGAAACTGCGGACGATTCCTGCGGGCAATAACCGTTCGCCGCTGTGGCTGAACCGTTGTAACTATTCAGCCGGCTGAATAGCTGCGAACCATTGCCATACACACGAAAAGCTGTGTGCAGAAAGGGCATGCCAGATGCCCGGCGCTGCGCACAGCTTTTTCGTATGTTCTTCGTGTGCTTTTTGTATCCTTTGATGCCGGGGTCAAAAGCTGGCGCTCGCGGATGGGTTCTGAAAATTCACACGGTTTCGGAACCCAAGAACCTCTAAGCTTTCAAAAATTTGCTAAAACCGTGTCCCCAAAGAAAGAACTCGCAAGCTCAAACAGCTTTCTTTGGGGACACAACGCAAAT
>JAGHIA010000089.1 GCA_017887445.1 Fusicatenibacter sp.
CCGCCAAGCCGCGCGAAGACGCAGGAATCCTGGAAAAGGTGGAGCGGCTGGAGCAGGAGGGCATCGAGACGGTGCATGTAGGCGTCTGCCGGTTCCGGCAGGGACCGGACGGAAACCGTGAAGAATGTAGCCGCCTGATGGAAATCTGCCGCATGATTGAAGAACGCGGGATCCAGGTGGTCCGGGGGACGCACCGGGAGTGACGCGGCTGGTGCGGCGGCCATAAATGTTTATCTTGACAAAAGCAGCGTCATCCACTAATATGTACTCATGATGTGCGCGACACAAAAACAAAAGTATGTCCAGGAGGAACAATATCATGTATTCATTAGACGAAGTAATGGCAGTGGACCCGGAGATCGCGGCCCTGATTGTGAAAGAGCAGGAACGGCAGAACAGCCATATTGAGCTGATCGCGTCGGAAAACTGGGTGTCGAAGGCCGTGATGGCGGCGATGGGCAGCGTGCTGACCAATAAATACGCGGAAGGTTATCCGGGAAAACGTTTTTACGGCGGATGTCAGTGGGTGGACGAAGTGGAAGCCCTTGCCATAGAGCGGGCGAAGAAGATTTTCGGCTGCACTTACGCCAACGTACAGCCTCACTCCGGCGCTCAGGCCAATATGGCGGTGTTCTTCGCTCTGCTGCAGCCGGGCGATACGGTGATGGGAATGAACCTTGCCCATGGCGGTCATCTGACCCACGGAAGTCCGGCAAACATGTCCGGTGCTTATTTCAAGATTGTTCCTTACGGAGTCAATGAAAACGGAGTGATCGATTACGATGAGGTGGAGCGTCTGGCAAAGGAAAGCCGGCCGAAACTGATTGTTGCCGGAGCCAGCGCCTATGCGCGGATCATCGATTTCAAGCGGTTCCGGGAGATTGCCGATGAAGTGGGCGCTTACCTGATGGTAGATATGGCTCATATTGCGGGCCTGGTGGCGTCCGGCCAGCATCCCAGTCCGATCCCCTACGCCCATGTAACGACCACCACAACCCACAAGACCCTGCGCGGCCCCCGCGGCGGACTGATTCTTTCCAGCGAGGAGTTTGCCAAAGAGCATAAGCTGAACAAGGCCGTCTTCCCGGGCATCCAGGGAGGCCCGCTGATGCATGTGATCGCCGCGAAGGCTGTCTGCTTCCAGGAGGTACTTGGCGACGAGTTCAAAGAGTACGGAAAGCGGGTGGTTGAAAACGCACAGGCGCTGTGCGAAGGTCTGAAAAAGCGCGGGATCCGGATCGTATCAGGCGGAACCGACAATCACCTGATGCTGGTGGACCTGGCGGCCATGGGAAAAACAGGAAAAGAAGTGGAGCTGCTTCTGGACAGCGTAAATATCACTGCAAATAAAAACGCAATTCCCAACGATCCCCAGTCTCCGTTTGTGACCAGCGGCCTGCGTCTTGGAACTCCGGCGGTGACGGCGCGGGGCATGAACACGGAAGACATGGATGTGATCGCGGAGGCAATCGCGTGTATGCTGCAGGACGCGGAGAAAAACAAGGAGAAAGCGCTGGGCCTGGTGAAGAGTCTGACAGAAAAATATCCTCTGAATTAGAGCATGTCTGAAAATTGCTTTCTGCAAGATGTGCGGAGAGAACATACATGGATAAATCCATGAAAATGGAGGAAGGGCCGATGCTTGCACCGGCCCTGTGAAAAAGAAGATTTATAAAAAAGTTAGGTGTTTGTTAGGCGAGGACAAACAACAAGACATCCTGGGATGAATCATTGCCGTCCTCTTGTTTACGTTACCCAGTATACGGGAGAAATGTGTGCAAAGTGTGTACAGACCTTAAAGGATTTATAAAAAGAATCTGAAACTTTTCATAATCTTTTTTTGAATATCATCGGAAAAGAAGTCTGGCGGAATATGGAAACAATTACCGTGTATTACCCTTTTTTCCTGTCGCAGTGACAGAAATACTTGCAAACAGTCGAAAAAAAAGATACAATGGTAGGAAATTAAAAAGAAAGCACGGAGGTTTCTATTCATGGAGCTGTTGAAAGAGAGAATCAGAAAGGACGGAAAAGTCAAGGAAGGAAATGTACTGAAGGTGGACAGCTTTCTGAATCATCAGATGGATATCCGTCTGTTCCAGGAAATCGGAAAAGAGTTTCAGAAACGTTTTCAAGGAGAAGAAATCAATAAGATCCTTACCATCGAGGCATCCGGAATCGGTATTGCCTGTATCGTGGCCCAGTCCTTCAACGTACCCGTTGTGTTTGCAAAAAAGACCCAGACCAAAAACATCGCGGGAGATACCTGGACCACACAGGTGGAATCGTTCACCCACGGCAGGATTTATGATATTATTGTGGCGAAAGAATTTCTTGGCCAAGGCGATAAAGTTCTGATCATCGACGATTTCATGGCCAACGGAAAAGCGCTGGAGGGCCTTTCTGAACTTGTAAAAATGTCCGGAGCCGAGCTGGTGGGAGCCGGAATTGTTATTGAAAAAGGGTTCCAGCCGGGAGGCGACGAACTTCGCCGCAGAGGAATCCGGGTAGAATCTCTCGCGATCATTGAATCCATGAATGACAAAACCGGGGAAATCGTCTTCCGGGGCGAATGAACCGCAGAGACACTTCCATTCATATGATGCCAATTTTTGTCCCGGCATCATTCATAGACAGTAACAGGTCAGCGTTGCTGAACTGTTACCATATACGACAGCGCTGAAAATAGCAGAATCAGGCAATGGTCCGGCAGCGCGTAAATTGCGATAGAAATCAATACCCCGCTGCAGACAGCGGGGCATCAGGCTTGCGGCGCTGCCTGCAGCGGCATCAGCATCATGCTATGCCGCTGCGGCAGCGCCTTTGTGCTGGCAGAAAACACCCCCGGCCAAATACCGGTGTTTACCGCTGCCGCAGACAGGAACCTTACGCCATCTCCAAAGAAGTATAAGGCGCCAGTTCCAGGCGGACAAAATACCCCCGGTCGTGGTGACAGCTGGGGCAGACCTCCGGAACTTTGGTGCCCCGGTAAATATGGCCGCAGGCCAGACACATCCAGGAAGTCTCCACATCTGAGACAAACAGCTTTTTCTGCTCCAGAAGATCCGCGAACATTCCGAACCGCTCTCCGTGAAGCTTCTCCACCGCGCCGATCATATGGAAGGAAGAAGCTACAGCCTGGAATCCCTCCTGGCGCGCCGTTTCCTCGAAAGCCTTGTACACATCGTCATGCTCCTCAAACTCATTGTGCTGCGCACAGCGAAGCAGCTTTGCCACATCGTCGGACAGGTCCACCGGGTACGTCCCATCAATGGCGATCGTTGTTCCTGCCAGGGAAGAAAGATGATTGTAAAAAATCTCCGCATGCTCCCGCTCCTGGTCCGCCGTAAACCGGAACACCGCCTCCACCACGGCCAGACCATTTTTTTTCGCGCAGGAAGCCGCGATCGTATAACGGTTCCGCGCCTGACTTTCCCCCGCAAAGGCCCGCATTAAATTCTCCCTTGTTTTACTGGTACTAAAATCTGTTGCCATACTCCTACATCCTTTCTCTGAAAAAATATGCTGCCAACAAATACCAAATGTCCACCGGACCAGATACCTGCTGTTTCTAAATATTCCCAGACCCCCGCCCAAATATACCCATATCCCCATAAATCCCTTCCCAATTCCCCTCTCCTTTCACCCCCTCTTCTTTCCACCGTACCTCACGATCCAACATCACCAACCCCAGAAAGCAGGACAGACAGCGGGCGCGGGGCGGGGGACATTCAGAAATCCAGTGCTTGCGACTGCGGGCGGACAGGAGCGGGGCAGGTGTCCGGGGTACGGGTAAACAAAACAAACCGGTGACAAAACCATAAAATTACCCGTACAACGAACAACTGCCCCGCTCCTGTCCGAACGCCGGAGTGAGCACGGATTCTGAATGTCCCCCGCCCCGCGCCCGCTGTCCGTCCCGCTTTCGTCCGCCCTTAGCAAAATTTTGACACAGGAAACGCCCATATGTTACAATGATACCAACGGTTACGAAAATCCAACAGAAGAGAAAGAGAGGAACAAAGACCATGACAGAAGTAACCCTTGGCAAAACCGGGATCACCGTAAACAAAAACGGCTTCGGCGCCCTTCCCATTCAGCGGATCAGCAAGGACGACGCCGTAAAACTGCTGCGCAGAGCCTACGACGGAGGCATCCACTTCTTCGACACCGCCAGAGCCTACACAGACAGCGAGGAAAAACTGGGAGCCGCCTTCTCCCACATGCGGGACAAGGTATACATCTCCAGCAAGACCATGGCCCAGAACGCGGAGCAGTTCTGGAAGGACCTGGACACCAGTCTGACCAAGCTGAATACGGACTATATCGATCTGTATCAGTTCCACAACCCGGCCTTTTGTCCAAAACCGGACGACGGCACCGGTCTGTACGAGGCCATGCTGGAGGCAAAAAAGCAGGGAAAGATCCGTCACATCGGAATCACCAACCACCGTCTGAAAGTGGCGGATGAGATTCTGGAATCCGGACTGTACGAGACGCTGCAGTTCCCGTTCTGCTATCTGGCCACGGAAGAAGATCTGAAGATCGTGAGAAAATGCAAGGAAAAAGGAATGGGATTTCTGGCCATGAAGGCTCTGTCCGGCGGACTGATCACCAATTCGGCGGCGGCCTATGTGTATCTGGATCAGTTTGACCATGTGCTTCCCATCTGGGGCGTGCAAAGAGAGCGGGAACTGGACGAGTTCCTGGAATACGTTGTCTGTCCCCCGCGGATGACACCGGAACTGGAGGCGCTGATTGACCATGACCGCCAGGAGCTGTCCGGTAACTTCTGCCGCGGCTGCGGATACTGTATGCCGTGTCCGGCAGGCATTGAGATCAATACCTGCGCCCGCATGAGCCTGCTGATCCGCCGCGCGCCTTCCGCCGCCCAGATGACCCCTCAGGCTCAGGAGATGATGAAAAAGATCGAAGGATGTCTCCACTGCGGCGCCTGCATGAAAAAATGTCCCTACGGCCTGAACACGCCGAAGCTTCTGGAGGACAATTATAAGGATTACAAAGAAATCCTCGCAGGCAAAGAAATCTGACGTAAGGTTCCGCCAGGTCTGTGCATGATCTGTACATACGGTGTAACGATTCCGCCGGGTCTGTGCGTTTCCTGACAGACCGTAGGGAAACGTAGTGCCTGTGGGCATCCGGCCATGGAAAATCGATTTGCGGTGGGCCGGATGCCTTCAGGCACTTTCAGGAGTGGTTTAAACATTCAGCCGCGGACGGTACGCGCTGTAAACGGCGGCGTGCAGATTGCAGGAATGAATTTTCAAACACGCTCCAGTGTCAACTGGCGAATCGTACAGATTCCGAGCGGATTTTTGTTAATGATGCCGAAAAAAATGAAAAAAGTGAAAATGCGGCGAAAATAATTGACAGAAATTTATAGAATGTTTATAATTAGGGCAGTTAAAAGGGAGTAGCTGGCATTTTGAATGGATTTTTCTGCGGCATACCGGTTGCGCAGCGCGCGATCCGCAGAAAATTAAAACAGCGGGGTAACGATTCAGCCAGGCCTGCGCATTTGCTGCGCGGACCGTAGGAAAACGTAGTGCCTGCAGGTATCCGGCCCATGGCGAAGCGATTTTCCATGGTTGGATGCCGTAGCTATTCAGCTGGTTGAGTAGTTACACAGCGAGACTTTTATTGCAGCTTCATAAGTGTTCCTGCATAAAGGTCTCTTTTTTTCACGCGCAAGGCTGCTGCCCCTTTTAAAATCTCAGAGAGAAGGAGTAAAGTATATGGAGTTTTTAGTTGAAGGCGTAATGGCTCTGACCTGGCAGCAAGTTGTCATGTATGCGGTCGGAGTAGTGCTGATCTGGCTCGCGATCAAGAAAGAGTATGAGCCGTCGCTGCTGCTGCCCATGGGCTTCGGCGCGATCCTGGTCAATCTGCCGGCGACCGGTGTTCTGGACCAGGTTCTTGAGGGAGGCATCGAGTCTCACGGTATCATCACATGGCTGTTCGAAGTGGGTATCAATGCGTCTGAGGCAATGCCGATCCTGCTGTTTATCGGTATCGGCGCAATGATCGATTTTGGACCGCTGCTGTCTAACCCGGTCATGTTCCTGTTCGGAGCAGGCGCGCAGTTTGGTATTTTTGCAGCAATCCTTGTGGCAGCAATGCTTGGATTTGACCTGAAGGACGCTGCGTCCATCGGTATTATCGGCGCCGCGGACGGCCCGACTTCTATTCTGGTATCCCAGATCATGAAGTCCAATTATATCGGTCCGATCGCAGTGGCGGCATATTCCTATATGGCGCTGGTTCCGATCATTCAGCCGGCAGCCATCAAGCTGGTTACCACAAAGAAAGAGCGCTGCATCCATATGGAGTACAATCCGAAAAATGTAAGCCGTCAGATGCGTATTGCCTTCCCAATCGCAGTTACGATCATCGTTGGCCTGATCGCCCCGACTTCCGTTGCTCTGGTAGGTTTCCTGATGTTCGGTAACCTGATCCGTGAGTGCGGTGTTCTGGGAACCATGTCTGACACTGCGCAGAACAACCTGGCAAACCTGATCACCCTGCTTCTTGGTATCACCATTTCCTTCAGTATGCAGGCAGAGAACTTTGTAACCATTGAGACGATCATGATCATGGTCATCGGTCTGTTCGCTTTCGTTATGGATACCATCGGCGGCGTTCTGTTTGCGAAGTTTATCAACCTGTTCCTGAAGAAGAAGATCAACCCGATGATCGGCGGCGCAGGAATCTCCGCGTTCCCGATGTCCTCCCGTGTGGTACAGAAGGTTGCAATGCAGGAGGATCCCAGCAACGTGATCCTGATGCATGCCGCAGGCGCAAACGTGTCAGGACAGATTGCATCCGTTATCGCGGGCGGTATGGTTATTAACCTGGTAACAAGTCTGCTGTAAGGAGGAAGAAAGCATGAACATGGCGAATGTAATGGCAGCCCTTGACATTATGTGGAAGGGTATGCTTGGAATTTTTGTGACGATCCTGATCATCATGATCTGTGTTTTCATCATGAGCAAGATCGGAGGAAAAAAATAATCCGGATATAGCGGAATTGACCCCGCAGTGAGCGTGATTCGCTGCGGGGTTTTTGTGTTTTGTTTGCGAGGCACGAGTGAACAGTAACCGGACGAAAATCCCGAGGCCTTTTCGTCCGTTCTGGCACTTGCGCTTTCGGAAAGAAAACTGATATAATGAAAAGAACAAGAAAGCGTGCCGCAAATATGCCGTCGGAGCGTTTCTGCCGCGGTGCGGGAAGCGTCTGACCGGCAAGGCGGCTGTCGGAAGACAGAGCGGAAAAGGAGGCGCAGTGTATTTTATGAGCAGATTAAGCATCATAACAGAAAATCAGGCGCAGACGACCATTGAGGGTCTGTATAAAGACCTGGAGCGGAGGATCGCTGCCAGTCCCCCGGGACTTTGTCCGGTGGATCTTGCAAGTTCGTTTCTGAAAATGTGCCATGCCCAGTCCTGCGGCAAGTGTGTACCCTGCCGGGTGGGGCTTGGCCAGCTGGAAAAGCTGATGGACGCGGTGCTGGACCATGAGGCGGATCTGGGTGTCATCGGGGTGATCGAGAAGACAGCCCAGAGTATTTTTTATTCCGCCGACTGTGCCATTGGCTATGAGGCGGCGCGGATGGTGCTGAAGGCGGTCCGTGGTTTCCGCGGGGATTTCGAGCAGCATATCAGAACCGGCCGCTGTTCCATGTCGCTGGACCAGCCGGTACCCTGTGTGTCGCAGTGCCCGGCGGGCGTGGATATTCCAGGCTATGTGGCTTTGGTGAAGGAGCAAAGATATGCGGATGCGGTGCGTCTGATCCGGAAGGATAATCCGCTTCCCTGTGTCTGCGGCCTGATCTGCGAGCATCCCTGCGAGACCCGGTGCCGCAGGACAATGATGGACGATCCGGTGAACATCCGTGGTCTGAAGCGGTTCGCTGTGGAGCATGCGGGAGAGGTTCCGGTTCCTGAGCCTGCGCCTTCCACCGGAAAACGGGTGGCGGTGATCGGAGGCGGGCCGGGCGGTCTGAGCGCCGCTTATTACCTGGCCCTGATGGGGCATCATGTGACGGTGTTCGAGCAGAGAAAGCAGCTGGGCGGAATGCTGCGCTACGGGATTCCCAGCTACCGCCTGCCAAGGGAGGCGCTGGACCAGGAGATCGGACAGATCTTAAGTCTTGGCATAGAGGTACATACGGAAACCTGTGTCGGCGAACAGCCGTCCATCGCCGGGATCCGTGAGCAGTACGACGCGGTATATCTTGCCATCGGCGCTCATATTGACCGGAAGATCGGCATTGAGGGCGAGGAGGCAGATGGCGTCATTCCGGCGGTGGAGATGCTGCGGGGGATCGGCGACGGCGAGATGCCGGATTTCAGCGGAAAACGTATCGCCGTCATCGGCGGCGGAAATGTGGCTATGGACGTGGCCCGCTCGGCGGTACGTCTGGGAGCGGAGCATGTGCAGATCGTATACCGGCGGAGAAAGTCCGATATGACGGCCCTTCCCGAGGAAGTGGAGGGCGCTATGCAGGAAGGCTGCGAGCTGCTGGAGCTTCACGCGCCGCTGCGTATCGAGCAGACGGAGGACGGAAAGGTTTCGGCGCTGTGGGCCCAGCCGCAGATCATCGGACAGATCTCCAGAGGACGCCCGGCGCCTTATGGAGCGAAGACAGAACCGGTGCGGCTGCCCTGCGATCTGGTGCTGGTGGCGGTGGGCCAGGGCATTGAGAGCCGTGAGTTTGAGAAACACGGAATCCCCATCCGCCGGGGCGGCGCCATCGAGGCCATGGACTGGAGCGGCGTGAGAGATATTGACGGTGTGTTCGCCGGAGGAGACTGTGTGACGGGACCGGCTACGGTGATCCGGGCCATCGCGGCGGGAAAGGTTGCGGCGGCCAACATCGACGAATATCTTGGCGGCAACCATGTGATCTCCGTGGATGTGGAGATCCCCAAGGTACGCCTGAACGACCGGCCGGGATGCGGAAGAGTCAATATGAAAGAGCGGCCCGTGGCAGAGCGGATCAGGGATTTTGAACTGATGGAATGTCCGATGACCCTTGAGGAGGCCCAGCAGGAAGCAGGGCGCTGCCTCAGATGCGATCATTTCGGATTCGGAGTTTTCAAAGGAGGCAGAGTGGAGCGGTGGTAAACATTACGATCAACGGACAAAAGATTGAGACGCAGGAAAACAACACGATTCTTCAGGCTGCCGCCTTTGCCGGGATCCGGATCCCTACGCTGTGCTATCTGAAGGATGTGAATGAGATCGGCGCCTGCCGGGTCTGCGCCGTGGAGGTGGAAGGCTATGCAAAGCTGGTCACAGCCTGCAACAATCAGGTGCAGGAGGGTATGGTGATCCATACCAACAGTCCGAAGGCCATGACAGCCAGGAGGACCAATGTGGAGCTTCTGCTGTCCCAGCACGACAGCAACTGCGCGGTCTGTATCCGCAGCGGCAACTGCTCCCTGCAGACGCTGGCAAACGATCTGGGGATTCTGGAGCTTCCCTTTGAGAAGGAGGTTCCCAGGCGGCAGTGGGACAGAAGCTTTCCGCTTCAGCGAAACGCCGCCAAGTGCATCAAATGTATGCGCTGTGTGCAGGTCTGCGACAAGATCCAGGACCTTCATGTGTGGGATGTGGCCAACACAGGCTCCCGCACCACGGTGGACGTATCAGGAAACCGGAAAATCTCTGAGGCGGACTGCTCCCTGTGCGGCCAGTGCGTGACCCACTGTCCGGTGGGCGCGCTCCATGAAAGGGACGATGTGCAGCAGGTTCTGGACGCGCTGGCGGACCAGGAGAAGATCACGGTCGTTCAGATCGCGCCCTCTGTGCGCGCTGCCTGGGGCGAGGGCCTTGGCCTTTCAAGAGACCGGGCGACGGTAAAGCGTCTGGTGGCGGGGCTTCGAAGGATTGGTTTCGATTACATTTTCGATACGGATTTCTCGGCGGACTTAACGATCATGGAGGAGGGCAGCGAGTTTCTGGGGCGTATTTCCAGCGGGAAAGAACAGAAGTATCCCATGTTTACCTCCTGCTGTCCCGGATGGGTGCGTTTCCTGAAATCTCAGTATCCGGATATGGTGGATCAGCTTTCCACCGCGAAATCTCCCCAGCAGATGTTCGGCGCCATTGCCAAGAGTTATTACGCGGAAAAACTTGGTGTGGACCCATCGTCCATTTACAGCGTATCGATCATGCCCTGTCTGGCGAAGAAGCAGGAGTGCGCTTATCCAACCATGAACGACGCAGGCGCGGGGCAGGATGTGGACGTGGTGCTGACCACCCGGGAGGTGGACCGTCTGTTCCGGGCCATGCAGCTTCTGCCGGAATTGCTCCCGGAGGAGGAGTTCGATCAGCCGCTGGGCACGGCGTCAGGAGCCGGAGTGATCTTCGGAGCCACCGGCGGCGTGATGGAGGCGGCGCTTCGGTCCGCCTGTTTCCTGGCCACGGGAAAGAACCCTGAGCCGGACGCCTTTGCGGCGGTCCGCGGAATGAAAGGCTGGAAGGAAGCGGAGGTTTCTCTGGCAGGCCGTACTCTGCGGGTGGCGGTGGCCCACGGCCTTGGAAACGCGAGAAAGCTTGTGGAGGCAGTGCGGAAGGGAGAGGTTTCCTACGATTTCGTGGAGATCATGGCCTGTCCCGGCGGCTGTGCCGGAGGCGGCGGTCAGCCGATCCGTGACGGCGTGGAGCTGGCGGATGTGAGGGGCCAGGTGCTCTATCAGCTGGACCGGAAAAACCCGCTGCGCTTCTCCCACGAAAACCCGGCGGTGCAGGAGTGTTATAAGACGTATCTTGGCGCTCCCCTGTCGGAAAAAGCGCATCATCTGCTCCACACAGACCACCATGGCTGGAAAATGCCGGGGGAGGAGTAGGTGTATTTGAAAATTCATTCCGGCAACCGTGAAGCACATCTTGCAGAAAGCAATTTTCAAACACACTCCGGAGCGCTGCAAGTTTGATGCACTGTGGCTTGCAGAGGGGTTTTTGATTGGACGGATGCCGTAAGTATTCAGCTGGCTGAATACTTACAGCCGAATATTTTCTGCCGCGGATTGTATTTCCTTTGCAATTTTCATTGACAAAGAAGAACGAAGTTGCTAATATAGTGCATAAGATATTTTTGAGATTACGAAAAGAAAGTAGGTTTAACGGATGGAACAGCAGAGAATTTTATCCTTACTGGTTGATAATACGGCCGGTGTGCTGAGCCGCGTGGCGGGACTGTTCAGCCGCAGAGGCTACAACATCGACAGCCTTACGGTAGGAACGACGGCCGACCCGGCATACTCCCGGATGACTGTGGTCTGCCACGGCGACGACCTGATCCTGGAGCAGATCACGAAACAGCTGGAAAAGCTGGTGGACGTTATCGATATCAAAACGCTCAAACCCAACGAGAGCGTACATAGAGAGCTTTTGCTGATCAAGATCCGCGCGGACAAGGAAAAACGCCGTGATTTGATCATGATTTCCGATGTGTTCCGCGCGAAGATCGTGGATGTGGGAACGGAAAGCCTTATCATCGAGCTGACCGGTTCCAAGTCGAAACTTTCCGGCTTTATGGAACTGCTGGAGGATTATGAAATCCTGGAGCTGGCGCGCACCGGCATCACGGGACTGTCCAGAGGCACCCATGACGTGCGCTATCTGTAACAAACATATAAGGTTTGCTGGAGGGCATGTTTTTTGGTGCCCCTGACAATATAATTTTAACTATAGTGGAGGAAAAGTAACAATGGCAGCAAAGATCTATTATCAGGAAGACTGTAATTTAAGCCTGCTGGAGGGCAAGAAGATAGCAATCATCGGCTATGGCTCTCAGGGACATGCACACGCGCTGAACCTGAAGGAGTCCGGATGTGACGTTATCATCGGTCTTTACGAGGGAAGCAAATCCTGGGCAAAGGCTGAGGCACAGGGCCTGACCGTATATACCGCAGCAGAGGCTGCAAAGCAGGCAGACATCATCATGATCCTGATCAACGATGAGAAACAGGCGTCTCTGTACAAAAACGACATCGAGCCGAACCTGGAAGAGGGCAACATGCTGATGTTCGCTCACGGCTTCAACATCCATTTCGGACAGATCAAACCGCCTGCAAACGTAGACGTTACCATGATCGCTCCGAAAGCTCCTGGCCATACCGTAAGAAGCGAGTACATGGCCGGCAAGGGAACTCCGTGTCTGGTAGCGGTTGAGCAGGATTACACAGGCAAGGCTCTGGACCTGGCTCTGGCTTACGCGCAGGGAATCGGCGGCGCGCGTGCAGGCGTTCTTGAGACGACCTTCCGCACCGAGACTGAGACCGACCTGTTCGGCGAGCAGGCAGTTCTGTGCGGCGGCGTATGCGCGCTGATGCAGGCTGGCTTTGAGACTCTGTGTGAGGCAGGCTATGACCCGAGAAATGCGTATTTTGAGTGTGTCCATGAAATGAAGCTGATCGTAGACCTGATCTACGAGTCTGGTTTCGAGGGAATGAGATATTCCATCTCCAACACCGCAGAGTACGGCGATTACATCACCGGACCGAAGATCATCACCGATGAGACCAAGAAGACCATGAAGAAGATCCTGACCGATATCCAGGACGGTACTTTCGCGAAAGACTTCCTGCTGGAGATGGGCGCAGGCGGACAGGCACACTTCCGTGCAATGAGAAAGCTGGCCGCGGAGCATCCGTCAGAGCAGGTTGGAAAAGAAATCCGCAAGCTGTACAGCTGGAGCGACGCAAACAAGCTGATCAACAACTAAATCTCTGGAACCTCCCGGCGGCTGGCCGCGCGGACGATTTCGCGCATGATCCGGCGCCGGGAAAACGTAACTCTTCAGCCTGCTGAACAGTTACGGGAAAACTTCCTGAAAAAAGAACCTTCGTGCTTCGGGTGCGGAGGTTCTTTTTTTACGGCATCCGTCTGGTAAAAACCGTTTCGCGATGGGCCGGATGCCCGCGGGAACTATATGTTCATACGGTTTGTGCAGTAAATGCACAGACCTGGCTCAATGGCTATGAAAATTGCTTTCCGCCGGGAAACATCTGCAGAAACGTCTGAATCGGGAGAAGCTCCTGGTCCGGCTTTCGGCAGATAAAGCCGATTTCTCTGGCAGGAATCCCCGCCCCGAGACTGACTTCCGTGAGCAGGCCGGCCTCCAGTTCCTGGCGGACAAATTCGCGGATCACACAGGCGATGCCCAGACCGATCTTGGAAAATTCAATGAGCAGGTCCATGGTGCTGACCTCCAGACAGGTGTTCAGCTCGATGCCGTTTTCCTTCAGCGCCGTGTCGATGTGGCGGCGGGTGATATTGGCGTCGTCCGGGAGCATGAAGGTGGCCTCGCTTTTCAGCGTTTCCATGAGACTGCCGCTGCCCTGGCGGACCCGGAGATTTTCCAGATAGGCCCGGGTGCAGACGAAGGTGTCCTGAATGCTCTGCAGCGGCTGATAGTGCCAGCCAAGCTTTCCGGCAGGACGGCCGATCAGTCCCAGGTCAATCTGGTGATTTTCCAGCAGCTCCATGGTCTGGTAGGAGGACTGGCAGTGGATGGTCACTTTTACATGGGGGTATTCCTGGACAAATTTCTGCAGGTAGGGCAGCAGGATGTAGCGGCAGAGGGTGGTGCTGACGCCGATGCGCAGCTGGGCGATGCCAAGAGAATGGCGGCGCTGTAAGGTTTGTTCCGCCTGGTCCAGGGCGCGGAAGGCTTCCTGTACCTGTTCGTACAGCAGCGCGCCGTCCTCGGTGAGAGTAACGCCCCGGGAGCTGCGGGTGAACAGCTTGACCTGGAGGGATTCCTCCAGCCGGCGGATGGATTTGCTGATGGCCGGCTGGCTGATATAAAGTTCTTTGGCCGCCCGGGAGATGTTCCCGTGGCGGGCCACTGCGTGGAAGATCTGGTAAAGGGAAAGATTCTGGTTCATGGATTCCTCCTGAGGTCTGCGCATTTACTTCACAGACCGTATGAAAAGGTAACGCCTGCGGGCATCCGGCCCATGGCAAAGCGAATTTCAATGGCCGGATGCCGTAACAGTTCCGCTGGCTGTACGGTTAATATATAACTGTAGATTATAGTAAATATTCTAAATATATATTATGATTATAACAAATTCTGTGCTATAATGGCAATAGTTAAAAATTCCGCAGGCGCTGCGGAGAAAATCAAGGAGGTCATCTGGTTATGGGTATGACAATGACGCAGAAAATTCTGGCGGCGGCAGCCGGCCTGGAGAAGGTGGAAGCCGGACAGCTGATCGAGGCGAAGCTGGACCTGGTGCTGGGCAACGATATCACTTCCCCTGTTGCGATCCATGAGATGGATAAATTTCAGCAGCAGGAGGTGTTTGACAAGGATAAGATCGCTCTGGTTATGGACCATTTTATCCCCAACAAGGACATCAAGTCCGCGGAACACTGCAAATGTGTCCGTGAATTTGCCTGCCGCCATGAGATCACCAATTATTTCGACGTGGGAGAGATGGGCATTGAGCACGCGCTGCTTCCGGAGAAAGGTCTGACCGTTGCCGGCGACGTGATCATCGGAGCGGATTCTCACACCTGTACTTACGGCGCGCTGGGCGCCTTTTCCACTGGCGTGGGAAGCACGGATATGGCGGCCGGCATGGTGACCGGCAAAGCCTGGTTCAAGGTTCCGCCGGCCATCCGCATCAATCTCGTAGGAAAACCGTCCAAATGGGTCAGCGGCAAGGATGTGATTTTACATATCATCGGTGAGATCGGTGTGGACGGCGCCCTGTACCAGTCCATGGAATTCACCGGAGAGGGCGTGGCGAATCTGTCCATGGACGACCGGTTTACCATCGCCAACATGGCTATCGAAGCCGGCGGAAAGAACGGGATCTTCCCGGTGGACGACAAAGCCATCGAATATATGAAAGAACATTCCACCCGTCCCTATAAGATTTTTGAGGCGGACGAGGACGCTGTGTATGAGAGAGAGCTGACGGTGGATCTTGGAGCGCTCCGCCCGACGATCTCCTTCCCGCATCTGCCGGAAAACACCAGGACCATCGACGAGATCACCGAGGACGTTACGGTGGATCAGGCGGTCATCGGCTCCTGCACCAACGGAAGGATCCAGGATCTGAGAGAGGCGGCCGAGATTCTGAAGGGACGCAAGGTGAAAAAAGGACTGCGCTGCATCGTGATCCCGGCGACCCAGGCCATTTACCTTCAGGCGCTGGAGGAAGGACTCCTGAAAATTTTCATCGAAGCAGGCGCTGTGGTGTCTACGCCTACCTGCGGACCGTGTCTGGGCGGATATATGGGAATCCTCGCCGAGGGAGAGAGATGTATTTCCACGACGAACCGTAACTTTGTAGGCCGTATGGGTCATGTGAAATCGGAAGTTTATCTGGCAAGTCCGGCGGTTGCCGCGGCCAGCGCTGTGACCGGAAAGATTTCCGCACCGGAAGAACTGGGATTATAAGGAGGAAGAGACCATGAAGGTTCAGGGAAATGTATTTAAGTATGGAGACAATGTGGACACGGACGTGATCATTCCCGCGCGGTATCTGAATTCCTCAGACCCGGCGGAGCTGGCGGGCCACTGTATGGAAGATATCGACAAGGAATTTGTAAATAAGGTGCAAAAAGGCGATCTGATCGTTGCCAATAAAAACTTTGGCTGCGGTTCTTCCCGGGAGCATGCGCCCATCGCCATCAAGGCATCCGGCGTTTCCTGCGTGATTGCGGAAACCTTTGCCCGTATTTTCTACCGCAACGCCATCAATATCGGCCTTCCCATCATTGAGTGCCCGGAGGCCGCCAAGGCTATTGAGGCGGGAGATGAGGTGGAGGTGGATTTCGATACGGGAATCATTTACGACCACACCAAGGGAACCCAGTACAAAGGCCAGGCCTTCCCGGAATTTATGCAGAAGATCATCCGCGCGGAGGGACTGATCAACTACATCAACAGCCAGAAGTAAAACTAGTACCCCGTATATTAAATATCCAGACCATGCATGTGCGAAGCAGCCCAAGACAGGCGTTTTTGCGGGAAAAACACAGGAATTTTCATTTCCCGGAGAAACGTTCTGGAGCAGGCTGCTTTTTTATGTCTGTTTTCCGAATTTTTCAGGACTCTTTTTATGCGTTTTAGGAAGATTTTCATGGAGAGATTGTTATTTATTAAACAATAGTGGCAGAAAACAGCGAATACATGTTATAATATTTTTATATTTAAAGGCAGCTGGCATAAAATTATGCTATTTTACCAGGAAATTCCTGGGGCATAACTGCAAAGACGCTCCGTTTCGCCGCAGATTATGAACGAACCCGGTACATGATCTGCGATGTTGTTGTGCAACGGCAAACTGAGGCGCGGGCGGAGAGAAACTGCAGGGCAGCTGTCTCAATCTTCCAGAAACAAGAAGCGGTCAGAAAATATCCGGGAACGGATGTTTTCTGATAACAGTTCAGCCTGCCATTATCCCGCGAGGTGTTTTCGCACAGAATGTGCGAAAATCCCGAGGCCTGCAGCGCGAAACTGCATGAAATGCAGTTTCTGTGCATCGCGAAGCGTGTAATAGTTCAGC
>JAGHIA010000090.1 GCA_017887445.1 Fusicatenibacter sp.
CCGGCCATCCCCCGCCGCACGGCCGGCGCGGACTGACCGGACGGAGCCTGGTTGTGGCTGGCCGGTGGCTGGGGCGGACGTCGCGCGGAGGCGCGGACTGGATTGTGAAGGTCTGGGGTGTTTGTGGCCGGTGGCTGGGGCGGACGTCGCGCGGAGGCGCGGACTGGGTTGTGAAGGCCTGGGGTGTTTGTGGCCGGTGGCTGGGGCGGACGTCGCGCGGAGGCGCGGACTGGGTTTGTGAAGATCTGGGGTGTTTGGGGCTGGGGGAGTTTTTGGTTGACTTGGAAAGGAGTTTGGGTTTATGCCTTTTGTTTTTTGGGATTCGACGTATGTTTTGGTGATTTTGGCGGCGTTGATTTCGATGGGGGTTTCGGCTTCTATGAACGCGACGTTTCAGAAGTATCAGAGGGTGCGGGCGTTTAGTGGTCTGACGGGGGAGCAGGCGGCGCTTAGGATTTTGCGGGCGGCGGGGATTTATGATGTGAGTGTCCGCCATGTGTCGGGAAAGCTGACGGATCATTATGATCCGCGGTCGAAGACGGTGAATCTTTCGGATGCGGTGTATGGCAGGAATTCTTTGGCGGCGGTTGGGGTCGCGGCGCATGAGTGTGGGCATGCGATCCAGGATGCCAGGGGGTATGTGCCTTTGAAGGTCCGGGGGGCGATCGTTCCGGTGGCTAATTTTGGTTCTCAGTTGTTCTGGCCGTTGTTTATCCTGGGTCTGTTTCTTAGTATGGAGCCTTTGGTCAATCTGGGGATTTTGTTGTTTTTGTTTGCCCTGGTGTTTCAAATCGTGACGTTGCCGGTGGAGTTTAATGCTTCTTCCCGGGCGATCCGGATGTTGGATTCTACGGGGATTCTGGGACCTTCGGAAGTGCCGGGGGCCAAGAAGGTGCTGCGGGCGGCGGCTTTGACTTATGTGGCGGCGGTGGTTGGTTCGCTGCTTCAGCTGCTGAGGCTTTTGATTTTGTCCGGGAGGATAAGGAATGATGACTGATGGTGTCAATACAAGGGAGCTGGCTTTGAATGTGCTGCTTCAGATCGAGAAGGAGCAGGTTCCGTGTCATGTGGCGGTGCGCCAGATGCTGGAGAAGTATCAGTTTCTCCCTAAGCAGGACCGGGCGTTTGTGACCCGGCTCTGTGATGGGACGGTGGAGTATCAGATTCAGAATGATTTTGTGATCAATCAGTTTTCCAAAACGAAGATCCAGAAGTGTAAGCCGGTTATCCGGGCGATCCTTCGTATGTCGGTGTATCAGATCCGTTTTATGGATGGGGTGCCGGATTCGGCGGTGGTCAATGAGGCGGTGAAGCTGGCCGCCAGACGGGGATTTTTTCAGCTGAAAGGGTTTGTCAATGGGGTGCTGCGCAGTATTGTCCGGGAGAAGGATCATTTGACTTTTCCGGCCCGGGAGGAGGATCTGTGCCGGTATCTGTCGGTGCGCTACTCTGTGCCGGAGTTCCTTGCGGAGGAGTTTCTGGAGCAGTATCCGGAGGATGTGACGGAGAAAATGCTGGCGTCTTTCCTGGAAAACGCCCCGACGACCGTCCGTGTCAGCCGGTTTCAGAATACGGAGCAGGAAACGATGGAAAGTCTCAGAAGGCAGGGGGTCTCGCTGGAGAAGGCTCCTTATGTGGAGGAGGCCTGGTATATCCGGGATTATGATCATTTAAGCCGGCTTGCGGCGTTTCTTCAGGGCAGGATTCAGGTGCAGGATGTCAGTTCCATGCTGGTGGCTCATGTGGCGGACCCCCACCCGGGCGATACGGTGCTGGATGTGTGCGCCGCGCCGGGAGGAAAGAGTCTTCATATGGCGGACCGGATGCTTGGCTGCGGGTTTGTCCAGGCCAGGGATCTGACATCTTATAAGGTGGAGCTGATGCAGGAAAATATTGAGCGTTCCGGCCTTGGCAATGTGATGGCGGAGCAGTGGGATGCTACGGTGTACGATGAGAGCTGGGAAAAGAAGGCGGATGTGGTTCTGGCGGACGTTCCCTGTTCCGGCTACGGCGTGATCGGGAAAAAGGCGGATATCCGCTATCATGCGTCCAGAAATAAGGAGAACGAGCTGGTCCGGCTGCAGCGGAAAATTCTGGAAAACGCCGCCGCCTATGTGAAGGACGGCGGGACGTTGGTGTACAGTACCTGTACGGTGAACAAAAAAGAGAATGAGGAAAATGTCCGCTGGTTCCTGGAGGAATTTCCTTTTGAAGCGGTGAGTCTGGACGATTGCCTGCCGGAAGAGCTCAGGAGCCGGGAGACGGCAAAGGGGTATCTGCAGCTGCTGCCGGGAGTACATAACTGCGACGGATTTTTTATGGCCAAATTCCGCAGGAAGGAGGCCGGGAACGATGAATGATGTGAGATCCATGGATCTGGAAGAACTGCGGCAAGTGTGTGCGGCGCTGGGCGAAAAGCCGTTCCGGGCGAAGCAGCTGTTTGAGTGGCTGCACAAAAAGGGCGCTGCCTCCTATGAGGAGATGACCAATCTTTCCGCGGCTTTTCGCAGACGGCTGGAGGAGGAGTATCCGCTTGGGCCGTTGGAGATCGTTCAGGTGCAGACTTCGCGGCTGGACGGGACGCAGAAATATCTGTTCCGGCTGTTCGACGGAAATGTCATCGAGAGCGTTCTCATGCGTTACCATCACGGAAATTCCGTCTGTATTTCTTCTCAGGTGGGCTGCCGGATGGGCTGCCGGTTCTGCGCTTCCACCATCGGCGGTCTGGTTCGGCCGCTGTCGGCGGGGGAGATGCTGGAGCAGATCTACCGGATCGCGGCCCATACCGGCGAGCGGGTGTCCAACGTGGTGGTCATGGGGACCGGGGAGCCGTTGGACAATTATGACAATCTGCTGCGGTTCATCCGGCTGTTGTCCGCGCCGGAGGGCATGAATCTCAGTCAGAGAAATCTGACCGTCTCCACCTGCGGCCTGGTGCCGGAAATGCGCCGGCTGGCCGGGGAGCATCTGCAGATCACACTGGCCCTGTCCCTCCACGCGCCCAACGACGAGAAACGCAAGGCGCTGATGCCCATTGCCAACCGCTATACCATGGATGAGGTGCTGGACGCCTGCCGCTTTTATTTTCAGGAGACCGGGCGGAGGCTTACCTTTGAGTACGCGCTGGTGGGCGGCGAGAACGATTCCCAGGAGGACGCGGACCAGCTTGCGGGCCGTATCCGGGGGCTGAACTGCCATGTAAATCTGATCCCTGTGAACCCCATCAAGGAGAGGAACTATGTCCGCTCAGGGAAAAAAGTGGTGGAGAATTTCAAAAATAAACTTGAAAAATACGGAATTAATGTTACTATTAGAAGGGAAATGGGCGCGGATATTGACGGCGCCTGTGGACAATTGCGTAAAAGTTATATAGATAAGACAGAAAAGGGAATTTCGTAACTACTCAGCCAGGTCTGCGCATGTACTGCGAAGACCCTGTGAAAGCGTAGTGCCTGCGGAATTTCTATACAGGAGAGGAAGACATGAAAGTATTTTCTGCAACCGATATAGGTCAGAAACGCAAAATGAATCAGGACTTTGTGTTCGCGTCCACGGAACCGGTCGGGAACCTTCCGAACCTTTTTGTTGTGGCCGACGGCATGGGAGGGCACAATGCAGGGGATTTCGCGTCCCGCTACGGCGTGTCCGTGCTGGTGGAGTCTGTCCGCAGGGACGGAAATTTCAATCCGGTGAAGATCATCCGCCACGGAATCGAGGCGGCGAACAGCCAGATCCTGGAGCAGGCGCGAAGAGACGAGTCCATGGAAGGTATGGGCACGACCATGGTGGTCGCCACGGTGGTGGGCAGTTATGCCTATGTGGCCAACGTGGGGGACAGCCGCCTGTATCTTGACGCCGGCGGCACGTTATCTCAGGTGACGCAGGACCATTCTCTGATCATGGAGATGGTGCGCCTGGGCGAGCTGACCATGGAGCAGGCAAGAAACCACCCGGATAAAAACATCATCACCCGGGCGGTAGGTACCACGGAGACAGTGAAGGTGGATTTCTTCGATATCCGCCTGGAGCCGGGAAATCAGCTTTTGATGTGTTCGGACGGACTGTCCAACATGGTCGCGGACCAGGACATCTATGAGATCCTGAAGGAGGACGACGGAAAGGACAAGGCCCGGGAACTGATCGACAAGGCGAATGCAAATGGCGGCAAAGACAATATCGCGGTCATTGTCGTTGAACCATTTACAAACGAGGTGAAAGAATGTTAAAAGAGGGAGTTATTTTAGGCGAAAGATATGAAATCATAAACAGGATCGGTTCCGGCGGAATGGCGGATGTGTATAAGGCCATGGACCACAAGCTGAACCGTATGGTGGCAGTGAAGGTGCTGAAGCCGGAATTCCGCGAGGATAAGACATTTATCGCGAAGTTCCGCACAGAGGCCCAGGCGGCTGCCGGACTGTCCCACCCGAATGTGGTCAACGTGTTTGACGTTGGCGACGACCGCGGCGTTTATTTCATTGTTATGGAGCTTGTGGAGGGCATTACCCTGAAGGATTATATCAACCGGAAGGGCAAGCTGAGCGTCAAGGAGGCCACCAGCATCGCCATCCAGGTGTCCATGGGACTGGAAGCGGCCCACAACCGGGGCATCGTTCACCGGGACGTAAAGCCCCAGAACATCATTATTTCCACAGACGGAAAAGTAAAGCTTTCCGACTTCGGTATCGCGAAGGCTACCTCCTCCAATACCATCAGTTCCAATGTGATGGGCAGCGTTCATTACAGCTCACCGGAGCAGGTGCGCGGAGGTTATTCCGATTACAAGAGCGATATTTATTCTCTGGGCATCACGATCTATGAGATGGTGACCGGGCGCGTGCCCTTTGACGGGGACACCACTGTGGCCATTGCCATCAAGCATCTGCAGGAGGAGATCGAGGCGCCTTCCAAGTATACGCCGAACCTGCCCTTTGCCCTGGAGCAGATCATCCTGAAATGTACCCAGAAAAGTCCCGACCGCCGCTATAAGAGCATGGCGGAGCTGATCGAGGACCTGAAGCGTTCGCTGATGGATCCCAACGGAAATTTCGTCACACTGATGCCCCTCAGCTCCCACGCGCAGACAGTGATGGTGTCCCAGGACGAGCTGGACAGGATCCGTACCGGCTCCGCGGAGGCCGCGGCCAGAAAAGAGGAGCAGAGCCAGTCTCCACGGTACAGCAAGCTGGAGGACGACGAAGAAGAGGAAGAGTACGGGGAAGACGAGTACGATGAGGAGGATTACGACGACGAATATGACGATGAGGACGACGACGATGACGAGGAATCCGGCGGAAAAATGGAGAAGATCGTCACCATCGGCGGTTTTGTGGTCGCAGGCGTTGTCATCTGCATTCTGATTTATGTGATCGCCCAGGCCATGGGATTTGTCGGCGGAAGAGATAAGGAACCGGACAGCAGCGCCAGTCCCACTTCGGCGCCAGTGAGCGCGACACCCACGCCGGTGGACAGCGACGCTACCTCCAACACAGAGGAGGACCTGGTAACTGTGCCGGACCTGCTGAACAAGACGGTGGAGGAAGCTACGCAGACAGCAAACGCGTTGGGACTTGGCGTTGTCAGCGGCGGAACAGAGCCGTCTGAGACTATCGAGGAAGGCAAGGTCTGCCGTCAGGACGTACAGCCGGGCACACAGGTTGCGAGAAATACACAGATCACATACTTTGTCAGCGCAGGCAGCGGCAAGGTGCAGATCCCCACAGGACTGGCGGGACAGCCAAGAGACGCGGTGCAGTCTTCTCTGGCAAGCCTTGGCCTGTCGGCAAGCTTCAGCGAGCAGTTCAGCGACAGCGTGCCGGAGGGCAATGTAATCACACTGGAGCCGGGAGAAGGATCCACGGTGGAAGCGGGAACAACAGTGACGGTTGTCGTCAGCAAAGGCCCGGAGAAAGCGGAGGAAGTAACCGTTCCCAGCGTGTCAGGTTATTCGGAGGAAGACGCCAGACGGATCCTTGAGGATCAGGATCTGAAGGTTGCCACAACTACCGCGTCCTCCAACAAGGTGGGAATCGGAGAGGTTATCAGCCAGAGTCCGGCAGGCGGAACAACGGTGACCGTCGGATCCACGGTAACGCTGGTTATCAACGAGGAGGACGCGGCGGCAGAGCCGACCACGGAGCCTCAGGGGGACGCTACCACAGCGGTGTGGAGCTGCAATAAATCCCTGAACAAGCCGGAAAATTACGAAGGCGGCGTGATCCGCCTGGAGGTGATCCAGAAGATCAACGGATCCGAACAGTCCGTATGGAGCGAGGACGGAATGACCCTTGGCGACGACAAGTGGCCGTATCCCATCAACATCGAGTGGGACGCGCCGTCAGACGCCTCCGCCGAGGTGTATATCCTGATCTCGGAGATGGATTCCGCCGGAAATTATCAGGCGATCTCAAAGAGCAGCACGTTTACTGCCGACAAAAGCTGAGGGTTAAATGAAAGGCAGGATTATGAAAGGTATCGCCGGATTCTACTATGTGGATACGGGGGAATCCGGCGTTTATGAATGTAAGGCGAAGGGGATTTTCCGCAAAGACAAGAGAAAGCCTCTGGTAGGCGACCGGGTGGAGATTGAGGTCCTCAGCGAGGAGGATAAGGAAGGAAACTTGACGCAGCTTCTGGAGCGCACCAATGAACTGATCCGGCCAGCGGTGTCCAATGTGGACCAGGCGCTTGTCATCTTCGCGCTGGAAGATCCAAAACCGAATATCGCGCTTCTGGACAGGTTCCTGGTGATGATGGAACAGCAGCAGGTTCCCGTGGCCGTGTGCTTCAACAAAGGAGACCTGGTGCCGCGGGAGGAAGCCCAGGAGCTTCAGAACATTTACCGGGACTGCGGATACCGGGTGTTTCTGTGCAGCGCGGCCCATAAAGAAGGGCTGGAGGAACTGCGGGCGTATCTGGACGGGAAGACGACGGTGGTCGCCGGCCCCTCCGGCGTGGGAAAATCGTCTCTTACTAATCTGTTCCAGGATGGGGTTCAGATGGAGACCGGCGAGATCAGCAGAAAGCTGAAGCGCGGCAGACATACCACCCGCCATTCTCAGCTGATTTCCCTGGGAGGGGAGACCTGGCTGTGCGATACGCCAGGCTTCACGTCTCTGTACACAGAAAGCATGGAGAAGGAGGAGCTGCGCCGGTATTTCCCGGAGTTTCAGCCGATGGAAGGCCAGTGCCGGTTCCAGGGCTGCGTTCATGTGAAGGAGCCGGGGTGCGCGGTGAAAGAGGCGCTGGAGCAGGGACGCATCCACCGTTCCCGGTACGAGAACTATGTGATGTTTTACGAGGAGTTAAAAGAGCAGGAAAAAAGGAGATACTAATATGCAGAGGTATCAGTTGTCACCGTCAATTCTGGCCGCGGACTTCAACCGGCTGGGCGAACAGATCAGAAAAATCGAACAGGCAGGCTGCCAGTGGCTGCATATTGATGTGATGGACGGCACGTTTGTGCCAAGTATCTCTTTTGGGATGCCGCTGATTAAGTCCATCCGGAAGGAAAGCTCTCTGTACTTTGACGTTCATCTGATGATCCAGGATCCGGAACGGTATATCCAGCGGTTCCGGGAGTGCGGCGCGGATATGCTGACGATCCATGCGGAGGCGTGCTCCGACCTGCCCTTTACCCTGGACGTGATCCATTCCAAGGGTATGCAGACCGGAGTGGCCATCAACCCGTCCACGCCGGTGAACGTGCTGGAGCGGGTGCTGGACAAGGTGGATATGGTGCTGGTCATGAGCGTCAATCCAGGGTTCGGCGGCCAGAAATATATTCCGGAGACGGCCAGAAAGCTGAAGGAACTGCGGAAAATGCTGGACGCCACAGGAAATTACGAGGTACTGATCCAGGTGGACGGCGGCATCAATGAGACGACGGTGGATCAGGTGCTGGAGGCGGGAGCCAATATTATCGTTGCCGGATCTGCAGTGTTCGGCGGCGACATTGAGGAAAATATCCGCATGTTCCAGAAGCGTTTCGAGCCGTATAACAACCGCGAAAGCCTGTAGCCGGAACACGCTTTGGATGTTGTCGTCATGCCAAAGCGTTACCTATCATTTTATCATCAGACAGATAGTGAGGAGCATAAAAAGTGAAGACATGCATCATCGCCGGGGGCATGCTCGAGAAAGAGTTTGCCCTTCGTTTTATTCAGGAACAGAAGTTTGATATCGTACTGGCTGCGGACCGGGGGCTTGAATTCTGCAGCGAGGAGGGCATCCGGCCCACTTATATCCTTGGAGATTTTGACAGTCTGAGGGAGGGGGTGCTGGACAAATACCGGGAGGAGAAAAGCATCCCCATCCGTGAATTTAATCCGGTCAAAGACAACACAGATATGGATCTGGCGCTGCAGCAGGCGATCATCCTTGGCAGCAGCGAGATTTATATCCTGGGCGGCACCGGCGGCAGACTGGACCACTTTTTCAGCACCGTGCAGAATCTGAAAAAGGCCTGGCTGAAGCAGATTCCGGCTTATCTGGTGGATTCCAGAAACCTCATCACACTGCCCTGTGAAAAATCCTTTGTCATTGACCGGGAAAAGCAGCACGGAAACTACGTTTCGTTTATGCCGCTGGAAGAGAAGGTGACCGGACTGACCCTGGAAGGATTCAAATATCCGCTGGACCACTATACGCTGACCAACGATTCCGGAGGACTTGGCGTCAGCAATGAGATCGTGGAGGAGCAGGGACGCGTGTCCTATGAGGACGGGATCCTGCTGATGATTCAGTCGAAGGACTGAGTAAACGGTGTGAGAAATACAAGAAAATAAAGGAGATAACAGAAACTATGAAATTAGGAATCGTCGGACTCCCAAACGTGGGAAAAAGTACGTTATTTAATTCACTGACCAAGGCGGGCGCCGAGAGCGCCAACTATCCGTTCTGCACCATCGATCCCAACGTGGGCGTGGTCCCGGTGCCGGACGAGCGGCTGCAGCTGTTGGGCGATTTTTATCAGTCCAAGAAAGTGACGCCGGCGGTCATTGAGTTTGTGGACATTGCCGGGCTGGTAAAGGGCGCGTCCAAGGGCGAGGGCCTGGGCAACCAGTTTCTTGCGAATATCCGTGAGGTGGATGCCATCGTTCATGTGGTCCGCTGCTTTGAGGATCCAAATGTTATCCATGTGGACGGAAACATCGATCCGCTGCGGGATATTGAGACCATCGACCTGGAGCTGATCTTCGCCGATCTGGAGGTGCTGGAGCGGAGGATCGCGAAGACCACCAAATCTGCCCGCATGGACAAGGAAGCGGCCAAAGAGCTGGAATTCCAGCAGAAGCTGAAACAGCTTCTGGAGGATGGAAAGGACGCGGCGCTGGCTGTGCTGGAAAATGAGGACGAGGAAAAATGGTTCGCCGAGTACAATCTTCTGACAGGGAAGCCGGTTATCTACGCGGCCAACGTAGCCGAGGACGACCTTGCGGACGACGGAGCGTCCAACGGGCATGTGGCGAAGGTGCGGGAGTTTGCCGCGGAGCATAACAGCGAAGTCTTCGTTATCTGCGCCCAGATCGAGGAGGAGATCTCCGAGCTGGAGGAGGATGAAAAGAAAATGTTCCTGGAGGATCTGGGACTGAAGGAATCCGGACTGGAGAAGCTGGTAAGAGCCAGCTATCATCTGCTGGGCCTGATGAGTTTCCTTACCTCCGGCGAGGATGAGACAAGGGCCTGGACCATCAAGCAGGGTACCAAGGCGCCCCAGGCGGCCGGAAAGATCCATACGGATTTCGAGCGTGGATTTATCAAGGCGGAGGTTGTAAATTACCGGGATCTTCTGGACTGCGGTTCCTATGCGGGAGCGAGAGAGAAGGGTCTGGTGCGCATGGAAGGAAAGGACTATGTGGTGCGCGACGGCGATGTGATCCTGTTCCGGTTTAATGTATAAGAGGATGGCTTTTTCCGTAGAAAGCGTTATAACTATTCAGCTGGATGAACAGCTGCAAAGCTTTCGATTATGATAGGTAAAAACAGGAGACAGTCGTATGGACATGCAGGTTAACTTCCCACATCTTGGCATATACCTGGAGCATGTGGGAAAAAAGGTAAGTATCTTCGGGTTTGATATCGCCTATTACGGGATCGTCATTGTCATCGGTATGATGATCGCCGTGGCGATCGCCATGCACGAGGCAAAGAGGACCGGACAGGACCCGGACAGTTATATCGATCTGGCGATCCTTGGGATTGCCGCGGGTATTGTGGGAGCCAGGATTTATTATGTGATCTTTGCCTGGGAGAATTATAAGGACGACCTTCTGAGGATCTTCAATATCCGGCAGGGCGGTCTGGCAATCTACGGGGGGATCATAGGGGCCTGCGTTGCGGTGGCTATTTACTGCCGTGTCAAAAAACGGAGCTTTTTCCAGGCCATGGACACGGCCAGCATGAGTATTCTCTTCGGCCAGATCATGGGCCGGTGGGGGAATTTCTTTAACCGGGAAGCCTTTGGCGGCTATACCGACAACCTGTTTGCCATGCAGCTGCCGGTCTCCGCGGTAAGACAAAACGAGATTACACAGGAAATGTGGGACCACTTGACAACCATCGGCGGTGTTGATTTTATCCAGGTACACCCCACGTTTCTTTACGAGAGTCTCTGGAACATCGGCGTGCTGCTGATCCTTGTGTGGTATCGGAAGCACACGAAGTTTCGCGGCGAGCTGTTCTGCGCGTACCTGGCCGGCTATGGCCTTGGCAGGGCCTGGATCGAGGGACTGCGCACTGACCAGCTGCTGCTTCCGGTGGTGGGACTTCCCGTTTCCCAGCTGCTTTCCCTGCTGCTGGTAGTGGTGTGTGTGGCCGTGATTCTTCGGAAACGGAGGAACGCTTCCAGTCCGGAACATGCGGACGGGGAACAGCAGGAAACATCACAGGAGATATCAAAAGAAAACAAATGAGAATTATTGTACGTTCTCGAATTTATAAGCCTTAACGCCGGAAAGTATGGAAAAGTTTCGAATGCCAGGAAATGAAGATACGGCGTAGCAGTTCAGCTGGCTGAACTGCTACGATACGGCGGGAGGAATGTATGACGCTGTGAAGGATCGTGGAGGACAGAACGAAAAGTTCTGTTTTCCGCTTTGCTTCACGGCGTTTTTTTGTGCTTTCCGGGGCCGGCGGCTTTTTGTATGACAGGCGCCGGTCTGCCGGCGAAACGGGATAGTATGACAAAAACCCTACGAAAGTACCGATGTTTTGCGAATTTTATAACGAATATTGACAAACCACACGTTATTTGTTATTTTGTTTTCATAAAAGAATATTGGGCAAAACTGTTCAAAAGCAGTGACGCAAAACTATAGGGTCTAAATCATAAGTGTATGACATGACAGCCAGCTGCAGTGATAATTGGATAAGAGGGAATCGTTCAGCCAGCTGAACTGTTACGATAAGAAAGCAGATCTTTCGGTGCAATTATTTACTAATCAGAGAGGCGGATGATCGAAGAGCATGTAAGATATCCGTTTTTTTTGATGCGAAAATTTATGGCTGAATATGGTTGAGGACCGTTGTGATAGTTTTCCTGTCTGCAGGGGAATGGACCAATAGAGATCAAACGAGGAGGAATGTGAAATGAAGAGGAAGTTTTTTGTATGGCTTCTGATTTTTGCCATGGTGGCGGCAATGCTTCCGGCTGGTGTCTTTGTGGAAACGGCCTACGCTGCCGCGGCTCCCAGCGGGTTTCCGGAAGAATCGGAATTCTGGCGTTATGTCAATGATTCAGATGCCGAAGACGGAAGAACCTGGGTCTGGGGAAACGCTTACGGAAAGCATCCGGAATGGATGGGAAACCAGGTAAACACGGATTCTGCGGAATACAAAGAGAAATATGAGAAATTACAGGCGGATGAGTTTCTGAAAAACGCCAAAATCTGTATTCTGTATCTGCCGAACTGTCCGTATTCCAAAACATATCTGCCAATTTACAAAAGAATGGCGGAAAGTACAGGGGCGAGTGTGCTTCTGGTTGACGCGCTGAAGTATCAGACAGGCTCTTTGCTGCCTTATTATATGGTAACAACACAAGGGATTACCTCTCCTGCTGTCCTTTATGTAAAAACGGACGGGACCAACGGAGGACAGTCGGCGGTGCACAGCGCGGAGGAGTTCGCTGAGATTCTGAGGGAAGCCGGATTCGAGCCGGCGGAAGTGCCGGAGGATTCCAATGCGTACAATACGGCGCAGGAATACAGAGACGATGTGCTGCGGGAGACAAACCGTCAGCGCCTTGCACAGGGGCTGCTCCCGCTGAGTACATACAAAGCGTTCCAGGATGTTGCAGATCTGCGCGCGGAAGAGGCTATGGTAAAGACCTCTCATACACGTCCCAACGGAACGTCTTATCTGACGGCGATCAGTGAAGCAAACCTGAAGGGACCGGATCTTTTCGGGGAAAATATCTGTGCGGGACCGATCGTTTCCACACCGCTGGCGGCGATGGACGCGTGGATGCACAGTACCCCTCACCGCGCGAATATCCTGCGCGACAGCTTTACTCATATTGGCATTGGATACTACAAAAATACAGAGTCAAACTACTATTACAAGGATCATTGGGTTCAGCTGTTCAGCGGTACCTGTAAAATTGACGAACTGATGATGGATCCGGTGGTAACTCCGTCTGGAGATGGTTATTACACAGTAGCGCAGGGAACTTCTATCACAGATATGAACCTGACGCTTACGCTTAAGTGCAGCACCCACGGGGAGACGACGCTTCCGCTGATCGACGAGATGTGTACAGGATATGACAAAGATGTCTCCGGCGCTCAGTATGTAACCGTATCTTATGGGGAACTGACCACGCACTTCTATGTCAACGTAGGAGAAAACCAGGAGAAGCTCCAGCTGACAGACAGTATGGTGACCTGGGCGGCGGATGAAAACGGCGCTGCCGTGGAACCGGAGTTCTTTTATAACGGCCTGCCCAAAACACCGGCGGTGGCTGTCTCCAGCGCAGACGGAAGCTATCCTCTGCTGGAGGGTTTTTCCTATGATGTCACTTATAGCAATAACGTGGAAGCCGGTACCGGCGAGGTGATCGTCACAGGAAAAGGGAACTGTGTGGGGACTGTGATAAAGACCTTTGAGATTCAGCCTGCGCCGCCGGCCGGCATTACCGACGAGCCGGTGGTAACGGAAAAGACAGACACGGCCTATACGGAACGTACTTTTGTGGTGGAAGGGCTGGAAGACAGCTATACTTACACAGGAAAAGAAATCACACCGGCGGTGGTCGTGAAAGAGATCAACACAGTGAAAGACAGCAAGACGGACGAGGTTCTGAAATCAGTGGAAAAGCGTCTGTATGAAGGAAAAGATTACGATGTGACGTATGCGGACAATATCGGCCAGGTGACGGACAACATCGGAAAGATCAATTCGGCCAGCGGAGAAGCGTCAGTTACGGTCACTGGAAAAGGAGATTATACCGGATCGGTCGTTCGAAGCTTCAAGATCGCTTCCGACGAAATGTTCCGGCAGGCATCCAGGGTGGTCTATTATATGGAATACAGAAACGCAAGAGATCCTTCGAAATCTTATGACTCTTACTATGATATGCTGAAAGATTATCAGCAGACGTACCCGAAGGAAACCTTTGAAGGGACGCTTTTGAAAAATCTGAACAGCGTGCTTTACACCGACAGCGATTCCATTGAAAAGGAGCTTGACAAGCTTGGAAAAACCATCAGCAACCTTCTGACATACGACACATACCCGGAGGCCCAGCAGAGACTGAAAGATTACTACCGGTTCCTGGATGAGTATTACCAGGCGCCGCCGGTGGATGCCTCCCAGGTGACAACGGAGGCGGTCAGCGCTGATTCAGTATCCGTTCAGGGACTTGGCCAGGCGCTTGAAACGGCGGGAAAAGACGCGGAAGTGAAGCTGGTGATGGAAGACTTTCCGGGTCAGATTCCGGTGGATGCTTCTTCTTATGACAGCGTATTGGCTGTTTCGCTGGACATTGAGATCCAGGTTGACGGCGAGGCGGCGAAGCTGGAAACTCCTGTTGTGATCACTATGGAGATTCCGGACGGGCTGGAGGAAGCCAGGAATCTTGTGGTTCTGCATTACGAGAACGGAATCGACGGGGAACCGGAAGAGTTAAGCACCACGATCAACGGAGACGGAACCTTCAGCTTTGCCGCTGCAAGCTTCAGCCCATTTGTGATCACAAATAAAATTGATGTCTATGATGTTGCACAAGACGAAAACGGAACCGACGGCATGCCTTCCGGTGTGGATTTTGGCTCGCAGGAAGAAAATACCATTGCTCCGCCGGCAAATGTGACGGCGGTCCGCAGCGGCGGGAAAACTGTGAAAGTTGCCTGGGAAGCGCCGAAGCTGGCAGAAGGCTGGACGGTGACAGGCTATCAGGTGGCCTGTTCCGTAAATGAAAACATGAGCCAGGCCGCGGTAAAGACATTGTCTGCGGATACCTTTGAGACAGAGCTGACAGATCTGGAGAGCGGAACATACTACATTACCGTTACGGTCAACGGCGAATATAATCAGAAGCCGGAGGATTCCGCGTACGCGGAGGTTTACACGGGCAGCCGCACATCGGTTGTGGCACGGGTGAACGTGCCGGAGACGGTGGCTTACTATCCGGTCACCGTGCAGGCTTCAGAGGGCGGAAAGATTACCGGAGCGCCGGTCAAGGAGAAAGCCGGAGAGACAGTGACGTTTACAGTAACTCCGTCCGAAGATCATAAGATTGGGGCAGTAAAAGTTACGGACAGCCAGGCAGGCGCTGTTGAGGTTTCAGAAGAAGGCGGCAGATACAGTTTCCGTATGCCGGCATGCAGCGTGGCCATATCGGCAACGTTCCAGGCAACCGGGCAGACGGCTTATCAGATTACGGCAGCAGAGGCAGAGAATGGAACAATCGCGGTGGCTGGCGGGCAGACAACTGCAAAAGAGGGAGATATCGTCAATTTTACGGTAACGCCGGCGAACGGATACAGGATCAGCGCCGTTACTGTAAATGGGGAAAGTCTCACAGGTACAGGCGGAACTTACAGTTTTATCATGCCGGGAGAGGATGTAACGATCCGGGCAGTGCTTGTGCCGATCGAAACAACCACTCCGACGCCAACGCCGGAACCGACACCTACTATAACACCGGATCCAACACCGACTACGACGCCGGAACCGACGCCGACTACGACACCGACACCGGATCC
>JAGHIA010000091.1 GCA_017887445.1 Fusicatenibacter sp.
GTTACATCTTTTTTTCGGTGAATAAAAAGAAAGTATTTACATAAAGAAGCAGACAGGTTTATAATAGACCATACCCACAAAAGCAGCGGTTTGTGTATTGCCACGCCGCTGCAAAAAAATATCAGAAGAGGATGAAAGTGATGAAGGTTTCAAAATTAGTTGGTGAGAGATTTAAAGAAAAGCCGGCAGACTGCGTGATCGACAGCCATGCGCTGATGATCAAGGGCGGATATATTAAGTATATGGCAAATGGTATCTATTCCCTGTTCACCCCGGGCAAGCGGGTGACCTCCAAAATCGAGCGGCTGATCCGCGAGGAGATGGACGCCATCGACGGCCAGGAAGTCATGTTCCCGGTTGTTCTGCCAGGCTCCCTGTGGGAGGAATCCGGAAGATTCCAGAGTGTGGCCCAGGAGCTGGTGCGCTTCCGTGACCGCAACAACAGCAGCATGGTTCTGGGCATGACCCACGAGGAGGCGGCGGTGCATCTGGTAAGAGAGTACGCCAACTCCTACAGCAAATATCCGTTTATGATCTACCAGATCCAGACAAAATTCCGCGACGAGGCTCGCCCGAGAGCCGGCCTGCTCCGCGTGCGCGAGTTTACCATGAAGGATGCTTACTCCTTCCATACGTCCCAGGAAGATCTGGAGCGTTACTATGACATCTGCTACAACGCGTATCACCGCATTTTTGCCCGGGCTGGCGTTCCGGACGTAGTGGCGGTAAAATCCGATTCCGGCATGATGGGCGGAAGCATTTCCCATGAGTACATGCTGCTGACACCGATCGGAGAAGATTCCATCGCAATCTGCGGCGCCTGCGATTATAAGGCAAACATGGAAGCGGCAGACAACCTGGTAGACAATTCCAAGAACACCATGGAGATGGCCCCGATCGAGAAAATCTATACGCCGAACCTGAGCACCATCGACGATGTGACCAAGGCGCTGAAACTTCCTGTTGAAAATACCTGCAAGGCAGTGGTATATCAGAAAAACAGCGACGACAGCTATATTGTTGTCTTCATGCGCGGCGATATGGAGGCCAACGAGACAAAGATCACCAACTTTGTAGGCGGCGGCATCCATCCGGCAAACATCGAGGACGACAGCGTACTTGTGGCCGGATTTATCGGACCGTACCAGCTGAACTCCGATGTGACCGTACTGTACGACCAGTCCCTGAAAGGCATCCGGTACATGTCCTGCGGAGCCAATGAGAGAGATTACCACTACGTCGGCCTGAACCTGGCAAGAGATCTTGGCCAGGAGCCGGAGTACCACGACTTCACAAAAATCCGCGACGGCGGCATCTGCCCCAAGTGCGGAAAGCCGATGATCAAAGTGCACCGCGGCATCGAAGTAGGAAACATCTTCCAGCTTGGAACAAAATACACCAAGAGCATGAACATGAAGTACATCGACCAGAACAACGAAGAGCAGTATCCGATCATGGGATGCTACGGCATTGGCGTAGGACGCCTGGCAGCTTCCGTATGCGAGGCCCATCACGACGAATACGGCCCCATCTGGCCGATCACCATCGCACCGTGGGAAGTACACATCTGCTGCCTGCGCGTAGACGACGCGGAGTGCAAAGAATACGCAGACAATCTGTACCAGAGCCTGCAGAGAAAACAGGTAGAAGTCATCTATGACGACAGAGACGTCCGTCCCGGCGCCATGTTCTCCGACGCCGACCTGCTCGGCGTTCCGGTACGGGTAGTCGTCAGCCCAAGAAACATGAAAGAAAACCATGTAGAGATCGTGACCCGCGACAAACGCTACAAATTTATGGCCGAAAAAGAACAGGCAGAAGAAAAAATCCTCGAACTCATCCAGACCCTGAAACAGGAAATCCTGGAAAAAGTACCGCAGTAACACAAAAAAGAGAAAGACAGCGGATGTGAATGACACAGTGCAAACACATCCGCTGTCTTTTTATATCTTTGTAAAAGAAGAATTCAAATACTTTCGCATAGTATAAGGTTATGGTTAAACTTTCGCAAGAAATTGCGAATAAGTATTTTGTGCTTAAGATATTTTATTGACTTCTCGGATATGTAATTATATACTGATATTGAGTGGACAAGAAAATGAATTAAGAGAGTATATGCTATGAAGATTAGTTATAAAAAGTTATGGATACGCTTAATTGAAAAAGAGATTTCTCCGGCTACACTTCGAAAAGATTTGAGTATCGCAACAGGGACCATGACAAAGTTGCGTCGAAATGAAGAAGTAGCACTTTCGGTTTTGCTGCGTATCTGTGCGTATCTGGACTGTAATATCGGTGATATTTGTGATGCAGTAAAGACAGAGTCATAATATTTTTAAACTTTGATTGTGGAGGCGGGATATAGCTTTTGACCTTAATGGTAGTAAGGTGCTATTGGTGGGAATGCTTTCCTGGAGCAGGATGCTGAATGTGAAACAATATGAAGAATCAATATGCAGATAGACAGGCGATATTGTTCGAATTCAAGAAATAAATTTATATTGAGCTAAATAATGTGATTACGAGGTACATATATGTCATATTGTAGAAAATGCGGAACCAAGCTGACAAATGACGCAAAATTTTGTCATCAATGTGGTTGCTCAGTGATGAATGAAAGCACAGGATATACGCAACGAAGGCAGGAGTTCGAAGGAAAAATGTATAAATGCCCTAATTGCGGTAAAATACTAAAGTCATTTGTATTAAATTGTCCTGCTTGCGGCTATGAGTTACGTGGGGCAAGAACGTCTAGTGCGGTAAAAGAATTTGCTTTGAAATTGGAGGCTATTGAAGCAAGGCGGGAATATGAAAAACCTTATGGCTTTTTTGCGACGGCTGAAGCACAGCAAAGAGTATCTAAAACAGATGCGCAGAAAATTAGTTTGATAAAATGTTTTACTGTTCCAAACACGAAAGAGGACATGCTTGAATTTATGATTTTAGCAACATCAAACATGAATATGCGGACATATGATTCTGCTAATACAGATATCTCAAAGAGTGAAAGAGAAGTAAATGCAGCCTGGTTTTCAAAAGTTCAGCAGGTGTATGAAAAAGCTAAAAGAAGTTACTCTACAGATAGTATATTTGCAGAAATTAAGATGCTTTATGATAACTGTAATGAGGAAATCAAAAAAAGCAAGAAAAAAGGTATCATAAAACGAATACTCATGCTTGGCTGGATTCCAATTGTTTTATTGGCTTGGGTTGTCTTAAATTTTGTTGAAGAACCCAAGGAAATTAAACGGTTAGAGGCTATTGTGGTTGAAGTACAAGAAGCTTTAGAAAATGGTGAATACAAACTCGCTTTAAATTATGCAGATTCTATTGATTATCAACGTTTTGATGCGGAAATGGAGCAAAAATGGGATATTGAACGGGAGTATTGGGTAGACAAAGTGCTTGAGGAGGCTACGGCAAATGGTGTGGATTTAGAGTATATGGCAACTCCAGATATAGATAGAGCAAATAATGAACCCGTTACTAGAGATAGTATCAATAGTGGATTTGTTGAAGGTATCAAAGAAAGTGTACAATCGGGGGTAGATGCTACGGAAGAAAACATTAATGAATTTAACGCAATTATGGACGAAACAAAAGATAAATCGCAACAGACGACAATATCGGAGGTTGAAACAATTTCTATAGGAGAGAATGATTACATAACAAATACTATAGAAAAAGGAACTACTTATACGTATGGTTATGATGAATGGGGACTTTATTGTGCAACGGCTATATCTGATAGCGTCATTTCTATTGATAAATGGGAAAAAAATCTCTCACTAGAAAAATCATTCAATAAGAAGTATGAGGTAGGGATGTTCAAAATTACGGATGCTCAATATGAATTTACATGGATTGATGAAGATTATACCGCCTTTTCATTTACATTGACAGATAAAAATAACGGAGACTTTAAGAAATCAAAGAACATAGTATTTACTATTTTGGGAGTAGATGGTGATACTAATAAAGGAACAAATTATAATAAAAAAAATGTTTGCTATTCATATCGGAATGATGATTGGCATTTATACAGAGCGATACCATTGACGGATTTGGTTATGAAAATAGAATGTTGGTATAGACCACTGGCTTTAGGTAGTTTTCATTACGGATATGATATTTGTGTCATAAATATAAATGCTAAAGACACTGATTTTGAATGGACGGATGACGAACATACTTCGTTTACTATATCAATTCAAGATAAAGAAAATAGTGACTTGAAGAATTCAACATTTGTAGCGTTTACACAAGATTAGGGAGGTAGAATTATGGCATTACTCAATAGAAAGAACAGAAAAGGAGGTTTCATGGATGAAATCCGTTGTGATGAGTCTTCGTACTTAATTTGGAAATGGCATCCTGCTGGAGTACGGCCAGGCCAGGAAAAGAGAGAGAATGCTATTCGGTGGGGGTCTTCTCTGCGGGTGAGAGAAGGCGAGATTGCTGTTTTTATGTATAAGAAAAAAGATGGCGCCATGCAGGACACCATTGTCGGGCCGTTCGATCAGACCATCAAAACAGCTAACTTCCCTGTTTTGTCAAGAATCATTGGCCTTGCATACGAAGGTGGTACACCGTTTCAGGCGGAGATTTACTTCATCAACCTTGCTCGTATCATTCAAGTGGAATTTGGGGTGCCATTCTTTGATATATATGACCCGAGATTTATCGATTTTGGTGTCCCGGTTGCTGTTAGAGGCACCATCAGTTTTCAGATTCAAGATTACCGTAGGTTCATTAAGCTCAACCGGCTGAATACATTTGAACTGAATGATTTTCAGAAGCAGATTCGAGATGTAGTATGTAGGTATGTGAAAGATGTGGTTGCCAATGCTCCAGCAGCCAACGACATTCCGGTCATTCAGATTGAGACCAAAACAGCACAAATCAATGATGTTGTGGAGTATGACATTTGTGAACGATTGAAAGAAACCTTCGGTGTTTTGGTATCCGGCGTGGATATTGGTGCTATTGAGATCGACAAAACCAGCGAGGGTTACCGTCAGCTGATGGCTGTTACCAAAGATATTGCTGCAACGAGGATTGAGGCTGAGACACAGGACTATGTGGAGCGTCTTCGAATCCAGCGTGAAGAATGTCAGTATGCCTTGCACAAGCAGACACAAACATCCAATATCGGTGCATTTCAAGTGGAGAAGCAGGCAGAAGTCGGTGTTGCTGGAGCGCAGGCACTCGGTCAGATGGCTCCTAATGGTGCCGGTGATGTGAATTTGGGCGGTGGAGACGGGTTCAACATGGCCGCCATGATGGCAAGCATGGCTCTCGGGGGTACTGTTGGTCAAAATATCGCCGGGGCAATGAACAACATGATGGGCAGTATGAGCCAGACTTCTCAGCCGGGCACAGTTCCGCCTCCAATTCCGGTTGTTACATATCATGTCGTAGTCAATGGACAGGCTGCCGGGCCGTTTGATCTTTCCGCTCTTGCACAGATGTCTGCAAGTGGACAGCTTACTGCGGACAGTTTGGTATGGAAAAGTGAGATGGCACAATGGGAAAAAGCCGGTACTATTGATGAACTTAAAAATTTCTTCAGTGTAGTACCGCCAATTCCGCAAGAATAAGTCATTTTAAGAGGTGGATGATGATAAAACGACTGGTACAGGCGATGCTTTTGGCCGTAATATTGGCGATGACTTTGTCTGCTTGTGGTTCGGATGATGCTAATTATGAGAGCGATACAACCATCGATACAGAAAATAATGATGGAATGGATTTGGTTGATGTTCCGACAGAGGACTACATTATTTCCTGTCTTGAGAATACGCCGAATATTCTTGAAGTTGCCGCTGTCACAGAAGAAAATGATCCGAATGGGCACCTAAATGCAGAGGATGGATATTATTCTGCTGTATTTTTCTCTGTTGATATAATTGATCAGAATGAAGTATACGGTGAGGGACTTATTGATAAGGGTACTGATGCAGGGGGATGTATCGAAGCATACAAAACAGAAGCTGATGCTCAAGCTCGTGACGAGTATTTATCTGGTTATGATGATAGCTGGTTATTTAATGCTGGATATCATACTGTTGTAGGAACTCTTGTGATCCGTACATCACAAAAACTTACTGAAAACGATCAGGCACAATTAGAAACCAACATCATAAGTGTTTTTAATGGGAAACCGGATGATGTAAGGCCTTTCACTAATATATCTGAAAAAGAAGATGAAGCAGTATCAAACTCAGAGGTAAGTGCAGATACTGTGTCAGAGCATTCTACCGAGGAAATTACCATGTCGCAGGGAGCGTCAGATTATCTTGGCGCAAACTGGACAATTGATTCTTTAACTGAGCATTTTGAAGAAATGGGTTTTACAAATATAAGAACGATACCGTGTGAACCCAACGATGATAACTACGAAAGCAATATTTTTGAGTTATACATCGAAACAGGAGGGTTTAGCTCAGATTCTTGGGAAGCTGGAGACAAATTCGAGCCAGATGTAGAAATTAGTATCTATTATAACGAATCTCCTATTTTAACAATTGAGAATTGCAATGATCTTGCTACAGTATTAACTAGCCAAGATATGAGTTATTCTACCTTTGCAGAAAAATATAATGGACAATACGTGAAGTTTGATGGATATGTCACGTATCATATTACCTATAATGCAGGAATCGATCATATCATTCAAGTTACAGGTGGTGACTATGATGGCTCAGTTGAGTTGGGACATTCTGACGATGGGTATTATGATGGCCTTAATATTTATATTGGTGATCGTACAATGGATAGTTCTATAGACGAGAGTGTGGATGAAGGTACTCCTGTAACTGTTAGCGGTAAAATAAGCGCAGATTGGAGCGAATATTATGGGAATTTATATGTGGAAACAATTCACCTTAATAGACGATAATATATTGGGTGAAAATTTCCTGATTGGAAGTATTATTAAGTAGGCTGAATGTTTTTTGAATACGTGTAAGAAGGTTTAGTAACCTTTTTTCGAAGTCGCTGGTATTTTCTGGATTTGTGTCTGGGAAATGTTTCTGAAAGTTTTAATAACTCTTGCTGCGTCTAATGTAGGTGGAAAAAGATGTTTCTATGTTTCGGGTAAGTTAATTTGGTAATGAGTTATCGTTGTGAATGATTTAGGGGGAATATGCGGTTGTAAAAAAGTTCCGCCGAACGCACATGCCGCCTGCTCCCCTCCCTTTTCGTCCCCATTTCGCAAAAAGAGGTTCCCATTTTCCCTCCCCGATGGTATAATCAGAAAAGAGCAAGAAAAGAGCAAGAAAAGAGTTACTGTTCGCGTCAGCCGCAAACAGTAACAAGAGACGAGGAGTGAAAAGTTTGGAAGTAAACTTCCAAATCTACCATTATTGGCGCAGCGAGTGCGCCATGAGAGGAGAAAAGATGAAGGCATGGGTTGCCAAAATGACAGAAGAACAACTGGACCAGGAAGCGATACGGAAAGCCGGAGAGATCCTGAAAAGCGGCGGCCTGGCAGCGTTCCCCACAGAGACCGTCTACGGTCTTGGCGGAAACGCCTTTGACGCCGAGGCTTCCCAGAAGATTTACGCGGCGAAAGGCAGGCCCAGCGACAACCCTCTGATCGTACACATCGCGCGGATGGAGGACCTGGAAGTCGTAGCCAGGAACATTCCGGACAACGCCAGAACGCTGGCCAAAGCCTGCTGGCCCGGCCCGCTGACCATGATCCTTGAGAAGACCGAAGCGGTGCCAAAAGAAACCACCGGCGGTCTGAATACCGTCGCTGTGCGTTTTCCCAGCAACCGCATCGCCCAGGCGCTGATCCTGGCTGCCGGCGGTTTCGTGGCGGCGCCCAGCGCCAACACCTCCGGAAGACCCAGTCCCACCACAGCGGAGCATGTGATAGAGGATCTGGGAGACAGCATCGACTGTATCCTGGACGGCGGAATGGTGGAGATCGGTCTGGAGTCCACCATCGTGGATTTCACGGAAGGGACGCCGATGATCTTGCGGCCGGGGTCTCTGAACCGGGAGCGGCTGGAAGAAATCCTTGGAACTGTGCGCACGGACCCGGGTCTGCTTGCCCAGGAGACGCACACTCGCCCAAAAGCGCCGGGGATGCGTTATAAGCACTACGCGCCCAACGCGGATCTGACCATCGTGGAGGGGGCGGAGCAGGCGGTCGTGGAGAAGATCCGCGCTCTGGCGGCGAAGCAGCTTGCCTGCGGCGCGAAAGTAGGGATCATCTGCACGGACGAGACGAGACAGGAATATCCCCAGGGAGATGTAAAAAGCATCGGCGCCCGGTCGGACGAAGCGTCCATCGCCCGGCATCTGTACGGGATCCTGCGGGAGTTTGACGGCGACCATGTGGATATTATTTATTCGGAGGCGTTCGATACGCCGAAGATGGGACAGGCGATCATGAACAGGCTTCTGAAAGCTGCAGGACATAAGCGGATAGAAGTATAACGTAACCGTTCAACATAACAGAGGTAGGCAGCGTGAAACATTATAAAAAACTGATTTTTGTGGATGCGGACGACACGTCCAGGGCTCCGATGGCGAAGGTGATCATGAAGACGAAACCCTTGTTCCGTCCGATTGAGATCGATTCCCGCGGCCTTGTGGTGCTGTTTGCGCAGCCCATCAATCAAAAGGCAGAGGCGGTGCTCATCAGCAACGGCTATTCCGCCAGGGACCATGCGTCCACGGCGTTCTCCTCCCAGGATGCAGAGGAAGGTACACTGATCCTGACCATGGAGGAGGCACAGAGGGAGAAAATCCGGGAGGAACATCCCGGGGCGGAGGTTTACACCGTCTCGGAATTTCTTCAGCTGGACAAAGAGGTGGAGCCGGTGTTCGGGGAACCGCTGACGTCTTACGGAAAATGTTACGAGATGCTGGAGAATCTGATCTCCGGCATTGTGGAAAAACTGAATGAGGAGGAATTGAGACGATGATAGCGCTTGGATGTGATCACGGCGGATATGAACTGATGCAGGAGGTCAAGGCATATCTGGACAAAGCAGGAGTGGAGTACAAGGAATTCGGATGTTTCAGCACAGAGGCGGTGGACTATCCGGTGTACGCGAGGAAGGTAGCGGACGTGGTGCTGAACGGAAGCTGTGAGAAAGGGATCCTGATCTGCGGAACGGGAATCGGAATCTCCATTGCGGCCAACCGCATACCGGGCATCCGCGCGGCGCTTTGCAGCGACTGCTTCAGCGCGGAGGCCACCCGTCTGCACAATGACGCGAATATTCTGGCCATGGGCGGCCGTGTGGTCGGACCGGGCCTGGCGGTGAAGATTGTGGACACCTTCCTGAATACGCCGTTTTCCGGCGAGGAACGCCACGCGAGACGCATCCGCCTGATCGAAGGCACAGAGGAGTAGAGAGGAGAAAACAAATGGCAAAGACGGTTGTGATGGATCATCCTCTGATCCAGCATAAGATAGGCATTATACGCAGGAAAGACACAAGTTCCAAGGAATTCCGCGAGATGATCAGCGAGGTTGCGATGCTGATGTGCTACGAGGCCACCCGGGAACTTCCCCTGGAGCCGGTGGAGATTGAGACGCCTATCAGCAAAATGACAGCCTGCCAGCTTGCGGGAAAAAAGATGGCGGTGGTGCCGATCCTCCGCGCCGGACTTGGCATGGTGGAGGGGATGCTGGCCATGATCCCGGCGGCGAAGGTGGGCCACATCGGCCTGTACCGGGATCCGGAAACCCTGGATCCGGTGGAATATTACTGTAAGCTCCCGTCGGATATTGCCAGCCGCGAGGTGTTTGTGACAGACCCGATGCTGGCCACCGGAGGCTCAGCCACGGCGGCGATCACAATGCTGAAGCAGAAAGGCGCGAAGAAAATCCACTTTATGTGCATCATCGCCGCGCCGGAAGGTGTGAAACGGATGCAGGAGGAGCACCCGGACGTGGATCTGTTCATCGGCGCGCTGGACGAGCGGCTCAACGGCCACGGCTATATTGTGCCTGGTCTTGGGGATGCAGGCGACCGTATTTTCGGAACGAAATAAAGAAAGAAGGAAATCATGACTGGAAAAAGACAGGACTATCTGACCTGGGATGAATATTTTATGGGAGTCGCGAAGCTCTCAGGTCTTCGCTCCAAGGATCCTCACACACAGGTGGGGGCCTGTATCGTCAGCTCGGACAACAAGATTCTGTCCATGGGGTACAACGGCTTTCCCATCGGATGCTCCGACGACGAGTTTCCATGGGCCAGGGAGGCGGAGGATCCGCTGAAAAGCAAATATCTGTACAGCACACACAGCGAGCTGAACGCCATTTTAAATTACCGGGGCGGCAGCCTGGACGGCGCGAAGATTTATGTGACACTGTTTCCGTGCAACGAGTGCGCCAAGGCAATTATCCAGGCGGGGATCCGCACAGTCATCTATGAGTGCGACAAATATGCCGAAACGGACGCGGTGATCGCGTCCAAGAGGATGATGGACGCGGCCGGCGTGCGTTACTATCAGTACCAGAGCACTGGCAGAAAGCTGGAGATCATCCTGTGACAAAGCGGCCGGTGAGCGGCGCAAAGGTTTGTAAAAATAGTTACAAAAGTTCAGCCTGTACGGAAGGTTTGCAGAGAAAACTCCGTGCAGGCTGTTGTGTACTTCAAAGACAGTGATGTCAAGGTCAAAACAGTCAGAACACAGAAAAAGGAGTGAACGCGAAGTGAAGATAAAACTTCCGGCCAGTGTAAAGATGGTGATTGAGAGCCTCCAGGCGAGAGGCTTCGAGGCGTATGCGGTGGGCGGATGTGTCCGGGACAGTATTCTTGGAAGGTCTCCGGACGACTGGGATATTACCACCTCGGCGACGCCTTACGAGGTGAAAAAGATTTTTCAGAAAACCGTGGACACAGGACTGAAGCACGGCACGGTGACGGTGCTGGCCGGCAGCCATGCCCATGAGGTGACCACTTACCGGATCGACGGGGAGTACGAGGATTCCCGCCATCCGAAAAATGTGGAATTTACCAGAAATCTCGGGGATGATCTGCAGCGCAGGGATTTCACCATCAATGCCATGGCTTACAACGATCTGGCGGGTCTGGTGGACCTGTACGGCGGAATGGAGGATCTGCAGAAAAAAAGTATCCGCTGTGTGGGAAACCCGAAGGAACGTTTCGGGGAGGATGCTCTCAGGATCCTGCGGGCAGTACGTTTCAGCGCCCAGCTTGGGTTTGGCATTGAGGAGGAAACCCTGCGGGCGGTACAGGACCTGGCGCCGACGCTGAAGCAGATCAGCGCGGAGCGCATCGCGGTGGAGCTGACAAAACTTCTGGTGTCTGACCGTCCGGAAGCCATGAGAACTGTCTGGGCGACGGGGATCACCAAGGTGGTGCTTCCGGAGTTTGACCGGCTGATGGAAACGCCCCAGAACAATCCGCACCACTGTTATAACGTGGGAGAGCATACGCTGGAAAGCCTGCGCTTTGTGGGAAACGACAAGGTGCTGCGCTGGACCATGCTGCTGCATGATATGGGGAAACCGGCCTGCCGTACCACAGACGAGGACGGTGTGGATCATTTCAAAGGCCATGGAAGGGCCAGTGTGGAGCTGGCAAAAGAAATCCTGAAGCGGCTGAAATTTGACAACGACACCATACGGAAGGTCACTGTGCTGATCCAGTGGCACGACTGCAGGATGAACGCCGACGCCAAATCCGTCCGGCGCATTATGAGCCGCGTGACGCCGGAGCTGTTCCGGCTGCTGATGGAGGTACAGTATGCGGACGCCATGGCACAGAGCGAATACCGCCGCAGGGAAAAGCTGGAACGGATCGAGAAGGTACGGAAGCTCAGCAAAAAGATTGTGGAGCAAAAGCAGTGTCTGAGCCTGAAAGACCTGAAACTGACGGGAAAAGACGTTATGGAACTGGGCGCGGTACCCGGACCGGTGATCGGTCAGGTGCTGAACGCGGCGCTGTACGAGGTGCTGGAGGAACCCTCCCGCAACGAGCCGGAAATCCTGAAGAAGTTTGCTAAGGGGTATTTGGAGCGGCTTTGAACATTCATCCCTGTTTTGACTTGAAGAGAAAGGAAAGAAAGCGTATGAACAAACTGCCGGAATCGATCCGGAAACAAATGGGCCAGCGGAAGTTCCGGGAAAATTCCGTGGGCATGTCCGGCTCCCGGGTGCTGGAGTCTGAGGATCTGGTCCTCAAAATTCAGACACGATCCAGAGAGACAGACAATGAATATCAGATCTGCCGGTGGCTGGGGGCGCAAAGCCTGCCTGCGCCGGAAATCCTGGCTTATGAAGCGGTGAACGGCACAGCGTACTGTCTGATGACAAAAATAAAAGGGAAAATGCTCTGCGATGAGGAATACATGACCGACCCGGAACGGCTGCTGACACTTGTCTGTCAGGGACTGAACATGCTCTGGAACGTGGATATCGCGGCATGTCCCTGTGACAACACGCTGGATGCGCGGCTTGGAGACGCCCGCTATGCGGTGGAGCATAACCTGGTGGATCTGGACAACGTAGAGGAAGACACCTTCGGGCCGCAGGGATTCTCCGGTCCGGAAGAACTTCTGCGGTGGCTGGAGACAAACCGCCCGGAGGAAGAAATTGTATTTTCCCACGGAGATCTCAGCCTGCCCAACGTTTTTGCCGACGGAGACAGGATCAGCGGATTCATAGACCTGGGAAAAACAGGAAAGGCAGACCGCTGGCAGGACCTGGCCATCTGCTACCGCAGCCTCAGAGATAACTTTGCCGGACGCTACAACGGAGGCCATCCCTATCCGGGATATCGTCCCGAGATGCTGTTTGAACGCCTTGGCATCCGCCCGGACGCGGAAAAACTGAAATACTATCTTCTGCTGGACGAACTATTCTGACGGCTATCTTGCAGAAAGCAATGTTCAAACACGCTCTGGAGCGTGTTTGAACTGAGAAAGGAGTAATAATGAAAACAGAGCAGAAAAACACAGGGTCCTTTTCCGGCAGCCGCGCCGCGCGGCCGGAAACCTGGGATAACTACGAATACACAAAAGAAAAGATCCGCCCCGAATTTCTGAAATACGACCAGGAAACCATGATCCGGCGCTTCCGCCTGAAACATGACGGGGATTATCTATATCTCCCCTTTGTGGGAAGTGAATACCGCATTCGCCGCCAGACCGGGGAAGTAGAAAAACTGACCGGCCAGGGAGACAGCGTACGCACGGAGCCAGCCGATTACAGCGAAGCATTGTCCATATACGACATCCTCTGCTATTCCAGATCAGACGCCACACTAAGCGGCCGCTGGAGCCTGGTGAACAGCCTGCCCGGCGTCGGCCAGAACAGCGGACTGGGCGACAACAGCCTGAATCATCACGCCCAGTACGTTGACCAACACCCCGACGCCTACAAAGCCGCCTGCGAAGCCATAGGCGGAAAAGAAGTCCCCTGCGGCGACATTGGCTACGAGATCCCCGTCTACCCCTTCTACCCCATCCGCCTGCGCTTCTACCACTCCGACGAGGAATTTCCCGCCCAGATGTCCGTCCTCTTCGACGAAAACACCCTCAACTACATGCACTACGAAACCACCTTCTACGTCGTAGGCTGCCTCATGCGAGCCATCCGCTCCAGAATGCAGGAACGCATTCCCCACAAACTGTGATGCACATCATGCAGAAAGCAATTTTCAAATACGCTCCAGAACCGTAACGGCATCCATTTACCGAAAATCGCTTCATGATGAAACGGATGCCTCCTGTACTCCTGTATGTACCATATTTTCATACGGTCTGTGCTGTACAACAAAATCAACAACACACTCCCAAAAGGCTCCTATCTACCGCCACCATCCAAACAGTATCGGCATCCCCCCAAAAACCGCCGCCACCAGACAGAAAGCGGGAGGGGCAGGCGCAGCGGGGACGCGCGGAAGGTGCGGGGCGGCGCAGGCGGAAGCAGCGGCAGAGGGCGGCAGACAGCGGCGCGCGGGACAGGGGAGCGGGAGCGGCCGCGGCGGCAGCGGGAAGGGCGGGGAGGAGCTGCTGTGTGTGCGGCGGGCGTCTGTGAATGCAGCTGGAAATTCCGGTGCGCAGGGGAGGTTTCGGCCAGGCCAGGCGAGGTGTTGCCAACACCGAGCCTGAGGAGCACTGAACCGCGAACGCATCATGCGTTCACGGTGAATTGCTCCGGTGCCTGGCCGAAACCTCCCCTGCACACCGAGAATTTCCCTGCATTCACAGCAGTCCGCCGCACACACAGCAGCTCCTCCCCGCCCTTCCCGCTGCCGCCGCGGCCGTTCCCGCTCCCCTGTCCCGCGCGCCGCTGTCTGCCGCCCTCTGTCACTGCTTCCGCCTACGCCGCCCCGCCCCTTCCGCAACGTCCCCGCTGCGCCTGCCCCTCCCGCTTTCGTCCCCCATAACATTTTTTCCCCAACCCCCGCATACTTATAAAAAGACGATAACGCAAAGGGGGAGCTTTTCTTGTACGATAACGGAGTGGGAGTATTAAGTCAGTACGGCCTGACCGCCAAAACCACCTGCCGCGGCCGCGGCGCGATGCTGTGCGAGACAGAGACAGGGTGGAAAAGCATCCAGGAATTCGGAGGAGCCAGAAACAAGCTGGAGCTTCAGTGGCAGCTTCAGGACCAGCTGGTCCGTTCCGGCGCGGTACAGACCGATTGTCCGCTGCGCAACGAGGCAGGCCAGCTGGTCTCCCAGGGGGAGGACGGCCTGTGCTATGTAGTCAGAGAGTGGTATCCCGGAAAGGAATGTGACACCCGCAGTCTTCCGGATATCCGCAGAGCCGCGTCTGCCATGGCGCGTCTACATAAGGCGGCCTGCCTGCCGCTGCAGAAGGAATATGAGAAAGAATCGCTGGTCAGCGAGTGTACCCGCCATAACGCGGAAATCCGCAAGATCCGGAAATATATCGCCGGAAAGCAGAAGAAAAATCCCTTCGAGAAGCTGCTCCTGGACAGCGCCAATGAGTTTCTGGAACAGGGAGAGGCGGCGGTGGAAAAACTGAAAAACTCCGGCTATGAAACCCTCCGGGAACAGGCGCGGCAGAAAGGCTGCATCTGCCACGGGGAGTTCACCCAGCACAATATTCTGTTTGGATCGGGAGGACAGGACACGGTCATCCACTTTGATAAATGGAATTTTGATCTGCCAGCGGCGGATCTTTATCAGTTTATGAGGAAAATCCTGGAAAAACACAGCTGGGATCTGCAGACCGGCGCCGCGATTCTGTCCGCTTACGAGAGAGAACAGCCGCTGAACGATGAGGAGAGGAAAAATCTTGGCATCCGTCTGGCGTATCCGTGGAAGTACTGGAAGCTGGCCAACCATTATTACTGCGGAAAAAAAGCGTGGATATCCCAGAAAGATGTGGAGAAGCTGGAACAGATCAAAACGCAGAAGAAAAACTGGCTAAATTTTATAAATAATATGGATTTCTGAATAGATTTTTGGTAGAATGTAACTTAAAGAGCGGCCACCCAAAGACAGCGGAGCGGAAACGCCGCTCAAAGGAAAAACTGAAAATTTCAGGAATCATTGGAGGTACGAAATGGATTACAGGGAGATCTACGAATCATGGCTGAACGATCCTTATTTTGATGAGGACACCAAAGCAGAGCTGCGGGCGATCGCGGACGACGACAATGAGATAAAGGAGCGTTTCTACACGGAACTGGAATTCGGAACCGCCGGACTGCGCGGCGTCATCGGCGCAGGCACCAACCGCATGAACATTTACGTTGTGCGCAAGGCGACCCAGGGTCTGGCAAACTACATCGCGTCTGTTGGCGGACAGAGCAAGGGCGTGGCGATCGCTTACGATTCCCGCCGTATGTCCCCGGAGTTCGCCAATGAGGCGGCTCTTTGCCTTGCTGCAAACGGGATCAAGGCTTATATTTTCGAGTCCTTACGCCCGACGCCGGAGCTTTCCTACGCTGTGAGAAAGCTTGGCTGCATTGCCGGCATCAACATCACCGCCAGCCACAACCCGCCGGAGTACAACGGCTACAAGGTATACTGGGAGGACGGCGCCCAGATTACTCCGCCTCATGACACAGGAATCATGGCAGAGGTAAAAGCAATCACAGATTACAGCACAATGAAGACCATGGCGAAAGAGGACGCGGTCAGCGCGGGCCTTTACGAAGTCATCGGACAGGCGATCGACGACTCCTATATCGAGGAGCTGAAGAGCCAGGTGCTTCATATGGATTCCATCCAGGCAATGGCCAAAGAACTGAAGATCGTTTACAGTCCGCTGCACGGAACCGGAAATATCCCGGCACGCCGCGTGCTGAAAGAGCTGGGATTTGAGAATGTCTATGTGGTGCCGGAGCAGGAGCTTCCCGACGGCAATTTCCCGACGGTCAGCTATCCGAATCCCGAGGCTGCAGAGGCCTTTGAACTTGGCCTGAAGCTGGCCAAGGAAGTAGACGCGGATCTGGTCCTGGCAACCGACCCGGATGCGGACCGTCTCGGCGTATATGTGAAGGATTCCAAGACCGGCGAGTATCATACGCTGACTGGAAATATGTCCGGATGCCTGCTGGCAGATTATGAGATCGGACAGAAAAAAGAACTTCAGGGACTTCCGGAGGACGGCGCCCTGATCAAGACCATCGTTACCACCAATATGGCAGACGCCATCGCGAAATATTACGGCGTGCGCCTGATCGAGGTACTCACCGGCTTCAAGTTTATCGGCCAGCAGATCCTCGGTTTTGAGACAAGCGGAAAAGGCACTTACCTGTTCGGCTTTGAGGAGAGCTACGGCTGCCTGATCGGCACACACGCCAGAGACAAAGACGCGATCGTTGCCACTATGGCTCTGTGCGAGTGTGCGGCATACTACAAGACAAAAAACATGACTCTGTGGGATGCAATGATCGAAATGTACGAGCGTTACGGCTACTACAAGGACAGCATTAAGTCCATCACCCTGAAGGGCATCGAAGGACTTGCCAAGATCCAGGAAATCATGGACACGCTGAGAAAGAATCCTCCGACCCAGGTAGGCGGCTACAAAGTGACTTCCTTCCGCGATTACAAGGAAGATACAATCACAAATCTGGAAACAAAAGAGGTTTGCCCGACGGGTCTGCCGAAGTCCAACGTTCTGTACTTCGATATGACCGACGACGCATGGCTGTGCGTTCGTCCGTCCGGAACAGAGCCGAAGGTAAAATTCTATTACGGCATTAAAGGGACTTCCCTGGAGGATGCAGACGCAAAATCCGACAAGCTTGGCCAGGAAGTTCTGGATATGATCAACGAAATGATGTAAGCGAAAGGTAACGATTCCGCTGGCTGACTGGTTACAGCAAAAGGAAGATGCGTGTAACAGTTCCGCTGGCTGAACTGTTACAAGAGTTACAGATGCGCGGCAGGTGCGTTCGTTTGATCCTGCGGTATTTCGCGCTGTGTAAGGATGCAGGGCGGGCAGTAAAGCTGTCCGCCCTGTATCTGTCTTGGAAGTAAACTTCCAAATCTACCATTGTTGGAGCAGCCAGTGGGCCGTGAAAGGGGTAAGGATGAAAAACATGAGCAATAAAAAGAATGAGGAACAGAAGCGGCAGGCGGCAGAGGCCTTTGAGCGGCTGTATGAGGTGGTGGAGACGCTGCGGGGTGAGGAAGGATGCCGCTGGGACCGGGCGCAGACCAACCACTCGCTGAAACAGTTTTTGATCGAGGAGGCTTACGAGACGGCGGACGCGATCACCGCCATGGACCGGGGAGAGGGAACCGGCGGATTGGTGGAAGAACTGGGGGACGTGTTGTTTCTGACTATGCTCCACAGCGAGATCGGCAGGCAGGAGGGAACCTTTACCTTCGCGGATGTAGCCGGGGGAAGCAGCCAAAAAATGATCCACCGCCATCCCCAGGTATTTCCCGACGCGGAGGGGCGAAAAGAGAAAAAGGACTGGGAGGCGCTGAAAAAAGAGGAAAAAGCCCCGGTGACGCCTCAGGAAGAGATGGAACAGATCCCCCACTGCTTTCCGGCGCTGCTCCGTACCCAGAAGGTACAGAAAAAAATGCAGAAATACGATGGGACCGGAGGAGATTTTCTGGAATGCGCAGGCAAGGCGGAGACGCTCCTTGCGGCGGCGAAGGCGGCCGGACCGGATGGCCTGACCCCGGAAACCGGCGGGGAGCTTCTCTATCAGGTCTGCAATCTTCTCAGGCTGTCCGGCATGAACAGCGAACAGCTCTTAAAGGACACACTGGAAACAAAACTGGCCGGGAGAGCTTCCGCGCAAAAAAATCCCGAAGCGCAGTGAAGGACTGAACTGTTACGGCATCCGGCCATTGAAAATCGCTTCGCGATCACATTCTGTGCGAAAACACCTCGCGGGATAGTGGCAGGGTGAACTGTTACGGAACTGTTACCGAAAAAGCGTATTTTTCTTGACAAACAGTTGCATAAGGTATATATATATGGAGAGAGTGATTCTGTCAGGAAATACCACATTTGCAGTACCTGCCGGTATAAGAGCAGTTCAGATGTCAATACTATTGTACAGGCGGCGCCTGGCAGAACTGTGCAGAAAGAGTAACCGTTCAGCTGGCTGAACTGTTACCTGCAAGAAACCGTTCACAGGCTCTGGACTGGTGCAGACGGAATGTGGAAGGAAAAACAATCGCAAGAAAGAAAACACAGGAGGAGTTTACTCATGAACAAAACAGAATTAGTTGCGGCAATGGCTGAGCAGACCAATTTATCCAGAAAAGATGTTGAGGCAGCATTAAAGGCATTCGTTGATGTTGTTGCAGAAGAATTAAAGAAAGGTGAGAAGGTTCAGCTGGTAGGCTTTGGTACCTTTGAGGTTTCCGAGAGAGCGGCAAGAGAAGGAAGAAATCCGCAGACAGGCGAGACTATGCAGATCAAAGCTTCCAAGACTCCGAAATTCAAAGCAGGAAAAGCTTTAAAGGACATGATGAACTAATTGAGAGTCAATGAGATTAGATAAATTTTTGAAGGTTTCCAGACTGATCAAACGCCGCACCGTAGCCAACGAAGCGTGCGACGCGGGACGCGTCCTGATCAACGACCGTCCGGCCAAGGCGTCGGCTCAGGTGAAAGCGGGAGACGTGCTGGAGATCCAGTTTGGCAGCAAGGCTGTCCGGGTAGAGGTGCTCAATGTGCAGGAGACGGTAAGAAAAGAGGAAGCACAGGAGCTGTACCGCTATCTGACATAAAAAAGCAATCATTATTCCGTCCGGTCTGCACAGACCGTATGAAAGTATCTACCTGCGGCATCTGGCCCATCGCGGAGCAATCTTCCGCGGCCGGGTGCCGCAGGTATTTATCTGACGGGATGTAACCGTTCCGCTGGCTGAACGGTTACGACTGGACAGATGCAGATCGTGTAAGTATAAAAGAACAGTCCCTTTCATATAATGGAAAACAGAGAACAGTTTCGGTAACACGGACCGTATGAAAACGTAACGCATGCGGGCATTCAGCCCATTGCCAAGCGATTTTCCATGGCCGGAGCTGTTACGAGACAGACCATTATAGGGAGGGCTTTTTTGTATGGATGCGGCAACGGTAAGGCCCCATGAACTGAGGTTCCTGGACCGGGGGCAGGGGAAGATGACGGGAGTGTCCGACGTATACAGCTTTGACGACCATGAGATCCTGCTTGCGACCACCGCCGGTCTGCTGACCATCCGCGGGAAGGAGCTGCATGTGAGCCGGCTTTGTCTGGAAGAGGGAGAGGTCGATGTGGAGGGCCATATCGACAGCCTGGTCTATTCCGATTCCGGAAGAAAAAATCATAAGGATCAGGCGCTTCTGGCGCGGCTGTTCCGCTGAGATGAGCCAGTATATGTCCTATGAACTGCACGCGTTTGCCAGGGCGTTTTTTCATGGGGCGGCGCTTTGCTGGATTTACGACGGTCTGACCGTCTGGCGGCTGGCGAGAAAAAGCGGACGGGTGGCAGTGGATCTGCGGGACCTGCTGTTCTGGATTTTTGCGGCGCTTGTCACGTTCCGGTATTTCTATACGGTGAGCAGCGGAAGCCTTCGGGGGTACCTTTTTGTGGGGATTGTGCTGGGAAGCCTGGCCTGGAAGTACTCGCTCAGTTCATATTATGTCAAAGCAGGCACAGTGGTGTTGAAATTCCTCGGAAAAGTATGGAATATCCCGGCAAAAGTCCTGAAAAAAATTGGGAAAAAGGTTGAAATTTAAACTGGAGAAAGGTAAAATAAGACTACATAAACATTTGCGGCGGAAGGATGGGCGGAAACAGGCGAAAAAGCAGAGTACGCCGAAACAGAAAAACATGCTCAAAAAGCCAGAAAAGTCCAAAGAGCCGGAGACAGGTGCGCAGAAAAAGCAGCGGAAAAAGAAAAGAATGTAACGCTGAATGGTCACAACGGTTCAGCTGTGTTGAACTGTTATAAAAAAACGGCGCGTGGGGACATGCAGCGCAGCAGGGGATAAGGGGAACAAAAATGATAGCACACATTGTAAGATTTATAAGATTTATGATCCGGATCGGCAGGAAGCTGTTCCGCAACAGGGGCGTAAGGATGCGGGGCCGCGAGAAGCGGGCCGTGCTTCTGATGACCGTACTTTTGGCGGCGATCGGCACGGCGGCCGGGGTGCGCGGAAGTCAGCTTGGCCAGGAAATCCGTGAGAACGATCAGCGGCGGAGCGTTCTGGAGCAGCAGCTGGAGGACGAAACCGCCAGAACCGCGGAAATCCAGGAGATGGAGCAGTACATGAACAGCGACGGGTACATAGAAAAGATCGCGCGGGAAAAGCTTGGACTTTTAAAAGAAAACGAGATTCTGTTCCGGGAAAAATAGTGAAAGAATTTGACGAAAACTTTTCCCGGAGCCTGTCTCTTATTCGACATAGTTTCATAGAAAAAACGGCTATAATACTCCCTTGAAAAACCATGTGGGAAAGGGGAGTTGCCAAAATGCCGGAATGGGTGATTGCCATGTTCATAGTCGGCCTGGCGCTGATTATCAGGGACATGGCAAAAACTGTCTTAGAGGCCAGAAAAAGCAGGCGGGAAGTGGCCGTGTACGACAATCATCCCCAGAAGGTGCGGATGGAGCGGTACGCGGATTCCTTCCAATCTCTGGCGGATACTTTTTACCGTATGCCGCGGAAGAAAGAGCATCTGACCAGGGATCAGGTGGACAGGATGCTGGAGCGGCAAAGAGAGCAGCTGTGCGAGCGGTGCCCGAAGGCTTCCTGGTGCTGGGAGCAGTACGGCCATCTGACGACCCAGCAGTGTCTGGAGGTTCTGGAGGCGTTTGCCCAGGGAGACGAGGAACGGCAGAACCGGGCCAAGGGCGACTGGATTTCCCACTGCCTGAGCGGAGCGCGGTTTCTGGAGCTTCTCTACGGGGAATATACGAAAATGCGTCAGAACCTGATCTGGAACAATAAGCTGATCGAAAACCGCCTGGCGGTGGCCGAGCAGCTGAACGAGGTGGCGCGGATCATGAACAGCACGGCGCAGGATATTTACAGCCTGAACAGCGTGCCGGAGGAGATGGAGGAAAAGCTGGAGAAAAAACTCCGCAAAAGCGGCGTGCTGGTGCAGAAAATGTGGCTGCAGGAGAAACCCCAGGAGCGCCTGCAGATCTACATGACCCTGCGGGCGAAGAAAGGGTGCCAGATGACTCTGCACCGGGTGGCGGAGCTTTTGTCCGAACTGTGCGGCTCCAGGATGGTGGCCGTGCGGGACGGGGCGGCAGTGCTGAACCAGGAGCTGCAGACAGTATTGTTTCTTGAGGACACAGGGTTCCAGGTGCTCCAGGGAGCGGCCCGTGTCACCAAAGAGGACGAGAGCATTTCCGGGGACAATTACGGCTGTGTCTGCGAGGACGGCCGGTTTGTGCTGTGTCTGTCCGACGGGATGGGGTCCGGCCTGGCGGCCAGTCAGGAGAGCGAGACGGTGGTGGAGCTGTTCGAGCAGTTTCTGCGCTCGGGATTTTCCCGGGAGACGTCGGCGCGGATGATCAATTCCGCGCTGGTGCTGCAGCGCGACGGCATGTTCTCCACGGTGGATATCTGTTCCATCGATCTGTACAGCGGCGTATGCAGCTTCCTCAAGGCCGGGGCGGCGGCCACTTTTATCCGGAGAGACACCTGGGTGGAGAGCATTGTGTCCACCAGCCTGGCGGCGGGCCTGACCCAGCAGCTGGATTTTGACACGGCGTCCAGAAAGCTGTACGACGGAGATTATCTGATCATGGTGACGGACGGTGTGCTGGACGCGCTGGAGTTCGGCCATGAGGAAGAGACTATGAAGGAGCTGATCCTGAACATTTCCGCCCAGGAGCCGAAGGAATTTGCCAGGGAGCTGCTGGAGCATGTGCTGCGGCTGGGTGGATTTCACGCGAAGGACGATATGACCGTGCTGACCGCGCGCATCTGGAGAAAATGGTAAAGGAAAGGCGTAACTGGCTGAATCGTTGCGCGATTTTCAATGGCCAGGTGTGGAACTGTTATTGAAAGAAACGGTGTAACGGAAGATAAGGAGGAAGACCGGTGGTAATAGAACAGGTGGCAAGGTTTATCCGGACCTATGAGATGATCCGTCCGGGGGATGTGGTGCTGACGGGATTTTCCGGGGGCGCGGATTCGGTGCTGCTTTTGCAGCTGCTGTGGGAGCTTTCCCGGGACGTCGGCTTTGGCGTACAGGCCGTTCACGTCCACCACAACCTCCGCCAGGAGGAGGCGGACCGGGACGCGGCGTTTGCGGAGGCGTTCTGCCAAGAGCGGGGCGTCCCTTTTTTTCTGTATTCCTGCCCGGTGGAGGCTGTGGCAAAGGAGAAACGCCTGAGCCTGGAGGAAGCGGGAAGGCTGGAGCGGCAGAGAGTGTTTGCCCAGTGCCTGCGGGACTGCGGGGGAACGAAGCTGGCGCTGGCCCACCACAGGAACGACCTTGCGGAGACCATGATCCATCACCTGGCCCGGGGGACCTCTCTGTCGGGGCTGGCGTCCCTGCGCCCGGTGCGGGGGACAGTTATCCGTCCGCTGCTGTGTCTGGAACGGGCGGAGATTGAGGCGGAGCTTGCGCGGCGTGGGATCGCCTGGTGCGAGGACAGCACAAACGCCGCCGACGATTACACAAGGAACGGCATCCGTCACCATGTGATCCCCTACCTGGAGCAGAGCGTCAACCGGCGGGCCACGGCCCATATGGCCCAGACATCCCTGGATCTGATGGAAGCGGAGGAATATCTTGCCGCCGAGGCAAAAAAGCGTTTCGATGAATACTGCGTCTGGCGGGAGGGAGAGCTGGAGCTGTCGGCGCGGCTGGCACGGGAGCCGGCCATTCTGCAGCGGTATGTTGTGAGAGACTGCCTGGAGCAGCTGGCGGGCCGGCGCAAGGATCTGGGGCGGGAGCATCTGGAGAGCGTTCTTGGACTGCTGGACAAGCAGGTGGGGAAACTGGTGTGCCTTCCCTACGGCCTCGAAGCGGTGCGCCGGTATCAGGGGATCTTGCTGAGAAAAAGGGACGGCAGTCAGAACAGCCAGGAAAGTGGGTATACTCTTATGGAAGGGGAAGGCCGCTGGGTTCTGGGAGAATTTCAGGCAAAGGTTTCTTTTCCGGAGGATTTTGCCGGGAATTTCGAAAGAATTTCCGAAAAGAAGTATACGAAATGTTTCAACTATGATAAAATAAAGGCTGGTCTTGTACTTCGCACGCGAAAAAGCGGCGACTTTCTCACCGTACAGGCGGACGGAGGCAGAAAAAAGCTGAAGGATTATATGATCGACGCGAAAATCCCAAGAGAGCAGAGAGATTCCATTCTGCTGGTGGCCGACGGCCAGGAGATCGTGTGGGTCGTAGGCTACCGGGTCAGCGAAGCATACCGGGCGAGAAAGGACACAAAAAAGATCATACAGATAGAGGTGTCAGGAGGATATACAAATGAGTGAGAGAATTCGGGTCCTGCTCAGTGAAGAGGAAGTGGACAGACGGATACAGGAAATCGGGGAACAGATCAACAAGGACTATGAGGGCAGAAGCGTGCATCTGATCTGCGTGCTCAAAGGCGGCGTGTTCTTTATGTGCGAGCTGGCCAAGAGGATCCAGGTGCCGGTGAGCCTGGACTTTATGTCTGTGTCCAGCTACGGGGACGACACAAGCTCCAGCGGCGTCGTGCGCATTGTCAAGGATCTGGACCAGCCGCTGGAAGGGAAAGATGTGATCATCGTGGAGGATATTATCGACTCCGGGCGGACACTCTATTATCTGATGGATATTCTGAAAAAGCGCAATCCAAAATCCATGCGCCTTTGCACGCTTCTGGACAAGCCGGAGCGCAGAGTCCGGGATGTGAAGGTGGATTATACCTGCTTCAATATTCCCGATGAGTTTGTGGTGGGATACGGACTGGATTACGCGCAGAAATACAGAAATCTTCCGTATATCGGAGTGGTGGAGTTCGATTAAACTGCGGAAGTTCAGCCTTGCGGAACGATTACACGCTTCGCGATACACAGACGCTGTATTTTGCGGCAGCCGTTCAGCGGGCTGAGCAGTTACATGAAAATAACACAGGAGAGAGAAGAAAATTGGATAGACAGCGTAATGGTTCCGGTTTATTTTTTATACCGACAGTTTTAATTGTGATTCTGGTGTTTTATATGCTGAGCAATATGGAGCAGCAGAACACACTGAGTTATCAGACGTTCCAGAAAATGGTGGACCAGGAAAAGATCGTCTCTGCCAATATCTACCAGAACATGGAGGTGCCCACCGGCCGTCTGGCTCTGTTTGACACAGATGGGGATACCTTTTACGTCAACGTAACAGACGTCAACGAGGCGGCCGGACTGCTGGAGCAGAGCGGCATTAATTATACGGTTCAGCCCATGGAACAGGAGAATATCTTTATCCGCTATATGCTGCCGGCGCTGGTGCTGGGACTGGTACTGATGGCGGGAATCTCGCTGATGAACCGCTCCATGGCAGGAGCCGGGGGCGGCGGCAATAACCGGATGATGAATTTTGGAAAGAGCAACGCACATCTTTCCACGGAAGGAGACAAGAAGATCCTGTTCCGGGACGTAGCCGGCCTGGAAGAAGAAAAGGAAGACCTTGTGGAGGTTGTGGACTTTCTGAAAGCGCCGGAGAAATATACCCGCGTAGGCGCGCGGATTCCCAAAGGCGTCCTTCTGGTAGGCCCTCCGGGAACCGGAAAAACACTGCTGGCGAAAGCGGTGGCCGGGGAGGCCGGTGTGCCGTTCTTCAGCATTTCCGGTTCGGACTTTGTGGAGATGTTTGTGGGTGTGGGCGCGTCCCGTGTCCGGGACCTTTTTGAGCGGGGCAAAGCTCATGCGCCCTGTATTATCTTTATCGACGAGATTGACGCCGTTGCCCGCCGCCGGGGTACCGGAATGGGCGGCGGCCACGACGAGAGGGAACAGACCCTGAACCAGCTGCTGGTGGAGATGGACGGTTTCGGCGTCAATGAAGGGATCATCGTCATGGCGGCCACCAACCGTGTAGACATTCTCGACCCGGCGATCCTTCGTCCGGGACGTTTCGACCGCCGCGTGGTGGTGGGACCGCCGGATGTGAAGGGCAGAGAGGAGATCCTTTACGTCCACGCGAAAAACAAGCCGCTGGGAGAAGACGTGGATCTGAAGCAGATCGCGCAGACCACCGCAGGCTTTACCGGAGCCCAGCTGGAGAACCTGCTGAACGAGTCGGCGATCATTGCCGCCAAGGACAGCAGAAACTATATCATGCAGAAGGACATCCGCCAGGCGTTTATCAAGGTGGGCATCGGCACGGAGAAGAAGAGCCGGGTGATCTCCGAGAAGGAAAAACGCATTACCGCCTATCATGAAACAGGACACGCGATCCTGTTCCATGTGCTGCCGGAGATGGAGGCGGTTTACACCATCTCCATTATCCCCACAGGACCCGGCGCCGCAGGCTACACCATGCCTCAGCCGGAAAACGACGAGATGTTCAACACCAGAGGAAAGATGCTCCAGTATATCACCGTCTGCCTGGGCGGACGGGTGGCGGAGGAACTGATCTTCGACGATATCACCACCGGAGCCTCCCAGGATATCAAACAGGCGACGGCTACGGCGCGGGCCATGGTGACCCAGTACGGAATGTCCAGGCGGCTGGGGCTGGTGGCCTACGACAACGACAGCGACGAGGTGTTCATCGGCCGCGACTGGGGTCACACAAAGACCTACAGCGAGAATGTGGCCGCCTCCATCGATGAGGAAGTGAAATCCATCATCGAGGAGTGCCACGAGACAGCGCGCAAGATCATCGAGGAACATTCCTATGTGCTGCACACCTGCGCCGCGCGTCTGATGGAAAAAGAGAAGCTGACCCGCGCTGAGTTCGAGGCGATCTTCGACGAGGATCAGCAGGAGGCGCTTCCGGAAGCATAACAGACCGGCCTTTCGTTTCACGGCGGAAGGCCGGTCTTTCATTACAAAAAATGTCCAAAATACGGGGAGTTTGTGCAAAATGAAATTAAAATATAAAAAAACCGCCAAAAGCCGCCGTTATTTTGGATAGAAAAGGAATCAAAAAAATATGCGATTTGTGCAGACTTTTTCCAGTCTCTATGGTACTATAATTACTGTAAAAACCCCCCAATACATTATATAGTTTTTGCTACACCCCATAAGAAGAAATACCTTCTCCAAAAAAGCCAGCTACCCCGCTGGCTTTTTTACTTGCCAAAAAAAAGTTGTAACCCTGCCGGGAAAGGGGTATAATAGTACTAATGATAAAGATTGTGAGGCTTACAATATATGGATAAGGAAAAAGCACAGCAGTATATTTCACAGATGCGTGGAATGTTCAACAAGCATGCGCTTTACAGTGACGAATCACCGCAGTACCAGTTTCCGTTTGAGCCTGATCCGGGAGATATCGTGACCATTCGTTTCCGGACGGCGCGGAACAATGTAGATGCGGTGTATTTTATCAGCGGAGCGATCCGCGAGGAGATGGAAGCGCGGGGAACCCGCAATGGTTTTGATTATTATGAGATCGATATTCCGGTGGGGACCGAGACGATCTTTTATTATTTTGAGATCCGTTACGGAAAAATGGTATGCTATTACAACAAGCTTGGCGTGACGAGAGAGCTACAGGAAATGTATTCCTTCGGCATCGTGCCGGGATTTTCCACGCCGGACTGGGCCAAGGGCGCGGTGATGTATCAGATTTATGTGGAGCGCTTCTGCAACGGAGACCGTTCCAACGACGTGCTCAACGGAGAGTATTGCTACATCAAGGAAAAGGTAAAACAGATCGACGACTGGAACGCGCTGCCGGAGCCGATGGACGTGCGGAATTTTTACGGCGGCGACCTGCAGGGCGTGATGGATAAGCTGGATTATCTGCAGGATTTAGGCGTCGAGGTACTCTACCTGAACCCGATCTTCGTTTCACCGTCCAATCATAAGTATGACATCCAGGACTACGATTATGTGGATCCGCATTTTGGAAAGATTGTGGAGGACGAAGGAGAACTTCTGAACACCTGGGATATGGATAACACCCATGCCACCCGTTACATCAACCGCGTGACCAACAAGGCAAACCTGGAAGCCAGCAACCAGCTGTTGATCCAGCTGGTGGAGGAGGTCCACCGGCGCGGAATGAAGATTATTCTGGACGGCGTGTTCAACCACTGCGGTTCGTTCAACAAATGGCTGGACAGAGAGCAGATCTACGAAAACCAGGAAGGCTACGAGAAGGGAGCTTTTGTGTCCAAGGACAGCCCCTACCATACGTTCTTCAAATTTTTCAACGAGCACGACTGGCCCTACAATGAATTTTATGACGGCTGGTGGGGACACGACACCCTGCCGAAGCTGAACTACGAGGATTCCCCGGAGCTGATGAAAGACATTATGCGGATCGCCGCCAAATGGGTATCCCCTCCGTACAACGTGGACGGCTGGCGCCTGGACGTGGCGGCGGATCTGGGCCACAGTCCCGAGTTCAACCACAGGTTCTGGAAGGAATTCCGCCGCGTGGTCAAGGCGGCCAACCCCAACGCCATCATCATGGCGGAACACTACGGGGACGCCAGAAGCTGGCTGCAGGGGGACCAGTGGGATACGGTGATGAACTACGACGCGTTTATGGAGCCGGTATCCTGGTTCCTGACCGGAATGGAAAAGCACAGCGACGATTTCAACCAGGGACAGTTCGGCAACAGCGAAAGCTTTCTGGGAGCCATGCGCTACCACATGCCGGCGTTTTACGCCCCGTCCCTGTACACTGCCATGAACGAGCTGGATAACCACGACCACTCCCGTTTCCTGACCCGCACCAACCACCGGGTAGGGAGAGTGGGGACACTCGGCTCCAGGGCGGCAGAGGAGAACGTCAACAAAGCCGTACTGCGGGAAGCGGTGGTCATTCAGATGACCTGGCCGGGCGCGCCCACCATCTACTACGGCGACGAGGCCGGCGTCTGCGGCTTTACCGACCCGGACAACCGGCGCACCTACCCCTGGGGAAAAGAAGACAAAGAACTGATCCGCTTTTATAAAGAGATCATCCGCATCCACAAAAACTATCCGGTACTCATCGACGGTTCGCTGATAGATCTGTACAACGACTACAACATCCTTGCTTACGGCCGCTTCAACATGACAGAGCAGGTGGTAGTGGTGCTCAACAACAGAAACGAACAGGTTCACATAGAGATTCCCGTATGGCTTACCGGAATGAAACGCAGCGAGGAAACCGAGATGGTGGAAGTGCTGCGCACCGACGCGCTGTCCTTCCGCTGCCAGGAAGGCGTACACGAAGTAAAGGCAGGAATCCTGGAGATGGATCTTCTCCCCCTGTCGGCAGTGATCCTCCACCGGGAAGAAAAAGCACAGCTGGAAGAAACCAGCGGCTACCGGTACGACTCTAGGAGAAAAGAAGAATAAAGGTATCAGTGCTTAACGTGTGCCACCGACACACAGCACTGCCAAATATCCATGCAAGCACAAGGTGAAATGTCGCTTGCGGCAAGAGAAGGCAGCCTGGACTGCGGCTACTTGGCTCGTTGCACGCGGGAATAAACTTCGAAACAGAAACAACAAATCTTCTGCCATCTGCAACCATCAGAAACCGACCCCGAGGCGCGTCACGCGGCGGCGCTGGCGCTGTGAGGGCGGACGGGGAACTGGCGCGGGAAGGGGCGGGCGGCATGGGTGGGTTCTGCGGGCGTCTGAAAAAAATGCGAGAAAATCTTAATGTCCCGGAGACGTTCTGACCGGGGCAGACTCCGGACCACACGTCCGGAGTCTGAGGCGCACTGAGACGGGAATGCATCAAGCATTCCTGTCGAATTGCGCCGGTCCCCGGTCAGAACGCCTCCGGGACATTTAGATTTTCCGCATTTTTTCAGCAGTCCGCAGAACCCACCCATGCCGCCCGCCCCTTCCCGCGCCAGTTCCCCGCCCGCCTTCACAGCCGCCAGCGCCGCCGCGTGACGCGCCTCGGGGCCGGTTTCGTCCGCCTTCTACCTCCTCACCGCATTATCCTGAAACCGGAAATAATCCGGCCGATGCCGCGACTGGGTAAATTCAAACATCACCCCGTCACTGTTATAAGTATGGCTGGACACCACCGCCATACAATTATAATCATTGGCATCCAGATGCAGATACTTCTCATCGATCTGCGTGATCTTCTCCACCGTCATCACCCGCCGGCTGTTGACAATGGTCATATGCAGCGTATTCTCCAGATAATCATAGATCGATCCCTCAGCGATCTCCCGGGTCAGTCCCGGCACGGCGCTTTTGAGAAAATAATTGTGATTGATGATCAGCGGTTTCCCGTCCAGATAATGAAGGCGCTGGAGATAGTAAAGCTCCGAGCCCACCGGGAAATCCGTCCGCCGGGCAATTTTCGTGTCCGCGGTGATCTCCAGAAAGCAGAGAACCTCCGTGCGTCCTTCCTGATGGTTCCGTTTGGCTGATTCACGGAAGGACTCAATTCCGCCCAGGGTAAAGGAAGTCTGTTCCACCGGACGGAAAATATTCCGGACGCCTTTTCCCTGCAGGGTCTGGACATACCCGTCCGTCACCAGGCGGGAGATGGCCCGGCGTACCGTGTTGCGGGAACAGCCGTAGGTCTGGACCAGCACATGCTCCGACGGAAGCAAGTCCTGGTAGGTGAATTCTTCTCCTTCAATTTTCTGCTTCAGATCTTTATAAATCGTTTCATATTTGCTTTTCGGCATAAAATCACATCCTGTCTGTTACAATAATAATTGTTTGTTACTGTTCACAGCCGGTAACAGTTCGGCCTGCCACTATCCCGCGAGGTGTTTTCGCACAGAATGTGCGAAAATCCCGAGGCATGCAGCGCGAAACTGCATGAAATGCAGTTTCTGTGCATCGCGAAGCGTGTAATCGTTCAGCAAGGCGGAACTGTTACAACAAGTGCTGTGCTGTGAAAAGGGCAGTGGACAGCTTGTTTAAACATCCTTGTATTCTATTATAAAGAAGTTGAAAAAAAAGTCAAGATTCATTGTTGACATGTTTAAACAAGTGTGGTATTTTATACTTGTTCAAACAAGTTGCAGAAAAGCAAAGGGAACAAAAAGGGCAACAGGAAAAGGAGAAGGTATCATGGCGAAGTATGAAAATGATGTGAAACAGCTTCTGACCCTGATCGGAGGGAAAGAGAACATCCAGGCTGTTTCCCACTGCATGACGCGGATGCGTTTCGTGCTGGTGGACCCGAAGAAAGCGGATGAGAAAGCGATTGAGGAGATCCCGGCGGTAAAAGGAACCTTTACACAGGCCGGCCAGTATCAGGTTATTATTGGCAACGACGTATCTGTGTTTTATAATGAATTTACCAAATACGCAGGGATCGAGGGAGTCAGCAAGGACGCGGTCAAGGCCGCGGCCAAGACCAATCAGAATCCTCTGCAGAAGATCATGGGAACCCTGGGCGAGATTTTCGCTCCGCTGATCCCGGCCCTGATCTGCGGAGGTTTGATCCTCGGCTTCCGGAACATTATCGGAGAAATCAACTTTTTCAGCGACGGCAAGCAAAGCCTTGCGGATGTGTCTCAGTTCTGGGCGGGTACTTATAACTTCCTGTGGCTGATCGGCGAGGCTGTGTTCCATATGCTGCCGGTAGGCATCGTCTGGTCCATTACCAAAAAGATGGGCACCACCCAGATTCTCGGTATCATCCTGGGTCTGACCCTGGTTTCCCCACAGCTGCTCAACGGCTTCAGCGTGGCGGATACCGCGGCGGCGGATGTTCCCGTGTGGGATTTCGGTTTTGCCCAGGTGGAGATGATCGGTTATCAGGGACAGGTCATCGCGGCGATGATGGCCGGCTTCGTTCTGGTATATCTGGAGAAATTCTTTAAGAAACATTGTCCGGAAGTGATCAGTATGATCGTGGTTCCGTTTTGTTCCCTGCTTCCGGCGGTTGTCATTGCACATACCATCGTCGGCCCCATTGGCTGGGCGATTGGAAATTTTATCGCTGACGTGGTTTACGGCGGACTGATGTCTCCGTTTGGATGGCTGTTCGCGGGCCTGTTCGGACTGCTGTACGCGCCCATCGTTATGACCGGTCTGCACCATATGACCAACGCCATCGACACACAGCTGATCAACTCCTATAAGAGTACGATCCTGTGGCCGATGATTGCGCTTTCCAATATCGCGCAGGGTTCCAGTGTTCTGGCCATGTCCCTGCTGCAGAAGAAAAACGAGCGGGCACAGCAGGTCAACGTACCGGCATGTATCTCCTGTTACCTGGGGGTTACAGAGCCTGCCCTGTTCGGTGTCAACATGAAATACGGATTCCCGCTGGTCTGCGGAATGATCGGCTCCGCCATTGCGGCCATGATCTCCGTGGGAAGCGGCGTGCGCGCCTTAAGCATCGGCGTGGGCGGACTTCCGGGGATTCTTTCCATCCAATCCGAATATTACCTGAACTTTCTGCTGGCTATGGCGGTGGCGATCGCACTTCCGTTCGCGCTGACCTACATCATCGGCCTGAAAAAGCTGACAAAAGAGGAACGGGGACTGGCAGCGGCAGGACAGGGAAGCGCAGCAGGACAGGCAAGCGTGGCAAGACAGGGAAGCGCAGCAGGACAGGTACAGACTGCTGGTGTACAGGCCAATGCAGCAATGCAGACACAGTCCGCCGAAGCGCGGGCAAACACGGCAGAGAAGGTACAGACTGCCGGTGTACAGGCCAGCGCAGCGGAGCAGGACCAGACTGCCGGTGCATATGCAAACGCAGCTGAGAAAGTTTCCGGAGACGGAAAAACCGAAGAAAATACAGAGAAACAGCCTCTGGCGGTCAAAGCGCCGCTGAACGGAAAAACCCTGCCGCTGGAGGATATGCCCGACGAGGTCTTCTCCCAGCACATCATGGGCGACGGACTGGCCATTGAGCCGTCGGAGGGGATTGTTGTGGCTCCGGCGGACGCGGAGGTGTCCGCGGTGATGGAGGAATCCCGCCATGCCTGCGGTCTGACTCTGGCCAACGGACTGGAGCTGCTGATCCATGTGGGCATCGATACGGTGGAGATGAACGGCGACGGCTTCGAGCTTTTCGTGAAAGAGGGCGACCATGTGCGCACTGGCGAGCCGCTGATCCGTTTCGATATGGATAAGATCCGGGCAGCCGGTCATCCGACGATGACTGCGGTGATTGTGACGGATGAAGGCGGCGCCCAGAATATTCAGTATCTCACAGGAAACCAGGCAGAGGCCGGAAGAACGCCGGTGATCACGTTCGAGTAAGGGGGGAATACCGTTATGACAGATTTCAGAAAGAGCGTTGTTTATCAGATCTATCCCAAGTCTTTTTACGACAGTGATGGCGACGGACTGGGCGATCTGAGAGGGATCATTGAAAAGCTGGACTATATTCAGTCCCTGGGTGTAGACTATATATGGATGACGCCGTTTTTCGTATCGCCGCAGAAGGACAACGGCTATGACGTGGAGGATTATTATCAGATCGATCCCCGCTACGGGACCATGGAGGATTTCGAGGAGCTTTCCCGGGAGGCGGCCAAAAGAGGCATCCGGCTGATGCTGGACATGGTGTTCAACCATACCTCCGACCAAAACCAGTGGTTCCGGAAGGCCATGGAGGGCGACGAGGAATACCGGCAGTTCTACATTTTCCGCAAGGGAAAGGCGCCGGGGGTGCCGCCCACCAACTGGCAGAGCAAGTTTGGGGGAAGCGCCTGGAAATATGTGGAGAAGTTTGACGAATACTACCTGCACCTGTTCGACGTTTCCCAGCCGGACCTGAACTGGGAGAATCCGAAGGTACGCCAGGAGATCCGGAAGGTGGTAAAATTCTGGATGGGAAAAGGCGTGAAGGGATTCCGTTTCGACGTGATCAACCTGATCAGCAAGAGTGTCTACGAGGACGACGACCAGGGGGACGGCCGCAGGTTCTACACCGACGGCCCGCGGGTCCACCAGTATCTGGAGGAGTTGAACGCGGCCACTTTTGGAAATGACGTGGAGTTCGTCACGGTGGGAGAGATGTCCAGCACCTCCCTGGAGAACTGCTATCAGTATGCCAATGAGGAAGGAAAAGAGCTTTCCATGGTGTTCAGCTTCCATCACCTGAAGGTGGACTTTATGGGCAACGAAAAATGGGTGCTGGTGCCCTATGATTTCAGAAAGCTGAAGGATATCATGTTCCAGTGGCAGACCAGCATGGCCGACCACCACGCCTGGAACGCGGTGTTCTGGTGCAATCATGACCAGCCGAGAGTAGTAACCCGGTTCGGCGATGAAAAGCGGTACTGGAAGGAATCGGCAAAAATGCTGGGGACCGTGATCCACTGTCTGCGGGGCACACCGTATATTTATCAGGGCGAGGAGCTGGGCATGACCAACGTGGACTTTGAGGATATTTCCGGGTTCCGGGATGTGGAGAGCCTGAATTACTATCAGATCCTTCAGGAGAAAGGACTGACCCCGGAGCAGGCGTTCCAGATCGTCCGGGTACATTCCAGAGACAACGGCCGCACGCCCATGCAGTGGACCGACGGCTGGGAGGCCGGTTTCACCGACGGCGAGCCGTGGATCGGAGTCAACGGCAATTACCGGTATATTAACGCCGAGACGGAGCAAAAGGACGAGGATTCCGTGTTCTATCATTACAAAAAACTGGTGGAGCTGCGGAAGAAGTATGACGTGATCGCTTACGGCGACGTGCGTCCGGTGGCCCAGGAGCATCCCCAGATCTTCGCCTACCAGAGAACCTGGAAGGATGAGGAGCTTCTGGTGGTAAACAATTTCTACGGGAAAGAGATCGTCTGGGATTCGGGATTTTCTCTGGACGGATATGAGTGTATTCTGGAAAATTATCCCAAGTGCCAGAGAGAGGGCGGCGTGTTCACGCTGCGGCCCTATGAGAGCGCGGTGCTGTACCGGAAAAGATGATCATTGGCGCAGCCGTGAAAAACCGCATGTTTCGAGGTGGATGAAAGAAGCGAAGGTAACAGTTCAGCGTTGCTGAACGATTACACGCTTCACGACGCACAAAAACTGCATTTCATGCAGTTTCGCGCTGCAGGCCTCGGGATTTTCGTAACCGTTCAGCCAGCTGAACTGTTACGGATTTTCACACATTCTGCGCGAAAACACTTGGCAGGAGAGTGACAGGCAGACTGTTACCATAAATATTAAAAATGAAAAGGAGAAGAGAAAATGAAAAGTTTTAATTATGTGATCCAGGACGAAGTAGGTATCCATGCAAGACCGGCAGGGATTCTCGCGAAAGCGGTAAAGAAGTATTCTTCTAAAATCACGATTTCCGGAAACGGAAAGTCCGCCGACGCAGGAAAGCTGATGGCAGTGATGAGCATGGGCATCAAGAAAGGGATGGAAGTGACCGTTACGGCAGAAGGCGAGGACGAGGATACCGCGATCGCCGAGACAGAGAAATTCTTCAAAGAAAATTTCTGATTTCTGACAGGGGAAGGAGAGCCAGACGATGGAAAAATTTGAGGGCAAGTCAATTCTGAAAGGAGTCGCCATTGGAAAGATCCATTATTACTCCAAGGGGGAGCAGGTGGTGCAGCGTGTCAGCGTAGAGGACACCGGCGCGGAACTGCAGCGGTTTGAGGCGGCGAAGGAGAAAGCGCTGGAGCAGCTTCACGAACTGTATGAAAAGGCGCTCCGGGAAGTGGGAGAGGTCAACGCGGCAATCTTCGACGTTCACGCGATGATGCTGGAGGACGACGATTTCAACGATTCCATCCGCAACGCCATTGAGTCCCAGAAAGTCAACGCCGAGTACGCGGTAGCCACCACCGGCGACAATTTCGCCAGGATGTTTGAGGAGATGGACGACGAATATTTTCAGGCCCGCTCCGCGGACATCAAGGATATCTCCGAGCGTGTGGTTTCCGTTCTGCACGGAGCAGGGGCGAAAAATGCTCTCGGCGACGAGCCGGTGATCCTGGCAGCCAAGGATCTGGCGCCCAGCGAGACGGTCCAGATGGATAAGTCCAAGCTTCTCGGATTTGTCACAGAGTTTGGTTCTTCCAATTCCCACACGGCGATCCTGGCCCGCACCATGAACATTCCGGCGTTGATCGGCATTCCCGTGGACGAGAGTCTGGAGGGACGCACGGCTATCATCGATGGCGTGACCGCGGCTTTGATCCTCGACCCGGATGAGGAAACGCTGAAGCTCTACCAGGAGAAAAAGCAGGAAGAGGAGCGTCAAAGAGAGCTGCTCCAGGAACTGAAGGGAAAAGAGGACGTGACTCTGGACGGAAAGCACATCCGCCTGTATGCAAACATCGGCAGCGTCGGAGACACGGCAAAGGTTCTGGCCAACGACGCGGACGGCATCGGCCTGTTCCGCAGCGAGTTCCTGTACCTGGAGAAATCCGATTATCCCACAGAGGAGGAGCAGTTCCAGGCTTACAAGACCGTCGCCCAGAATATGGCGGGAAAGAAGGTTATTATCCGCACCCTGGACATCGGCGCGGACAAGCAGGTGGACTATTTCAACCTGGACCATGAGGAAAACCCTGCCATGGGTTACCGTGCCATCCGAATCTGCCTGGACAGAGAGGATATTTTCCGCACTCAGCTGCGGGCAATCCTCCGGGCCAGCGCCTACGGAAACATCGGGATCATGTACCCGATGATCATTTCCGTGGACGAGGTGAAAAAGTGCAAGGAAATCCTTGCTCAGGTACGGGAGGAACTGGCGAACCAGGGAATACCGGTGGGTGACGTGGAACAGGGCGTGATGATCGAGACGCCGGCGGCGGTGATGATCAGCGACCTCCTGGCCGGGGAAGTGGATTTCTTCAGCATCGGCACCAACGACCTGACCCAGTACACCCTGGCCATTGACCGCCAGAACGCGAAACTGGATTCCATTTATGATTCCCACCATCCGGCAGTGCTGCGGATGATCCGCATGGTTGTGGAAAACAGCCACAAGTGCGGCTGCTGGGTCGGCATCTGCGGGGAGCTGGGAGCGGATACGACGCTGACGGTTGACTTCCTGCGGATGGGAATCGATGAATTGTCGGTGACGCCGGCAAGCGTGCTGCCGATCCGGAAGATTATCAGAGAGTCGGTGGCCGGTGAGAATTGAATAAAGAAGGTACTGCAAGAGGAATAGGAAGGAGCCGCCAGCTGTAGAAAGCTGGCGGCTCCGTTGTTTCTTCCCACGGATAATGAAGCAATCCTTTACTGTTTTGCAGTGCTGCGAATTTAATTCTCTGCTGCTCACAGTGGGGTTTTTGAATTTCCCAGAGTTGCTGGCGGGGAAACCGGATTTACGGTAAAACTAAGGCCAAGCTGCCGGAATATTTTCAGGAGCGTACTGAGATTTGGGGTGGATTTCCCGGATTCAATTCTTGCTACGGAAGAATGGGGAAGTCCGCACAGTTCGGCGAGGTCTCTTTGAGAGAGATTCAGATTATGGCGCTGTTCGATCATTGCGCCGACAATCTGGGAAAGTACCTCAATTTCGTCAATATCCTTGGCGATTTCAGGATTATTCGCTCTTACATGATTTTTATAATCAGACCAGGTTGCCATATAAGTCACCCCCTTCTGGAAATCCAGTCGTCGCGTTCGGCCTTCGCCTTTTCAATTTCACGACGCGGCGTTTTTTGTGTTTTCTTACGAAATTGGTGGAGAAGACATATGTGTCATCCTTGTGATAAAAGTACAACACTCTATTATTCCCGGGGCGAAGTTCCCATATTACGCTTTTTTGTTGCAGATTATTAAGAAAGTTCCACAACTCCGAAGTGCCATCTGCAGTGCTGTAGAACTCAATGTTGAACATCCGCCCACTCCTTCTCTTTGGAATATAAAAAAGATAGCAAAAATGCGTTCAAAAATCAAGAGGGAATATGAAAAGCATAGGATGAAGCATGAGCAAGCAGAATATGTTTAAAATATGGTGCGGGGCATCTCCAGAGATAAGATTTGCATTCTGGTAACTCACGACATGGATATGGCGGTGATGTGCGATTTCGTTTACGCTCTGAAGGAAGGGAAACTGAAGCTTCAGGGGAATGCTTGAACTTCTGGAAAACGTTTGCTATACTTATGGTAAGGATGTCAGACTCAAAGCTTGTATAGATGACATGGATTTTTGCATGATATCCGGCAAATAATAGGTGGGAGGCTGTGAGGTAATGTATGGTTTATTGGTTTTAAATTTTATTATTCCACTTGTGATGACCACGGTTGGATTTGTATTAAAGAAGCATCCGGTTACGGATATGAAGAAGCACAGTGGATATA
>JAGHIA010000012.1 GCA_017887445.1 Fusicatenibacter sp.
CACTTCGCTATGGGTTGGATGCCGGCAGGCACTGCGTTTTCATACTGTCTGTGCAGTAAGTGCGCAGACCTGACTGAACAATTACAGCGCAATTATTCAGCCAGCTTCATCTCCATATCCTCATAGGAGGCTGTCACCATATGTTCTCTTTCTGAGGGATCAGGGGTACCACCATAATAGAAAGCCAGATCATACAAATCCCTGTCCAACTCCCCATAAAATCTTACGCTGTCGATCCGGCCAGTCAGAGTCTCAAAAGCTTCCCTTGCTTTGTCATTTCTGCAATTTGCTTCCATAAAAATCTTTTGATTTACAAAAATCCCTTCGGAATCCGGCGTTGGAATCCCCCCACTTCCATAGCGTTTTTCATTTACTGTGAAACCAACGCTGCTTGCAATCTCGTCACTGAGTATAAAATCCAGGAAGGAAAATGCTTCGTCGGGCAAGGCTGAATTACGATTGATCGCGGCGAACAGATTTACCATCGCAGTTATGCCGCCCGCTCTGTTTGGGATGGAAACATACGTCAGCTCCTCATCCACAGCGCTTCCGATTCCCCCGGTAAGAAATTCCGAATCGAGCCATCCTCCGGCCACCGGCTCCCCGAACCCTGATTGCTCACTCAACGCATTGGCCTCCGCCTCAAACGAAGAATATTCATCCAGAGAAGCAATCAGTTCCTCCCTGGTAAACGCCAGCTTTCCCGTCTGGACATCTGCCAGAGTATCAAAAGAATAGGTGAAATAAAGAAATAACTTTTCCCTCAAAGCACGCTTAAGAACAGGATTTTCCGACGCCATAAGCGCCTCCCAGGTATCCGGAACCTCTTGGGCCGGCAGGTCGCTGCTCTTAAAAGCATAGGCCGGCAAACGATAATACAACGGCAGCACCACCTGCCCCGCCTCCGTTTTTCCCGCACTGAGAATTGTCTGATTCCAATCTTCCACATTCACATACTTGGCATTTTCCAGATATTCATCCAACGGCAGAAACAGGTCCGACTCCAACGTTTTTTCCATATTTGTAAAAAGCCCGCTATAGCTGCCGACCGTTTCAGGAAGACGGCACGTCAGCAAAAACAAATCCGGTCCTTTCCCCGCCATGAGCTCGGTGCGCAGCGAAGAAAGCGTCAACTCCGCCTCATCTCCATCCGTTGGAAGTTGAATAAATTCTACTTCCGTGCCGCCCTCGATCACCTGCCATGCCTCCGCCAGGGATTTCATTTTACTAAGTTGATAGGAATCGACACAGACCCTCAACGGCGCCGCGTCCTCCTCCACATCCGCGCCACAGCCGGAAAACAATGCTAAGGCAAATACAGCAGCACCCAAAACACATACTTTCTTCATACACAAACCCTCCTATCGCAGACAATAAAACCCTTTAAAGCAGCAAAAATAAAGCAGCAAGAATTAAACATCAAGAATAAAACAATAAAAGACAATACACCATAAAAAGTCGAAAAATAATTCTAAAAATCAAAAAAATTCTATAAAATAATAATATCACACAAAAATACTACAATCAATACACATGTGTATATCAAGCGGTTTCCACGCCAACGGGCGCAACCAGGCGGCCAGCCGGGAAGGCGGTGGGGCGGCAGGGGTCGCGGCGCAGCAGAGCGCAGGCGGCATTGGTGTTCCGGGGACGTCTGCAGGGATGCGGGAAACACTTAACGCTCCGGCGCATTGCCGGCCGGGTCAGACGAAGGACAACACGTCCTGAGTCTGAGGCGCGCTGAGACGGGAATGCATCAGGCATTCCTGTCGAATCGCGCCGGTACCCGGCCGGCAATGCGCCGGAGCGTTTAGAGTTTCCGCATCCCCGCAGCAGTCCCCGGAACACCAATGCCGCCTGCACTCTGCCGCGCCGCGACCCCTGCCGCCCCACCGCCTTCCCGGCTGGCCCCGTCCGCCCTAAAAACCTCACAAAGATAAGTAAAATGTTTTTGCAGATTGCTGAAAAATTGTTAAATTTTTATTTAGTAATTGAAACATTTGACGGCATGTGATAAAATAGCCTCATAACAAAGGAGTTCTGTTGACTGACGGAAATAACGTGGAAAACCACTGGGGGAGGCAGAAACTCAGAAAAGCCGACCGTCTGGGCAACAAGTGTAACACAGCATTTACATTTGTTGCTTTTTTTTCGTCATTGAAGCGGACAATGAAAGGAGAAGGATAACAATGGGCTACAAATCAGACATCGAAATTGCACAGGAATGCACCATGGAGCCGATTACCAAGATTGCGGAGAAAGCAGGTATTGACGAAGAATACCTGGAGCAGTACGGAAAGTACAAAGCCAAAATCGATTACAACTTCCTGAAGACAACAGATAAAAAGGACGGAAAGCTGGTTCTGGTAACAGCGATCAACCCGACTCCCGCAGGAGAAGGAAAGACCACCACAACCGTAGGTCTGGCAGACGCTATGCAGAAGCTTGGCAAGAACGTAATGGTAGCGCTGCGCGAGCCGTCCCTGGGACCGGTATTCGGCGTGAAGGGCGGAGCTGCAGGCGGCGGATACGCACAGGTAGTACCGATGGAGGACATCAACCTGCATTTCACCGGCGACTTCCACGCGATCGGAGCCGCGAACAACCTGCTGGCAGCAATGCTGGACAACCATATCTTCCAGGGCAACGAGCTGAACATCGACCCGCGCAAGATCACCTGGAGAAGATGTGTGGATATGAACGACCGTCAGCTTCGTAACGTGGTAGACGGACTGGGCGGAAGAACCAACGGAATGCCCAGAGAAGACGGCTATGATATCACCGTTGCTTCTGAGATTATGGCAGTTCTGTGTCTGGCAAATGACATCAAAGACCTGAAAGAAAGACTGTCCAGAATTATCGTTGGATATACTTACGGAAAAGTTTCCGAGCAGAAACCGGTTACCGCAGGCGACCTGCACGCAGAAGGCGCAATGTGCGCGCTGCTGAAGGACGCTCTGAAACCGAACCTGGTACAGACTCTGGAGCATGTACCGGCCATCGTACACGGCGGACCGTTCGCGAACATCGCTCATGGATGTAACTCCGTAACGGCTACCAAGATGGCTCTGAAGCTTGGCGATTACGCGATCACAGAGGCAGGCTTCGGCGCGGACCTGGGCGCTGAGAAGTTCCTGGATATCAAGTGCCGTATGGCCGGACTGAAACCGAATGCCGTTGTTATCGTGGCAACCGTAAGAGCGCTGAAATACAACGGCGGCGTTCCGAAGGCAGAGCTGAACAACGAGAACCTGGAAGCTCTGGAAAAAGGTATGCCGAACCTGCTGAAACATGTAAGCAACATCAGAAACGTATACCATCTGCCGTGTGTTGTTGCCATCAACGCGTTCCCGACCGATACCAAGGCAGAGCTTGACCTGGTAGAGGCAAAATGTAAAGAACTTGGCGTAAACGTAGCGCTGTCCGAGGTTTGGGCAAAAGGCGGCGAAGGCGGCGTAGCTCTGGCAGAAGAAGTGATCCGTCTGTGCGAGGAGCCAAACGACGCGTTCAGCTACTCCTACGAACTGGAAGGCAGCATCGAGGACAAGCTGAATCAGATTGTTCAGAAAGTATACGGCGGCAAGAGAGTTGTTCTCACCGCAAACGCTCAGAAACAGGCGAAACAGCTGGAAGACCTGGGATTCGGCAACTGCCCGATCTGTGTTGCGAAGACACAGTACAGTCTGACCGACGACCAGAACAAGCTGGGCGCTCCGACCGATTTCGAGGTAACCGTGCGCAACCTGAAGATCTCCGCGGGCGCAGGCTTTATCGTAGCCCTGACCGGCGAGATCATGACCATGCCTGGTCTGCCGAAGGTTCCGGCAGCAGAACGCATCGACGTAGACGAGAGCGGAAAGATTTCCGGACTGTTCTAAGCAGAATTTTCTAAAAAAATACACATTCCAGCGGCGGCTTCGGCCGCGCTGGGATGTGTTTTTTTAATTTCGGCGGGGGTTCTGATTTCAGCGGGTTTGCGCAGGAAATGGGTTGTTCCATGGTAACAGTTCCGTCAGCTGAAGAGTCACGTTCCATGCGTTTTTTGGCATTTTCTGTGGAAGATCACGGCGAGAATCACACATAAGACGATTCCCATCAGAAACGGAATTCCCGTCAGAAATGCGGTCGAGGCAGGCGCGCTGCATGCGGCGCACCAGAGCAATGAGCAGTAATTGTAAGTGACGATTACGCACATAAGATCAGACAGCACGATCGCCAGTCCAATAAAAACATAGCAAAGTTTTTTCAAAACACAACACCTCCTCGTTGGATCAAGTATTTTTTATCAAGTCAAATCTATCTGTATTTATTATAGCAAAGCCCTGGCGCAGCGGCTAGAGCGTGTTTGAAAATTCATTCCTGCAATCTGCACGCCCCACTTTGCGGGGAATTTGCCCCAAAATCAGTCAGCGTAGCCTGCTACGCCTCCTGATTCTGGAACAAATTCCCCACAAACTGTGACGCACATCTTGCAGAAAGCAATTTTCAAACACGCTCTAGAGCAAATTCCCCACAAACTGTGACGCACATCTTGCAGAAAGCATTTTTCAAACATGTTCTAACGTGTTTGCGTGTTTCTTCCTATATAAATCAATATGGCGGCAACACTTTGGTATGGTATGAAAATGTGATTTTTTTGGCTGTATTGGTTGCAAACTCAGGGAAAACAGTCTATACTGACCTTTGTATAGACAAATAACAACAAAGGAGCATGGGAGAACAGAGAAAAGCAAAGGGAGTAACGAATGAAAAACAAAAAACTGAATAGGATATTTGCGGGAGGGTTTCTGTCCATTGCCGCGGCGCTTTTTCTGTCGGCGGCGGTGCCGGCGTTTGGCGCGGGCGATACACAGAACAGTTCCTCAGACGTGATCTCTGTTGCGGGACAGGAAGAAGCCACGGCAGCGTCTCCTGAAACAGTTTCTCAGTCTGCGCCGGAAAGTTCCACAGACGCGGTATCTCCGACGCCAGGCCAGACCCCGGCGCCGTCATCACGGACTGTGACGGAAACGCCGCAGGAGCCGGACGGACAGGAACCGGACGAACAGGAACCAGACGGACAGGAACCGGATGAGATCCAGACGCTGGACTGGACGCCAGGCTGGAATCTGGTCAATGGGAAATATTATTATTACCTGGACGATGGAACGATGGTCAGAAGCCAGTGGCTGAAGGTTGGCATCGACTGGTACTATTTTAACGACGACGGAACGATGAAGGCGGGAGAATGGTTCCAGGACGGCATCGACTGGTATTATTTCCGCGACTGGGGCGGGATGATGTACAACCAGTTTTTCCGCTATGAAGGGAACCTGTATTATTTCCGCAGCTGGGGCGGCAGAGCGTACAGCATGGAATTTCAGGTGAACGGAAAGTCCTATAAGGCAAATGCCGATGGAACACTGGTGACCGGCTGGTCGGAAAAGAACGGGAAGTATTATTATTATAATGCCGACGGTTCCCTTTACCAGAAAGAAGGCTGGCTGCAGCTGGGGACTACTTACGACACCTACTATTACATAAACGCCGATGGTTCCCGTGTGCAGAGCCAGTGGCTGAAGGATGGCATCGACTGGTACTATCTCAACGACGACGGAACGATGAAATCCGGAGAATGGTTTCAGGACGGCATCGACTGGTATTATTTTCGCGACTGGGGCGGAATGATGTACAATCAGTTCCTGACCTACGAGGGAAATCTGTATTATTTCCGCAGCTGGGGCGGCAGGGCCTACGATATGACCTTCCAGGCAAACGGCAAATGGTATGTGGCGGACAGCAACGGCATTGTTTCCAACAGTGGATGGGTGCAGAAGAACGGTAAATATTATTACTATAAAGACGGCGCGCTTTACCAGAAAGAAGGCTGGCTGCAGCTGGGAACTACCTACGACACTTATTATTACATCAATGCCGACGGCTCCCGCGTGCAGGGTCAGTGGCTGAAAGACGGGATCGACTGGTATTACCTGAACGACGACGGTACCATGAAGTCCGGGGAGTGGTTCCAGGATGGGATCGACTGGTATTATCTGCGCGACTGGGGCGGAATGATGTACAATCAGTTCCTGACGTATGAGGGCAAGCAGTATTATTTCCGAAGCTGGGGCGGTATGATGTACAGCAACCGGTTCCAGGTAGGGGACCGCTGGTATGTGGCCGACGCAAACGGCGTGGTTTCACAGAGTACCGGCTGGATCGAGATGAACGGAAAGTATTATTACTGCCAGGAAGACGGCACCATTTACCGGAAACAGGGCTGGCTGCAGCTGGGAGATACTTATGATACTTACTATTATATCAATGCCGACGGCTCCCGTGTGCAGGGTCAGTGGCTGAAAGACGGTATCGACTGGTATTATCTGAACGACGACGGAACGATGAAGTCCGGGGAATGGTTCCAGGACGGCATCGACAAGTATTATTTCCGTAACTGGGGCGGAATGATGTATAACCAGTTCCTGGATTACGAAGGAAACCGGTACTTTTTCCGAAGCTGGGGCGGTATGATGTACAACGGCAAATTCCAGTTTAATGGAAAGTCCTATAAAGCCAACAGCGACGGAACCCTGGTCAAAGGCTGGTCGGAGGAAAACGGCAAGAATTACTATTACGACGATCAGTACGCCCTTTACCAGAAAAAAGGCTGGCTGCAGCTTGGAACCACTTACGACACGTACTATTACTTTAACGCGGACGGTTCCAGAGTTGAGGACGACTGGGTGAAGGATGGCATCGATCTGTTCCATATGAATGCCGACGGAACCATGAAATCCGACGAGTGGTACAAGGAAGGAAACGACTGGTACTATTTCCGGAACTGGGGCGCGGCGCATCATGACACGTTGTTCTACGATGGGGAAAATACTTATTATTTCGAGAGCGACTGCAAGATGGCCAGAGGCTGGTATGAGATCGGCGGTTATACATACTACTTCAGAGACTGGGGCGCGGCGATGAATATTCCCTGCGTCATCGACGGCGTCAGCTATGTGTTTGATTCCCAGGGACATCTGGTGAAAGAGGAAGTAGACGCTGAGGTTGGCGTCAGGACTATAAAAAATTTCCTGAAAAACGCTCTCCTGCCGGTGGGAAATACACTGTATATCTGGGCTGGAGGCCATGACGACGAGGATGCCAGCCGTTACGGGGTGAATCCTCAGTGGAAAGCCTTTTTCGACTCGCAGGATGAGACTTACAACTATACGCAGCACCGTTACGAGTATGGAAACGGCCTGGACTGCTCCGGCTATGTGGGCTGGGCCGCCCACCAGGTGATGGAAGACTGGGCGACGACCACCTCCACGATCATGCCGCAGTATTATTATGAAAAAGGCTGGGGTTCCTACAAAGAGTCCGACACGTCCATGAAGTTCCAGACGGGAGACGTAGTCAGCATGAGCGGCCATGTCTGGATCGTCATCGGACAGTGCAGCGACGGCAGCGCCGTAATCATGCACGCGACGCCGCCGTATGTACAGATCAGCGGAACAGTATCATCCAGCGGAAGCACAAACAGCGAGGCAATCCAGCTGGCCAACAAGTATATGAGCAGGTATTATCCCGTTGCGTATGAGCGCTACGGATGCAAGATTGCCAGCAAAAGCTACATGACAGGCATCAATCATTTTACCTGGAGCACTTCGGTCCTGAAGGATCCGGACGGCTATCGGAATATGACCACTGCGCAGATCCTGGCGGATCTGTTTGGCGAGTGACCGCATGAATGGAAAGAAAGAGGATTTCTGATGTGATATCGGAAATCCTCTTTTTCTGTTGGTATGGGTTGTGTAAATTTCGTTTCTGGTGTAATCTGGTGATAACGGTTCAGCCATAGGAAACGCTGTGTCTGGCCATGAGAAAAACTGACGCGGAACATGGGATGCCCGGACTGACTTTGGGGCAAACTTCACGGGACGTGGGACGTGCCAAGCGCAGCAATGGATGTTCAGACATGCCCTGATTTCCAAGCGTCTGGAGAGGAGGAAGCGTATGGATTATGGATATCTGATGGAGGAAGCACGGAAGGCCAGGGAGGCGGCGTACGCGCCCTATTCCGGATTTCATGTGGGGGCGGCGCTGCTGTGTGAGGACGGCAGCGTTTATACCGGCTGCAATGTGGAAAACGCTTCTTATGGAGCCGCCAACTGTGCGGAGCGGACAGCGTTTTTTAAGGCGGTGTCCGAGGGCAAGAGAAACTTTCGGGCCATCGCGGTGGTGGGAGGAGAGAAGGACGCCGCCCATCTGGAGCCGTGCCCGCCCTGCGGGATCTGCCGGCAGGTGATGCAGGAATTCTGCGGGGAGGAGTTCGTGATCGTGCTTGGGAACGATGGCGTGGATTATGAGACTCACACCCTGGGGGAGATTTTTCCGCTGCCTTTTTCATGAAAATAATACTCTGTAGTGTGTAGTAACAGTTCAGCCAGGTCTGTGCATTTACTGCACAGACCGTATGAAAACGTAGTGCCTGCAGGCATCCGGCCCATCGCGAAGCGATTTTCAATGGCCGGATGCCGTAACAGTTCAGCTGGCTGAAC
>JAGHIA010000092.1 GCA_017887445.1 Fusicatenibacter sp.
GGAAACAATCTGGCCGCCGCTCTCGAGCTCGTAGCTGACATAATCCGCGTAAAGATCCGCGTCCTCCATTTCTTCCCGGGGCAGCCACCGGGCGCTCAGGGCGGGAACCGACAGTACATGACTGCCCTCCCTGAGGATTTTCGCGCTGGCGTTTCGCAGAGCGTACCGCACCGTCACCGTCTGCTCCTCCATGGTCTCGTTGGCCACATTCAGCTGGATGGATTTTTTCACATGGTACGGCTGGGCGTTGGGGTTGGTGTCCTGGGTCAGAATCCCTTCTTCCGCGCAGGAAACCATCAGCGGCGCAAAGAAGCGTTTCGCGTAATAATGGAGCGCTTTCCAACGGCCGCAGTAGTCGATGGAGGACCAGCTGGCCACCGGCCAGCAGTCGTTCAGCTGCCAGATAACGGTCCCCATGCAGCGGCCCCGGTTCCGGCGGAAATGCTCCACACCATAGCGGATCGCCTCCGCCTGCAGCAGCTGGGAGGCATAGAGTACCGTGTCAAAACTGGTGGGATACAAAAAGGTCTGCTCCATGTAATTCATGATCTTTCCATTGGCCGTCCTGTTTCTCTGATGCTTTTCCATCACATAGGAAAAAATATTCCGGTCCTCCGGCTCTGTAAAGGTCTCGCAGGTTTTCAATGACGGAAACGACTGGAAACCAAATTCCGACAGATACCGGAAATAAAACTTCCGGTATTCTGTGATCGGCTGATCCCCATGCCATACCTCCCAATAGTGAACGTCTCCCCGGTTTTCCCCGTTGGGGTCGTCGAAGGCCCCGCCGGAAGACGGACTGGCCGGCCAGTAGAAAGTCGCCGGGTCATAGACCTCAAGGGTTTTGGGGATCAGGTATTCGTACATTTTTACATAATCGCTTTTCTGCTTCGGACGTGTCACCCACTGTCCCTGATCCACGAACATTTCCATCTCGTTGTTGCCGCACCAGAGTCCCAGGGAGGCATGATGGCGGATCCGCTTGATATTATCGATCAGTTCCTGGCGGATATTCGCCTCAAACTCCGGCGTCAGATCGTAGACTGCGCAGGCGAACATAAAGTCTTCCCAGACGATCAGTCCCAGCTCGTCGCAGGCGTCCCAGAAGGCATCATAGGGATAATTCCCCCCGCCCCACACGCGGATACAGTTAAAGTGCGCATCCCGGGCCTGCTCCAGAAGCTGGCGGGTACGCCGGGCATTGACCCGTCCCAGCAGATTGTCCTCGGGAATATAGTCGCCGCCCATGGCGAATATACGCACACCGTTGACCTCATGGGCAAACTGCTCTCCGTATTCATCTTTTTCGGTATGTACGGTCATGGTCCGCAGGCCGATGCGCTTTTCCCACACATCCAGCAGGCTTTCTTCTTCCGAAAGCTGCCGGCCTTCCGGATGTTTTCCGTAAAGCTCTACACGGATCCGGTAAAGGGGCTGACCGCCGTAGCCGTTGGGCCACCAAAGCTGCGGGTTCCCGATTCTGATCGTTTCCGGACTGTTATCATAGTCCCGGACCGTTCCATCCGGCTCTGTGACGATCACGCGATACCCATAGTTCTCCGGCGGCAGGCCCTTTGCAGACCATACCGGTTTTCCATCGACGACAAGGCAGCTTTTCTCCCCCGCCAGACGTGAGACACAGCCGGTTTCGGCCTCCTGCGCATCCACCTGGAACCGCAGGTTTACAGCGTCTTCCAGATGCTCCTGAGTTACATACACGCTGTCCAGCCTGGCGCCGGAAAACGCCAGCAGGCTCACGTCTCTCCAGATTCCCGCGTCCGGGAGCCGCGGCCCCCAGTCCCAGCCGAACATACAGTGCGCTTTTCGAAGATACGGAAATCCGCGCATGGCGTCAGAACTTCCCTCAATGGGACATGCCTGGTAGGCCTGTTCAATATAACGGGTGGGTGAATACAGAATGACCCGCAGTTCATTGTCCTCCGACTTTAGCAAGCCATTGACCGGAAACTCAAAAGTCCGGTGCATATTTTCCGTGTGGCCGAGAAACGTTCCGTTGAGAAAAATATCCGCAATCGTATCGATCCCCTCAAAACGGAGGAGCTGTTTTTCCTCCCGCAGTACCTCTTCCGGCACGGAAAAACAGGTGCGGTACTCAAAATCGTCTTCTATGATCTCCAACGCCTTCTGCTCGTTATCGCGGTAATAAGGGTCTTCCATACGCCCGTTGGCCAAAAGATCGCCGTAGACACTTCCCGGCACCCTGGCCGGAAGCCAGCCGCCGCTGCCGCGGCGTGACATCTGCCAGTTTTCATGCAGCAGTCTTTGTTTCATCTTCTTCCCCTTTCTCTTTCCGTCTGACAGTTCCAGACCGTATTTGAACATGCTTGCCGGCGTTACATTTGGTACAGTTTTTCCTTACGCTTCAGATAATGATAAAAATGATTGACAAATTCCCGGTCGTTGCTGTTGCCGATGGGGTCCACGTTCAGGGTTTCCCGAATCTTGTCCAGACGGTAGACCAGGGTATTTTTGTGGACATGCATCAGTTTGCTGGCATCGTTCAGATTGAAATTTGCGGTTCTGAGGGCCTCCATGATTTCCTTGAAGCTTTCAAGGAATTTATCCCCAAGATTTTTTTCGATGGCGTAATAGGGCACCTGAAGTTCTGTCAGCGGCAGCGCGGAGACAAGATAACTGCTGATGTCGTCGTAAAAGTAGCTGCTTTCCCTGCGCGCCATATTCTGCTTCAGCCAGACGCAGTGTTCGTATCCCATGCGGTAATACAGAAAATTGTTCTGAAACGACCCTACATAGACCGCGAAAGGATGTCCCGCGCTACGCATGTAACGCAGACCGTCGCTCAAAGCCTCGGCAACGATATATTTGTAATTTTTCATCAGTTCCACCAGCGTACAGTCTGTGGATTTGTACAGCAAAATATCGCCGTCTCTTGTCAAGCATAGCAAATCCTGCGTGGAATGTCTACTTCCGCTGCGGAAAATGTTCAGCACATGATCGCAGAAATCAATATCGCTGTCTATATGGATCAGAATCGGGATCCGGATCATATCCTCTTTCATATGAAGCTGGAGATTCAGCCGCTCCCAGTCCTCCTTCTGCAGGTTTTCCTTGTAAAGAATGATGTTGAGAAGCTGATCCTTGAAATTGCGCCGCTGCATTTTTTCGTACTTGAAAAGCTCGTATTCCAGCATGACCTCCACCGCCATCCGGATGATCATGGCGATGGGCATCACTTCCTCCGGGTCTCCGGTAACGCCGACCACGCCCTCCTTCTTTTTCCGGTAGTAGATGGCCATGTTGACTCCCTTTTTGACCCCGAACTGTGTATTCTCGCTGTCTACCCGGATCATATCTTCCTCGCCCTGGATGATCCTCAGCGCCACCTCATGAAAGGTTCCGATCCTGGAGGTGTTTTTGCTGGCGATAATGATCCCTTTTTCGTCCATGATATTTACATTATAGTCCGTATATCTCGTAATTCTCTCGATGAGTCTTTTTGCTAATAATGCATCGATCACTTTCTATCTCCTTATCTGCAAAGCAGCACAGTGACATCGTTGACGTTGGTCCCCGTCGCCCCTGTCACGATCAGACTTCCGACCTTTTTCAGCGCGTGGTAAGAGTCGTTGTCCATCAGCACTTCCTGGATATCGATCCCCAGCTTCTCCAGCTGCACGGCGGTCTGTCCGTCCACCACTCCTCCGGCCGCGTCTGTGGGCCCGTCTGTACCGTCGGATCCCAGAGAAAACAGAAGCACATTTTTCTTTCCTTTCAGCTCCAGCGCCGCGCTCAGGGCGATTTCCTGATTTCTGCCGCCAAGTCCGCCGCCCGTCACCTTCACCACAGTCTCGCCGCCGGCGATGACCGCAAAGGGGCGGGGATAGGTATGCTCCGCCATGGACGCTACCCAGCGTCCCGCATCCTTGGCCTCGCAGTCCATGGAGGTGGTCACAATGTGCGGCGCGTACCCAAGCTCCAGCGCGTGCTCCGCCGCGGCCCGGCACAGCTCTGTCACGCTTCCCACCACATGATTTTCCACGCATACATCCACAAAGGGATGGCTGTATTCAAGAATTTTCCGGACTTTCGCATCCGGTGTGAGCTTGTATTTTTCCAGGATCCTTTTCACATCTTCCGCGGTAGACGTATCGGGGTAGGTGAGTCCTGAAGCAATCATATCATTTCTCTCGCTGATAATGTCCGACAGAATGATCGCATAGGCCCTCTGCCCTTTCAAAATCCCGGAAAGCTTTCCGCCTTTAACGGCAGACAGCTTTTTTCGTATGATATTGATCTCCGTGATATCCGCCCCGCAGAACAGCAGCTGTTTTGTGACCTGCTGAATATCCTCCAGCTCCAGTCCGTCCATGGGAAGCTCAAGCAGGGACGAGCCCCCGCCCGAGAGCAGAAACAAGACGATATCTTCCTTTTTCCGTCCTTTCAGAAATTCTATCATCGTTCTGGCTCCAAGGACGGAATTTTCATCCGGCGTAGGATGTCCGGCTTCTATCGTCTGAAATTTTTCAAGCGGGCCGCGGGAATGTCCATATTTCGTCACGATCAGTCCTTTTTTCAGCTTTTCCCCCAGGAACCCTGAAGCAGTCTGCGCCATGACCCAGGCCGCTTTTCCCACAGCTACTATATAGATATTGCCATCCAGCTGTAACTCATTCAGGGAATTTCTGACTGCCCGCTCCGGCATCACATCCGCAATGGTCTTTTCTATGATTTTTCTTGCATCCTCCAGCATATATCCTTCCCTCGTCCCTTCTTACGCAAATTTCAAACATGCTCCGGCGCGTCAGCGGCGCACCGATACCCCGGTGATCTTTTCATAATACCGGACCAGCGCCGAATGGTCCTTCTGCCCCAGTCCGTCGCCGTGCAGCTGCTCCAGCATTTCCAGAATCTGCACGGTCATCGGAAGCGCCATTCCAAGGGCGTGACCGGTTTCCACCGCATTGTTCAGATCTTTGATATGAAGATCGATCTTGAACCCGGGACGGTCGTTGCCCTCCAGCATCATCGGCACCTTCGCGTCCATAACCGTTGATCCGGCCAGTCCGCCGCGGATCGCCTGATAAACAAGCTCCGGATCCACCCCTGCTTTTTTCGCCAGAGTAAACGCCTCCGCGCACGCGGCGATGTTCATGGCCACAACAATCTGATTGGACAGTTTGGTCGTATTGCCGGCGCCAAGCCCTCCGCAGTAAACCGCGCTGTCTCCCATACACAGCAAAAGCTCCTTCACCTTCTCATAAACCTCACACTTGCCGCCCACCATCACCGACAGTGTGCCGTCCACCGCCTTCGGTTCTCCGCCGGATACCGGCGCGTCCAGCATCTCCACGCCCTTTTCGGCCAGCGCCGCGCCGATCTCCTGAGATGCCAGCGGCGCAATGGAGCTCATGTCGATGAGGATGCTCCCCGGCTCCATGGCCGCGGCGATGCCGTTTTCTCCCAGCACCACCTGGCGGACCTGCGGAGAGTTTGGAAGCATGGTAATGACAATTTCTTTCTCTTTTGCCGCCTCCGCGGCACTTTTGGCGCCTCTGGCGCCTGCCTTTACCAGCTCCTCCACGCTTTCGCTCACAAGATCATAGACAACACACTCATATCCTGCCTTCAGCAGATTCCTGCACATAGGCTTTCCCATAATTCCCAGTCCGATAAATCCAAGTTCCATGTTTCTTCCCCTTTCTACACATTTACTGCGTAACTATCCGGCCAGCTGAATCGTTACGGCATCCGTCCATTGAAAATCGATTCGCGATAGGACGGATGCTCACAGGCA
>JAGHIA010000093.1 GCA_017887445.1 Fusicatenibacter sp.
GATTCTAAAGGAGGAAAATCCGTTGGCTGGAAGAGAATATCCATTAGAGAGAACCAGAAACATTGGTATTATGGCACAGATCGATGCTGGTAAGACAACTCTTACCGAGCGTATCCTGTACTATACCGGTGTTAACTACAAAATTGGTGATACTCACGAAGGAACTGCTACCATGGACTGGATGGAACAGGAGCAGGAACGTGGTATTACTATCACTTCAGCCGCAACCACCTGCCATTGGACTCTGCAGGAGAACTGCAAAGTAAAACCGGGCGCTCTGGAACACCGCATCAACATCATCGACACTCCGGGCCACGTTGACTTCACCGTAGAAGTTGAGCGTTCCCTGCGTGTACTGGATGGCGCTGTGGGCGTTTTCTGCGCAAAGGGCGGTGTTGAACCTCAGTCTGAAAATGTATGGCGTCAGGCAGATACCTACAACGTACCTCGTATGGCATTCATCAATAAGATGGACATTCTTGGTGCCAACTTCTATAACGCGGTAGAGCAGATCAAGACCCGTCTGGGTAAAAACGCGATCTGCCTGCAGCTGCCCATCGGCAAGGAAGATGAATTCCAGGGTATCATCGACCTGTTCGAGATGAAAGCCTACATCTACAATGACGACAAGGGTGAAGATATCACCATTACCGATATTCCGGAAGATATGGCAGACGATGCAGAACTGTATCATACAGAGCTGATCGAGAAAGTCTGCGAGCTGGATGACGAACTGATGATGCGCTATCTGGACGACGATATCCCGTCTGTAGACGAGATGAAAGCCGTTCTGCGCAAAGCTACCTGCGAATGTACAGCCGTTCCGGTATGCTGCGGTTCCGCATACAGAAACAAAGGTGTTCAGAAGCTTCTGGACGCGATCCTTGAGTACATGCCGGCTCCCACCGACATTCCTCCGATCGCAGGCGTTGACCTGGACGGAAACGACGTGGTAAGACACTCTTCCGACGAAGAGCCGTTCTCCGCGCTGGTATTCAAGATCATGACCGACCCGTTTGTCGGAAAACTTGCTTACTTCCGCGTTTACTCCGGTACCATGAACTCCGGTTCTTATGTACTGAACGCGACCAAAGATAAAAAAGAGCGTGTTGGACGTATCCTTCAGATGCATGCCAACAAGCGTATGGAGCTCGACAAGGTTTACTCCGGTGATATCGCTGCCGCGATCGGATTCAAGTTCTCCACCACCGGTGATACCATCTGTGACGATCAGCATCCGGTAATCCTGGAGTCCATGGAGTTCCCGGAGCCGGTTATCGAGCTGGCAATCGAGCCGAAGACAAAAGCCGGACAGGGCAAGCTGGGTGAGTCCCTTGCGAAACTTGCAGAGGAAGACCCGACCTTCCGCGCGCACACCAATCAGGAAACCGGACAGACCATCATCGCTGGTATGGGTGAGCTTCACCTGGAGATCATCGTTGATCGTCTGCTGCGTGAGTTCAAGGTAGAGGCTAACGTTGGTGCGCCTCAGGTTGCTTACAAAGAGACCATCACAAAACCGGCGGATGTGGACAGCAAGTACGCAAAACAGTCCGGTGGACGTGGACAGTATGGTCACTGTAAAGTTAAATTTGAGCCGATGGATGCAAACGCTGAGGAAACCTACAAGTTCGAGTCCACCGTTGTCGGCGGCGCGATTCCGAAGGAGTATATCCCGGCAGTCGGCGAAGGTATCGAGGATGCCATGAAGGCCGGTATCCTGGGCGGATTCCCGGTAGTAGGCGTTCATGCGAACGTATACGACGGTTCCTACCATGAGGTCGACTCTTCCGAGATGGCGTTCCATATCGCCGGATCCCTGGCATTCAAAGAGGCAATGCAGAAAGCCGCTCCGGTACTGCTCGAGCCGATCATGAAGGTTGAGGTTTCCACTCCGGAAGATTACATGGGCGACGTAATCGGCGACATCAACTCCCGCCGCGGACGTATCGAAGGTATGGACGATATCGGCGGAGGAAAGATGATCCGCGGATATGTGCCGCTGGCCGAGATGTTCGGTTACGCGACAGACCTGCGTTCCAGAACACAGGGACGTGGTAACTACTCCATGTTCTTCGACAGATATGAGCCGGTTCCGAAGTCTGTACAGGAAAAGGTACTGTCTGCGAAAGGCAAATAAAGAACAAATATAACGCGGCAGTTTTGCCGGTTCGGCAGACTGCTGCGCTATGGTAACTGTTCAGCTGGCTGAATGGTTACGCGATATACCCGCGAAATAAGCGGGCAGACAAAATTTCGCTTGCAAATACAGGTGAAATGCAATATAATCAACAATAGCAGGTTCGGGGTAAAACGGCGGGTTTGTCCCGCCTGCTTACCTGACGATTTAGTCTCAAAAAGGCTCACGCCGTGAGCTCAGATTTTAAGGAGGACATTTTAAAATGGCTAAAGCTAAATTTGAAAGAACAAAACCGCATTGTAACATTGGTACCATCGGCCACGTTGACCATGGTAAAACAACCCTGACAGCAGCTATCACAAAGACTCTGTCTGAGCGTGTTGCTGGTAATGCAGCTGTAGATTTCGAGAACATCGACAAAGCTCCGGAAGAGAGAGAGCGTGGTATCACCATCTCTACCGCACACGTTGAGTACGAGACCGAGAAGAGACATTACGCACACGTTGACTGCCCAGGCCATGCTGACTATGTAAAGAACATGATCACTGGTGCTGCTCAGATGGACGGCGCTATCCTGGTTGTAGCTGCTACAGACGGTGTTATGGCTCAGACAAAAGAGCACATCCTGCTGTCCCGTCAGGTAGGTGTACCTTACATCGTAGTATTCATGAACAAATGTGACATGGTTGACGACGAAGAGCTGCTCGAGCTGGTAGACATGGAGATCCGTGAGCTGCTGAACGAGTATGACTTCCCGGGCGATGACACTCCGATCATCCAGGGATCCGCTCTGAAAGCTCTGGAAGATCCGAGCGGCGAGTGGGGCGACAAGATCATGGAGCTGATGGATGCGGTTGACGAGTGGATTCCGGATCCGAAGCGTGATACTGATAAAGACTTCATCATGCCGGTTGAGGACGTATTCACCATTACCGGACGTGGTACTGTAGCAACAGGCCGTGTTGAGGCTGGTGTTCTGCATCTGAACGAGGAAGTTGAGATCGCAGGTCTGAAGGAAGAGTCCAGAAAGACCGTTGTAACTGGTATCGAGATGTTCCGTAAGCTGCTGGATGAGGCTCAGGCTGGTGATAACATCGGTGCTCTGCTTCGTGGTGTTCAGAGAACTGAGATCGAAAGAGGACAGGTTCTGGCTAAACCGGGTACTGTTCACTGCCATACCAAATTTACCGCTCAGGTATACGTTCTGACCAAGGACGAGGGTGGCCGTCATACTCCGTTCTTCAACAACTACCGTCCGCAGTTCTACTTCCGTACCACAGACGTAACAGGCGTTATCACTCTGCCGGAAGGAACTGAGATGTGCATGCCTGGCGATAACGTAGAGATGACCATCGAGCTGATCCACCCGATCGCTATGGATCAGGGTCTTACCTTCGCTATCCGTGAGGGCGGACGTACTGTTGGATCAGGACGTGTTGCTACTCTGATCGACTAATTTCAGTCAGACGAAGTTCTAAATAAAATAGATTGTATCCAAGCGCAGATTCCCCTGAAGACCGTAAGGTCTTCAGGGGTTTTCTTCTTCCTGAGGTAACCGTTCAGCCTGCCACGCATCCAGCCATTGAAAATCGCCGCGCCATAGGCCGGGTGCCCACAGGCACTACGTTTTCATATGGTCTGTGCATTGACTGCACAGACTACACAAACTGTGACGCACATCTTGCAGAAAGTAATTTTCAAATACACGCTACGCGAAAGTATAAATTGGGAGAGAAAAATGAGGTCAGAAAAACAGGTTTATGATACGATTTTGAATTTTGCAAACATGGATGAACGAATACGCATGGTTACACTGGAGGGGTCTAGAACAAACATAAATATTCCGCCGGACGATTTTCAGGATTACGATATTACTTTTTTTGTCACAGATATGCAGAGTTTCATAAAAGATGACAACTGGTTGGATGTGTTTGGAGAGAGGCTGATCCTTCAAAAGCCTGAAGACATGGAATTATTTCAGGCAGTAGAAAAAGGCTTTTCCTACTTAATGTTGTTTACGGATGATGTAAAAATAGATTTGACTTTGCTTCCATTGGATTTCATAGACGAGTATTTCACATGGGATAGGCTGGTGAAATTGCTGCTGGATAAAGATAACCGAGTGAAACATCCCCCAGTGCCGACGGATATAGACTATCATCTGAAAAAACCTACGGCAAGAATGTTTGATGATTGCTGCAATGAATTTTGGAATACTACAACATATGTGGTGAAAGGTCTGTGCCGTAAAGAAATTCTTTTTGCCATTGACCATTTGAATGATATTGTGCGGAAAGAATTGCTTCGCATGATTTCCTGGTCAGTTGGTTTTGAGCAAGGGTTTGGTTTCAGTTTGGGAAAAAACTACAAATTTCTTAAGCAGTATGTTTCGGAAGATCTGTGGAAACGGCTTATCTCCACTTATAATATGGATTCCTATCCTCATATGTGGGAAGCCTTAGAACAATGTATGGTATTATTCCGAGAAGTTTCAGGAATGGTAGCACGCCAGTTGGATTATCCATACCCTTCATACGATGAAAAAGTCAGCGGTTATGTAAGCAGGCAAAAGAAAAGATATGGGATAAATGGCGATGATAAATAAGTATATGTCGAGAGCCTGAAAAGCCTGCCGTAATTATTCAGCTGGCTGAATAGTTATCGTTTGTAACAGTTCAGCCTGCCACTATCCCGCGAGGTGTTTTCGCACAGAATGTGCGAAAATCCCGAGGCCTGCATCGCGAAGCGTGTAATCGTTCAGCTACGCTGAACGGTTACTATCGTTTACTTGTTTTTCTCCTGACATTTGCAGCGTTTTTCTCCATAGGTACAGGTTTTCAGCCTTTTTTCGTCTGTGATCGTCACCGTGCCCCGGGCCAGAGAGACGATACCCTCTTTTTCAAAATACTTCAGCATTCTGGACACGACCTCCCGGGCGCTGCCAAGATTTCTGGCAATCTGTTCATGGGTCGTATGCAGCGTGGCTGAATGGGTACGAATGGATTCATCCAGCAGATATCCGGCCAGACGCTGATCAAAACTGGAAAAGAGAATCTGGTTCATGGCCCACATAACGTCGGAAAAATGCTCCGTGGTTTCTTTGTAGATATAGTTTTCCACATAGATATTCTGCTTCATAAGACTGCGAAAACAGGAAACATTTGTGACAATTAGTTCTGTGTCTTCGTCCGCCTCAATCTGGATATCAAAAGTGATCTCCTGGATGATACAGGATGCGGAGAGCGTGCAGACCTGTCCGTTGCCCACCCGGAAAAGAGTGATCTCTCTGGTGTCCCCTGACTGGATAAAGATTCTCAGCTGGCCTTTCAGAACCAGCAGGATCCCCAGGCAATCGTCGTCATTGGAATATAAAAATTCCCCCTTCCGACAGGACTGAAGCAGAGAACGGCTGCACAGCAGCTCCTGTTCCTGGGCATTCAGATGTTCCCAGAAGGGATAATGTTTTTCGAGATAAGACCGGATGTTTAAGGGTTCCGCTGTCATTTCATACCTCCGCCGGAAAATTTTTGCTGGCCGCGGCGTAGCTGCCATGGTTCCAGTGTAATCGAAAACGTTTAATTTTGCAATAGGGCGGGTGCATTTAGGGCGGACGAAAGCAGGCTGTGGCCGGCGCCATGTGCGTTTGGCGGGCGGCTGTGGGGAGACGGAAAATCTAAACGTCCCGGAGGCGTTCCGGACGGGGACCGGCGCAATTCACCAGGAAATCTTTATGATTTCCCGGTTCAGTGCGCCTCAGGCTCAGGACATGAAGTCCTTCGCCTGCCCCGTCCGGAACGTCTCCGGC
>JAGHIA010000094.1 GCA_017887445.1 Fusicatenibacter sp.
AGACAAAAAAGCAGAAGGGAGAGGCTGAGGATGAACGATTCCAGAGAGATTCTGCAAAATGTGACCGGGCAGGTGCGGCAGGTGGTCGTGGGCAAGGATGCCTGTGTGGAAAAGATCATGATGGCGATGCTCGCCGGCGGTCATGTGCTGATGGAGGATATCCCCGGCGTGGGCAAGACGACCATGGCGGTGGCCTTTGCCCGGGCGCTGGGCCTGGAGGCCAGGAGGATGCAGTTTACCTCCGATGTGCTGCCGTCGGACATTACCGGATTTTCTGTTTACAAAAAGGATGTGCAGAGTTTTGTCTATCAGCCGGGAGCAGTTTTCTGCAATCTGTTTCTGGCCGATGAGATCAACCGTACGTCCCCGAAAACCCAGTCGGCGCTTCTGGAGGTCATGGAGGAGCGGCAGGTGACGGTGGAGGGTGTGACCCGTCAGGTGCCGCGGCCGTTTATGGTCATTGCCACCCAGAACCCCGCAGGCTCGGCGGGGACGCAGATGCTCCCCGAATCGCAGATGGACCGCTTTCTGATCTGCCTCAGCATGGGGTATCCGGAGCTGGAGGATGAGATCCGGATTCTGAAAGGACGCAGCGCCGGGAATCCTCTGGACGACCTGGCGCCTGTGGCCGACGCGGAGCTTCTGCTGCAGATGCAGGCGGAGACGGAGCAGGTGTATGTCCATGATGTGCTCTATGAATACGCGGCCAATTTGGTGCGGGCCACCCGGGTGCATCCGATGGTCGAGCTGGGAATGAGTCCCCGGGGCGGACTGGCTCTGGTGCGCATGATGAAGGCCGCGGCGTATCTGAAGGGCAAAGCTTATGTGACGCCCCGGGAGACGGAGCAGGTGTTTGTGGATGTGGGTATCCACAGGATCCGCCTTGGCGCCAGGGCGCGGGCGGGCCATGTGACCGGCCGGCAGGTTCTGGAGGAGATCCTGAACCAGGTGCCGCGGCCGGTGCCCAAGAAGCAGGGAGGAGCCTGAAGCGTTGCGGGCGCGCGCAGTTTCGCGCCGCAGACTTGAAGTTTTGGTTCATACAGGGTAGGAGTGTTGTATGGTACGGAAGTTTGTCTATCTTTGTCTGCTGCTTGCGTCTCTGGGCGGCTATATTATGTTTGACGGAATGGTACTGCTGGCGGCGGCTTGCTTTTTGTTTCTGCTGGCAGTGGTGCTGCTTGTGTCCCTTCAGATACAGAAACTGCGGTTCCAGGTGAAAGCCATTGCCGGAAACGGCGCGAATGGCGGTGACTTGGCGGTGATGGGAGAGCAGGCCGAGGTTTCCTTCCGGATGAAAAACGGAAGCATCTTTCCTGTTGCCCGGGCGGATGTCCGGATTTGGTATTCTGATGGCAGCCAGCGCAAAAAGCGGACGGCGTCTGTGGAGCTGAAGGGCAGGGGAAAGCTGCAGTTTGCCTGCGCGGTGCCGTCGGAACATACCGGCGTCTGGCATGTGCAGGCGGACAGGATTCTGCTGTATGACGTTCTGCAAATGTTTACCTGCAGAATCAGGCCGCCAAAGCCGGTGGAGCTGTATATTCTCCCGCCGCTGCACCGCGTAGGGCTGGAGATAGGGAGACACCGGGCAGACGAATCGGAGGAGACGGACGACACCCAAAAAGGAGACGACCCGTCGGTACTCTGGCAGATCCGGGAATATCAGCCGGGGGATTCCCTGCGTGCCATCCACTGGAAACTGAGCGCAAGGACAGACCAGTGGATGGTCCGGGAGTACGGGCGTTCGGAAAGCCGTCTCAGGGTGGAGCTGCTGCTGGATCTGCGGGAGGAAAATGATCCGGTCCGGCTGGATGATTTCCGTACCGCGGCGGCCAGTGTGATGTACACGCTGCTGCAAAAACAACTTACCTGTCAGGTATATTGGACGGAAGGAGACGGGGAGCGGCGGTTTGAGATTTCTTCTGAGGAGGAGTTATACGAAGCGCTCAGAGCGCTGGTCGGCAGCGGAAGAAACAGAAGTCAGACCGGAGCGCCGGACGGCAGCCGGCAGCTGCCAGGCGCCGCTCTATGCCTGGATATGGACGGAACCCTCTGGGAGGGAAACCGCCGCCTTGTCCGGTTTCCTGGTTCCGGCGATGACGGAGAAACCTGGGAGCTATTGAAGATCGAACTGTGACAGAGAAGACAAATCCGTTGCTGACAGGGGGCATTTATGTTTTTTATCATCTATTATCTGATGGGGATCTGCGGTATCGTCCGTATGCTGTGGGAGACGTTTTTTCCGGAAGCAGAGTTTGCCGTGCTGCTGACTGCGGCCTTGGGAATCGGCGCAGGTCTTGCGGCGCTGCATCTTCTGTGGCGGCTGTGGCTGCGGAAATGGAAGAAGGAGCATTGGGTCATGCTGGGCCTGGCGCTGGCGGCGCTTCTGCTGATCCGGGCGGCGTTTTCCTTTGTCTGGCCGCTGGATGATCTTTTTTCCTGGACCGAAGGGTTTGACGGACTGTATCAGTCGGTGCTGATCACGGCAAGAAATCATTTTTATCCTGCGGATCCGGTAAGCCGTGTCCGGCTGGTGTGGCGGGAGCAGACTTATCAGGCCTTTTGCATGGTTCTGGCTGTCTTTTCCTTCTTTCTGTATTACGCGGTGGTGGTGAGACTCGGCAGAGCCGGTGTATTGACGGCGCTGCTGCTGCCGTTGGCCGCAGTGCTGACGGTGGGCGTGACGCCGTCGCTGGAGGCACTTTGTCTGATTCTCCTTTGCTGCGTGGGTGTTTTTGCCGGAAGGCGGACTTTGGCGCGCAGAGCGCCCGCGCGGGCGCTGGCGGCGACGGCGCTTAGCCTTGTGCTGCTGGCAGTCAGCAGCGCCGCGGCAGCCTGGTGGGACGGTCATGTGGAGGAGCGGAAGCTGGAGACACGCCAGTGGGTGAGAAACACGTTCACCTTCACGGATTTTCCGGTGGATATGGGGTTTTCGCTGCCTGGATTTCCCGGTCTTGGCCGTGACCCTGGCGAGTTGTCCAACGAGGAGGAAATCCAGTATACCGGAGAAGTGGCGGCTGTTCTGACCACCACCCGGCAGCCGGACGGAACGCTGTATCTGAAAAATTATCACGGTTCGGTGTATACGGGGCACGGATGGGACCGCCAGTGGGAGGACCGGACAGAGCCGGATTCCTATGAAATGGCCGGGCGTCTGGAAACTTCCCTGGGAAGGACCGGGCAGCAGGAGCTGACCGTGGAAGCGGCGGCCTGGCTGAGCGGAACGTATGTCCCATATTTCTCTCAGCAGGTGGACAGACAGGGCGCCGGACGTGTCTATCAGTGCTTTTGGCCGCAGCGGTATCTGGAACTGGCAGGGCAGGCACAGGCGGGAGAACTGGAGGACGCGTGGGACGGCAAGAGAAGAACGGTACGGACCGGCAGCTATCTGGACTGGCCGGGAGAATTGGAGGAGCTGAACCGGATCTGCCAGGAAAACCCCTGCGATGGCCTGGAAGAAACCCGCCAGTTTATCGTCTCATGGCTGAGCAGAACCTGCAGCTATAATCTTCAGGTGGGAAAATATCCGGAGGACAGGGATCCGGTGGAATATTTTCTTTTTGAGAAACGGGAGGGCTACTGCCAGCATTTTGCCAGCGCGGCGGTGATGATGTTCCGCATGTATGGAATCCCGGCCAGATATGCCACAGGGCTGGCGGTACCGGCACACCTGTTTTCGGAAACTTCCAATCCGGGTGTTTTTGAGGCGCGCCCCACAGACCGGTGCGCCCACGCGTGGGTGGAGATTTATCAGGAGTCCCTTGGCTGGATTCCGGTGGAAGTAACGCCGGGAAACGCGGTGGATGGTGTGTCGCCGTGGGAGCAGGAGATTGTGCTGGCGGACGCAGAGGAACCGGTGCCGGACAGGGAAACGCCGGCGCCGGAACCGGAGGATGATTCCCGGATATCGCAGCAGCAGGAGGATTTGTCGGAATCGGAAGCGCAGACGGACGATTTGCCGGGACCAGAGGAGCAGACGGACCGTTTGACGGAACCGGAGGAACAAGACGGTATCGGAGGCGATCCGGCAGCGGATCCCGCGGCTCCGGATGCGGAGACAGAGACAGGCGAAGGAATCTTTGGAATCTGGGGCCGCGGGGAAGACGCCGCTGGGCCTCCGTTCTGGGAGTCGGAAGGATTTCAGGCGTTTCTGGCGGCGGCGCGGAAGGCGGCGGAGGCAGCCGCGGCAGTATTGTTGGTTGTGCTGCTCTTATGGCTCAGGCGCAGGCTGCTGCTGGCGGGACGGAAGAGAAAGTCCGCGGCGGGAATCTTTGACGATCTGATGGAAGTGCTGGAAAAGGGCGGACTGCCGGCGGGCGGAGACTGGCTGGAGGATGATTTTGCCGAAACGGTATGTGAAAGATTTCCGTGGCTTGAAAGAAAGGACTTTCAGGCGGCGCTGGACGCGGCGGCGGAAGAACTGTACGGAGAACCGGGAAAGATAGAGGGAGAAAAGGCGGCGGTGTGGAACTTATATCTGCAGTGCTGCCGGGAAGTCCGCCGGAAGCTGAACCGCCGGGAGCGGCTCTGGTTCCGCGTGTGGAAGGCGTATGACTAGAGCGTGTTTGAAAATTGCTTTCTGCAAGATATGCGTCACAGTTTGTGGGGAATCTGCCCCAAAATCGGGAGGCGTAGCGGGCTACGCCGACTGATTTTGGGGCAGATTCCGCGCAAAGTGGGGCGTGCAGATTGCAGAAATGAATTTTCAGACACGCTCTGGTGTCTTAGAAAGCTGGCGCCCGCGGATGAGTTCTGAAACCGTGTGAATTTTCAGAACCCATCCTTACAGAAATTCAAAGCTTTGGGGTTTCCTCCAGGTGGATAGAGCCGTTCTGGGCGTGGGCCGTGATCTTCAGCGACTTGTCTCCGTAGGAAGTTCTGAGCTTTTTGCGGCTGGTCAGGTGCGAATCGTTGAAAGACGCAAAGATGCTGCCGCAGTTGGTAGAAAGATCAATGTCCGCTCCGGAGGTTTTCCGGTAGCAGGCAGTGACGCTGCCGTTGACCGTGCGGAGGGCAAGCGTATTTTTTACGTCTGCGTCCACCCTCAGCGCTCCGTTGGTGGAATGAAGCTCCAGCGTGCCATAATGTCCGCGGATGGTGACAGCGCCATTGACCGAGGAGGCCTTCATGGACTGCGAGCGGCAGTCGTCCATCTGGATCTGGCCGTTGACGCAGTGGACATCACAGGATTCCGCCTGAAGGTGTTCGCCCAGGATCCTGCTGTTGACGGTGTTGAGCGATGCCAGGCATATTTCCAGATGCTTCAGGGTGAGCTTACCGTTTGTGCTGGAAAGATCCAGGTTTTTGACGGAAGAGGGTACCTTGAACACAAATTGGGCGCCGCCGCGGGAGAAAGTAAAACGCTGGAAGAACGGCAGGGGTTTCTCTTTGAGAAACAGGGTGTCGCCTTCTGTGTACATTTCGAACCGCTGGGAGAAATCTTCCCGGTTATAATCGCAGACTACGTCTGTCACATCGCCGCCCTGTACGATGGCGGACGCGGTGATCAGCCGGACATGCAGCCGGGAGACGGTTTCTTTCCGGGACGAGTTTTCGCCGGGGCGGATGCGGGTGATCTTTGGTACGTCGGGGGAGGCCGGCTGGAAGGACTCCCGAAGTTCCGCAAGGACGCTTTCCACCGGTCCCAGTTCCTGGCAGATTTCCTCTTCTGTCATTCCGTTTTCTATTCCCTCCGAAAAGTGGGATTCAAAATCTTCCAGAAGCTCTGCGGCGAAATCCTGGTCGAACTCGTCCAAGGCTTCGCGAAGCTCCTGCATATAGTCGTTGTATGTGTTACTCATGTCTCTATCCTCCTTTGATAACGATTCAGCCTGGTCAGCGCATTTACCGCACAGACCGTAGGAAAACTTGGTGCCTGCAGGCATCCGGCCCATCGCGAAGCGATTTTCCATGGCCGGATGCCGTAACTATTCAGCTGACTGAATAGTTATCTCCTTTGCGGGTCAGGCGTTCCACCATCTCGGTGAAGGTTTGCCATTCTTTTCTTTTTTGATCCAGATATTCATGTCCCTGGCTGGTCAGATGATAATACTTTCTGGCAGGACCGGAATCCGATTCCACAAGATAGGTCTCTACATATTGTTCTTCCTTCAGCCGTTTGAGGATCATATAGAGCGTTCCGGCGGCCAGAGACATTTCGCGGGAAATAAGCTCGGTAAGCTCGTAGCCGTACTTGTCTCCGTCGGTCAGCTGTGAGAGGACACATAATTCCAGAACACCTTTTTTCAGCTGTGGGTTCATAGGTATACCTCCTTTGTGAGTACATCATAACACATGCTATATCATAATGCAATATAGTGGAGCAAAAAAAAAACCCGCGTTTTTTTGACGGATGCTCATAGAAAGTAATTCACTCAAAATTACGCGTATGGTAGCTGCCAGATGGGATTGGGTAAATGAAAAATGCTGGACATGGCTGATTTCAACCGTGCCCAGCATTTTTTGCTTATTTGTGATTCCTTTTTCCTTTCCTGTGGGTTATGTTGTTTTTTTACCGCAATCTTTGCGTTCCGTGTGGATATTCGCTGTTTTGCTTGTTTTCACACAAACCAGCAAACGGGAAAGCAGGTAGGGCATCCAAAAGCAAAAATCCAGCTTGAAATCGAGTTTAACCAAAATATTACTTTGCAGCAAATGGAATTTATCACGGAATATATTCTATTTGGCGCAAAGTTAACAAAACAGGAGGACTTTTTCTATGAGCAATCACGAGAATTACAGGAATGGGAGCAAAGCCTACATTGTCCGGACTGGCATGACTATGATCGAGCAGAAAATTTATGGGTACATCCGTGTTTCGACCAGAGAGCAAAACGAAAATCGTCAAGTCATTGCTCTCCGGGAAGTGGGCGTACCTGAGAAAAATGTTTATATCGACAAACAATCCGGCAAGGATTTTGAGCGTCCGCAGTACAAGAAACTGCTGCGAAAAATGAAAAAAGACGATTTGCTCTATATCAAGAGCATCGATCGTCTGGGGCGCAATTATGCCGAAATATTGGAACAATGGCGCTTTCTCACAAAGGAAAAAGGCATTGACATTGTGGTACTGGATATGCCGCTTCTGGATACACGGAGAGGTAAGGATTTGCTGGGAACCTTCCTCGGTGATATTGTGCTCCAAGTGCTGTCTTTTGTGGCAGAGAACGAGCGCACCAACATCCGGCAGCGGCAAGCTGAAGGTATTGCAGCGGCAAAGGCCAGAGGCATTCGGTTTGGACGGCCACCCAGACCGCTACCTGAGAATTTCCAATCCGTTTACTTGCGTTGGAAGGTGGGAGAAATTACCGGGACGGCAGCGGCAAAGGAATGTGGAATGCCCCTTGCGACCTTCCGTTACCGGGCAGAGATTTACGAAAAAACCAAATTGTTGTAAAGGGGGGATTTTTACAGAAATGTGTACCTTTCTGCAAAAGGTGAAAAAACTTATATAAAGTTATTATATCATAGGTATACAAGATTTTCCATACCGATTTGACATAAAAACACCAAAAATCAGCGAAGTTCAGCGAATAAAAGCGGGTCATGCTTTCTTTGCAGAAAGGTACACTTTTCTACGAAGAATTCAAGGCCAAATCAGATGAATAGCTTTTTGTATATCTTTTAGCAATCGTCGGTCATGGTTTGTTGTAATGAGGATGTATGAGATATGTTATGCGAGAAGGAAAATCATAAAATTTATATTGTTGCCAGCTACTGTGGGACTGTGGCAAGTAAACTGATTTCTAACAGGGCAAAGCTGAAATTCTGGAATCGATACCCAGGTGACGGCTATGCTCATATATCATTATCGCTCAACGATACTTTGGACGATATGCTCTCTTTTGCACGAATAAAACTGCACAACCCCTTTGTTGCGGGATTGGTTTGTGAAAATATCCGTACAGGTGTGTTCGCTTTTCATTCGAAACACGCAAAGATTGCGGTATTTGAAATACCTATCACGATTGAGCAATATAACGGAATTAAGGAATCAATGGAGCTGGCATGGAGGAACCGAAACCAGTTTAAGTACAATTTCTTGGGATTGTGTTCTATGCTTATCACCGGAAGAGGTGTAGCAAGACAAAATCATTATTTTTGTTCCCAGTGGGTCTCAGAGGTCCTGATTCACAATGGCATATCACTTTTCGGAGATAAAAAGCCAGTCCACATAAGGCCGTTTGATATGTACGTTGCTCTAAAAGATTATATGATTTTTGAGGGATGTCTTACATCATATCGGCCATATGACAAAAACACAACAGGGGAAAAAGACTATGCCTGGGCCAATTACACACAGATTATTCTATGAACAGCTTAAAAATCAACTGAGTAGGAAAACCCTTGAGTCCGTACCAGGATATGATAAATATTCTATTTTTGCACAAGGACATGACCTTTTCATTTACCACAACTTTTACAAAATATTTAGCGCAAAACGTTTAGCTGAGAATGTACAAAACTCTGACTTGCTGCAGGAGTATTCTTTTCAGAAATTTGTATACAACTACTTGAAATATGCGCAACACGTAAATGTTCTTGACCGAGAACAGATTCTTTTGTTTCTCGGCCCTGGCTATATTGCGCATCATATTTTGGATGCCTATACACATCCGTTTATTATCTATTTGGCTGGAGATCATGTGCGAGATCGGAGCAATCCCACATGGATGCATGGAATTATCGAGAATTATCTTGATATCTTCATGTTGGAGCAAGTTGGTATGACCGATATGCAAAACACTCAAATATACAAAATGTTTTCTTTCACCACGAAGGACATTGATCCCGTACTTCCTGATGTGTTAGATGCCAGTCTGAACGAAACCTATGGTTTCAAAGACGGAGGGAAGGTAATGTGCTGCGCTCTTACACAAGTTTCACTTTTTATGCACATATTCAAGTACGATCCGTTTGGCATAAAACGGATCATCTTTGATTTTGTGGATCCTTTTCTAAAGGGGACGTCATCCTTTTCTTACCATCGTAATATTGCAAGCGCCCGGCAATTTCTGAATGAGGAACATGAACAGTGGTGCAATCCCATGGTCGATACGATCCGTTCTACAGAATCGTTTATGGAACTTTATCGCAAAGCCCTTTCTGAAAGTGCTATGATCATAGAGAATCTTATGGAACTTTGCAGAACAGGAGACATTACGCAAAAAAATATCTTTGATATTGTGCCTGACATTGCATCCACCCACGGCTTGAGGTGTGGAAAATCAATAGAAATTAAATATTCAAAACAATTGAGCCAGGATAAGGAGAAGCAGAATGGGTGACAGCTTGAACGCAAAATATCAAAAACTATATCGATACAGCACACGATATAAAAGCAAAACCAAACTGTCTGACCGCATAATTGAAAAAGCGGCGGATGTATTTTCTCATGGCGGAAGTTACGGTGATTACAGTATTCGATCGTTGATAGATGCCGTACGAGTGACCGTCTACGGTATTGCCGCAATTGCTGCGGATTCAGTTGAGTCGCGAAAAAAAAGAAGCACACTTCGTCAGATGCTTGGGTGCACAGAATCAGAACTCGCCTTTGACATCAACGAATTGGTTGATTGCAAGGAACGGACAAAGTACTATGGTGGTGATTTTACATACAGTGCGGCCATAAAAAAAGAGTGGCTTAGAAATCTAACCATGATTTTTGGGGACACGCATTTAGAAGCGCTGGATGAAATGTCCTGTCTTGCATCACTGGAAAGTGTTTGGGGAAATATTTACTTTTCGCGTTGTACAGACTTGAGCGGACTGATACTGAAGCATGTCGGGGGCGATTTTCATGGTGAGAAGCTGGCATGCGCAAGAGGACTTGAGCAGTTGGAATTTGTTGGTGGTCTCATTTATTATCAGAATTACCTGTTCCATACATTGGATGAGTTCAAATCATTTCTATGCGAATAAGCAGGAAAGGAAATCGACCATATATGATTCCTCGATTTTTAACCCACTTACTTCATCCTTTGATGAAGCAAATTTTAAAAGGAAAGATTCATCATAGGATGCATTACCTGAACACGCCGCCACAGGTGAATGGCAACGCTATTTGGTGCTGCAACCATGGATCCAAATATGATACGCCCTACTGCGGACTTACCATTCCTCGGCAGGTTTGGCTGGTGGCGGGAAAGCAGCGGCTGACCATTGCAGATCGGGTATTTTTTATCCTTAACGGATGTATCTGGGTAGATCGTAAAGATAAAGACAGCAAAGCGATCGCCGCGCGAACTATGCTGAAGTTGGCGCATAAGGGTGAGGATATTTTTATGTTTCCGGAAGGAACATGGAACACTTTCCCATCTTTGCCTATGATGCCAATGGCATGGGGGATTGTTGATTTATCTGCTAAAAGCGGCTGTCCTATCATTCCTCTCGTGATTGAATATCGAGAGAAAGATTGCTACATCAAATTCGGCGAACCAATGCAATGCGATTTGGAAGACGATAAATTAGAACGCATCAATACCCTGCGGGATGCCATGGCGACGCTACGTTGGGAAATTTGGGAATACTTGCCACGGTGCAGCCGAGCAAATATCGCTGATGACGAATGGGAAAAGGAAGTGGTTGCTCGGGTGGCAGCATATCCTCCTCTGGATTTTGCTTATGAGCAAAGTTGTATCCGCCGAGAGAAGGAGGTAACTACCCCGGAGGATGCCTTTGCTCACTTAGACAACTTGAGACCATGCAGGGAAAATGCGTTTTTATTACGAAAGCGGTATACGCGTTGAAACCGCTGTTAGTGCACAGACGATAATCGTTGGATTATTACTTGATAATAAAAAGAAATTTGAACTATTAGTAGAAAAAGGGATTTCCGACATAAAATCCGAAATCCCTCTAAAGTAAATGTCATTGGTTTACGGGTGTACTGTAAACAATAACTTGGCGGAGTCAGAAAAGGTGTGCCAAAAAGCCGCGGGGCACGAGATACAAGGCGTACCGGAGCGGAGATGAATTCTGGTAACAGTTCAGCTTTGCGCAGATACGGTCAGGCGTGTTCGGCGTTTGTTTCAGGACTGCTACCGGAGGTCGCGGCACTGCCAGCGGCAGTCCCTGGCTCATGTTCAACCATGGCCAGGTAATCGTTTTCCCGCTTCTTCCTGCGGGGGATAAAACGGGAGGCGAAATGTCCCTTGCCCCGGTGCTTCACATAAAAGAAACCGATCACCGAGAAGACCAGCGCGCCGATAAAGTTGACCAGAAGATCCTCCATAGTATCCAGCAGGCCGATATCCAGATAGCCGCTGATGCCAAGGGACTCACCGTTGACCACGGTGGAGGTAATATTATGGATCATATAGGGCCGGTTGCCGCCGGCCGGGTCCAGGGCCACGGAGCTGATGGTATGGATGACGGTGTCCTTTTGCATATCCAGACCGAAAAACATATCCATGCCGAACTCAAAAAACTCCCAGATTACGCCGATGGTCATGGAAAAACAGAAGGCCACCAAAGCCAGGAAAAACGGCGACAGGCGGATGGCCACGCGCTCGTCATCGTTGAGGAGCACCACCAGCGAGAAGCCGATGGCCGCAGCCAGGAAACCGTTCAGCGTATGGAGCATGGTGTCCCAGAAGGGGATAATAATATAAAATTCATTGATTTCCCCGAGGATCTCCGCGGAGAAAATAAACAGCAGTACAATGATCTCCAGCGTCGTCGGCAGCTCAATCTTGAAATTGACCTGAATAAAGCTGGGTATAATAAGCAAAAGCAGCGTCAGGGCGCAGAGAAAAACATTTTCGTAATTCTGGTTGAATATCTGACGGATCATCACAAGAATGACCAGCGCGCGCAGGATCAGATATACGGTAAAAGAACTTTTGTGCTGATGAAGTTCCATTTTGACAGCTTTCCACATCCTCTGGCCTCGGGTCAGTTCCGTGTCCTGCTTTTGTTGCTTCTTTTTCTTCAAAACACTTACCTCCGTTGTGTTGTTTCATTGATTGGAATCAGTCAGTTAATGTTTTTCCAAACGGATAGTACCCATTATAATACATGTGTGTGAAAATGAACAGTGTTTTTTCGGTGAATGCGGACGAAAGCAATCCGGGGCCGGCGGTACAAAAGGCTGGACGCAGAAGGCACCCGGCGCGGCGGGCGGCGCATATGGAATGCGTGCTCACTCCGACATTCGGACAGGAGCGGTCAGGGTGTTCGCGGGCTGGAGTACGGGAATTGTGGTTTTGCCGGGCGGGTGGTTTTGGGCCTGTTCTCCATTCCGCGGACACCCTGACCGCTTCTGTCCGCCTGTAGTCGCAAGCACTGCATTTCCATATGCGCCGCCCGCCGCGCCGGGTGCCTTCTGCGCCAGCTTTTGAAAGACGGCAAAAAAGAACGATATTGTTGACGTATTTGAGCATATCTGGCGCGGAGGGATGCCGGATGTTCTGACAGCGGATGGAGAACAAAGGCAGGAATATTTCAATTCTTATATTGAAACTTAT
>JAGHIA010000095.1 GCA_017887445.1 Fusicatenibacter sp.
CTTCCTGTCCTGAGCCTGAGGCGCGCTGAGTCGGGAAGTTATCAAAACTTCCTGACGAATCGCGCCGGTCCCCATCCGCCGCGCCCCTGGAACGTTTAGATTTTCCGCGGCTTTGCAGCAGCCTTTGTTTCGCATAGGCCGCCCGCCCCTGGCCCGCTGTCGTCCACGCTGCCCGTCCTGCCCCGGCCCGCTTTCGTCCGCCCCCGCCCCATTTAGGGGTTGACAAATCTTTACGGGTTGATTATGATAAATTACAAAGTTACAGATAATTACATATGGCAATGCACAACGGCTTCCATACCGCTGCTGCAAATATTCTACATGTGATTATGTCGGCTGTCGGATTGCGTAGTAGTTCGGCAGCTTTTTTTGGGCACAGGGAGAAGCGCCTGTGGCCGAAAGAGACTAAAGAAAAACGGGGGAACGTTTATGAGTAAAAGAACAGACATTCATAAGGTACTTATTATTGGCTCCGGCCCGATCATCATCGGCCAGGCCTGCGAATTTGACTATTCCGGAACCCAGGCCTGCAAAGCCCTGCGTCAGCTTGGTTACGAGATCGTGCTGGTAAATTCCAATCCGGCCACGATCATGACCGACCCGGGAATCGCGGATGTAACCTACGTTGAACCGCTGAATGTGGAGCGTCTTGAGCAGATCATCGCCAAAGAGCGTCCCGACGCCATCCTGCCGAACCTGGGCGGACAGTCCGGACTGAATCTTTGCTCCGAGCTGGCGGCGGCCGGCGTGCTGGAGCGTTATGACGTAAAGGTTATCGGCGTGCAGGTAGACGCCATCGAGCGCGGAGAGGACCGTATCGAGTTTAAGAATACCATGAACCGCTTAGGCATCGGGATGGCCCGCAGCCAGGTGGCCTACAGCGTGGAGGAAGCGCTGAACATCGCGGACGAACTGGGATATCCGGTGGTTCTGCGCCCGGCTTACACCATGGGCGGCGCCGGCGGCGGACTGGTGTACAATGTGGAAGAGCTGAAAACCGTGTGCGCCAGAGGCCTGCAGGCCAGTATGGTAGGCCAGGTACTGGTGGAGGAGTCCATTCTCGGCTGGGAAGAGCTGGAGCTTGAGGTGGTCAGAGACGCGAAGAACAATATGATCACCGTATGCTTTATTGAAAACATCGATCCGCTGGGCGTTCATACCGGAGATTCCTTCTGCTCCGCACCGATGCTGACCATCTCCGAGGAGGTGCAGAAGGAACTGCAGAGACAGGCCTATAAGATTGTTGAGGAAGTTCAGGTCATCGGAGGAACCAACGTACAGTTTGCCCATGACCCGAAATCCGGACGGATCGTTGTCATCGAGATCAACCCGAGAACCTCCCGTTCCTCCGCACTGGCCAGCAAGGCCACAGGCTTCCCCATCGCTCTGGTTTCCGCCATGCTTGCCAGCGGTCTGACCCTGGACGAGATTCCCTGCGGAAAATACGGAACTCTGGACAAATACGTTCCGGACGGAGACTATGTGGTGATCAAATTTGCCCGCTGGGCTTTTGAGAAATTCAAAGGCGTGGAGGATAAGCTGGGCACCCAGATGCGCGCGGTGGGCGAGGTTATGAGCATAGGAAAGACCTATAAGGAAGCCTTCCAGAAAGCCATCCGCAGTCTGGAGATCGGTCAGTACGGCCTTGGATTCGCGAAAAGCTACCATGAGATGACAAAGGAACAGCTACTGAAGCTTCTGGTAACGCCTACCAGCCAGCGCCAGTTTATCATGTACGAGGCCCTGAGAAAAGGAGCCACCGTGGAAGAACTGTACCAGCTGACCAAAATCAAGCATTACTTTATCGAACAGATGAAGGAACTGGTGGAGGAAGAGGAAGCGCTTCTGAAAACTCCGGGACAGGTTCCCGCGCCGGGGCAGCTGCGCCAGGCCAAGCTGGACGGATTCTCCGATAAATATCTCAGCCAGATCCTTGGCGTGGCGGAGGACGAGATCCGCAGCGCCCGCATTCAGGAAGGCATCGAGGAAGCCTGGGAAGGCGTTCATGTCAGTGGTACCAAAGACAGCGCTTATTATTATTCCACCTACCATGTAAAGGACGAAAGTCCGGTAAGCGGAAACAAGAATAAGATTATGATTCTCGGCGGCGGCCCCAACCGGATCGGCCAGGGTATCGAGTTCGACTACTGCTGCGTTCACGCGGCTCTGTCCCTGAAAAAAGCCGGCTTTGAGACAATCATTGTAAACTGTAACCCGGAGACCGTTTCCACCGACTACGACACCTCCGACAAGCTGTATTTCGAGCCGCTGACCCTGGAGGACGTGCTGGCAATCTATAAGAAAGAACAGCCGCTGGGCGTTATCGCACAGTTTGGAGGACAGACGCCGCTGAACCTGTCCGCGGAGCTGGAGAAAAACGGTGTGCGGATCCTGGGAACCTCCCCGGAGGTCATCGATATGGCGGAGGACCGCGACCTGTTCCGCGCCATGATGGACAAGCTGGAGATTCCCATGCCGGAGTCAGGAATGGCTGTGGATGTGAAGGAAGCGCTGGAGATTGCCGAGAGAATCGGTTATCCGGTGATGGTACGTCCGTCCTATGTACTTGGCGGACGGGGCATGGAGGTTGTGTACGACCCGGAGAACCTGAAAATTTATATGGAAGCGGCGGAAGGCGTTACTCCGGACCGCCCGATCCTCATCGACCGGTTCCTGCGCCATGCCATGGAGTGCGAGGCGGACGCCATCAGCGACGGCGAGCACGCGTTTGTTCCGGCGGTTATGGAGCATATCGAGCTGGCCGGCGTACATTCGGGAGATTCCGCATGTATCATTCCTTCCAGAAATATCTCCGAGGAGAACCTGAAGACCATCAAGGAGTACACGAAGAAGATCGCGGAAGAAATGCATGTGCGCGGACTGATGAATATGCAGTACGCCATTGAGGACGGCAAGGTGTATGTGCTGGAGGCCAACCCGAGAGCGTCCAGAACGGTGCCGCTGGTGTCCAAGGTATGCGATATCAACATGGTATCCCTGGCTACGGAGATCATCACATCCGAGTTTACAGGAAAAGAGTCTCCGCTGAAGGGACTGAAGGAGAAGAAGATTCCTTACTATGGTGTGAAGGAAGCCGTGTTCCCGTTCAATATGTTCCCGGAGGTGGATCCGGTACTGGGACCGGAGATGCGCTCCACCGGAGAGGTGCTTGGCCTTGCGGACACTGTGGGAGAGGCTTATTACAAGGCGCAGGAAGGAACCAAGAGTATTCTGCCCCTGTCCGGAACGGTGCTGATCAGCGTCAGCGACAAAGACAAAGTAGACCTGGTACAGGTGGCTTCCAGATTCCATGACGCCGGTTTCAGCATTATCGCCACAGGACATACGAAAGAGATGATCGAGAGCGCGGGCATTCCGGCGGAGAGAATCTGCAAAATGTCCGAAGGTCGTCCGAACATTTATGATATCATCACCAACGGAAAGGTAGACCTTGTGGTAAATACCCCGAAAGGGGACGAGGCCGGCCCGGACGACAGTTATGTAAGAAAGACATGCATCAAGAGCCGTGTACCTTATCTGACAACCATGGCGGCTGCGCTGGCCAGTGCGGACGGAATCCGTACCATGCAGAAGCGGGAAAGCAAAGGCGTCGTTTCCCTGCAGGAGCTTCACAGCCGTATCCAATAAATAGAATCTGCCCCGGCGTTCCGGCGGGTGTCTGAAACGTTCCAGAATGGAACATTGGCAGGCCGCGCTGCGGTCTGCCGGGGCAGACGGCTGTAGAGATCATGGGGGAATCGTATATGCAAAGAGAAAAACGACAGCTTGTGAGAAACAAAAAAATATCGTCCGTATCCGGCGCTGTGCTGGTTGTGCTGATGATATGCTTTCTCGCGTTCATCCTTTTCAGCATCACGCAGCTGATGACGAACCTGACGACGATCCGGAACCATCCCTTTCAGGTGCTCAGCGCCGGCAGCGATCTGCAGAATGATATTGACAATATCAGGATCAGCTTCGAGCAGCTGAAGAATATCAATACGCCCGAGGTGGTGGTGGCCATCAGAGAACAGATGGAAGACACCTATCAGGACGCGTGGGAAAAGCTGGAGATCATGGAGTCCTGCTATCTGGGGGATCAAAAGGAGCTGAAAACCTTGCGGGCGCTGATGGAACAGATGGTGGAGGAGCAGAATCAGTTTCTGGATTACGCGGCTGCGGACGACCGCAGCGCGGCGGAGATCACATCCTACAAAACACAGAATCTGGAGGACACCTATCAGCAGTTTGACGGACAGCTGGAGGGGGTTCTCAAGTTCGCGCGGGACCGTTTTGAATATTTTTATCATCAGGCGGAGAATACGGCGTTCTATTCTATCCTTACTTCCTGTCTGATCTTTCTGCTGGTAATGACGGTATACTTTATCTATAAATATCTGCTGAGGTGGCAGAATGTGCGCCTTCAGAACCAGAACCATCTGTTTGAACTGCTTTCGCGGACCATCGACCATGTGTTTATGATCAATGAGCTGGACCATCCGGAACGAAACTTTGTCTCGGAGAACGCGGAGCGGATCCTCGGATTCGCCCCGGACCCCAATAAGGTTTCTCCGCAGCTTCTGTTTGACTATATGGATGAGGCGGACCGGCAGATGATCCGGGAACTGTTCCAAACGGAAGGGGAGACTTACTGGAATGCGTTATTCCATTACCGCCATCCAGCGTTCCAGGAAGAGAAGATTTTTGCCCTGCAGACCTACCGGATCCAGACGGAGGAGCGGGAGCAGTTTGTCACGGTTTTGACGGATGAAACCCAGAATATCCGCGTCCAGAAGGAGCTGGAAAAGGCTATGGTCCAGGCGGAGCAGGCCAGCCGCGCCAAAAGCGAGTTCCTCTCCAGAATGTCCCACGAGATCCGCACGCCGATGAACGGCATCATCGGTATGGTGATGATCGCCCAGCAAAATTCAGGGGACAGGGAGAAGGTTGCGGACTGTCTGCGGAAGATCAGTCTCTCCTCCGGCCATCTGCTGAATCTGATCAACGACGTGCTGGATATGTCCAGGATCGAGAGCGGGAAGCTGGAGATCAACGCGGTGGACTTTGATTTCCGGGCGTTTGTGGAATCTCTGAACAATATGATCTTTATTCAGGCCCAGGAAAAAGGCATCGAGTTTGAGACAATACTGTCAGGCGAGGTAGAGGAAATGCTCCACGGAGATTCTCTGCGGCTGAACCAGATCCTCATGAACCTTTTGTCCAACGCGCTGAAATTTACCCCGCGGGGCGGAAAAATCATGCTCCGCATCGCCGCGCTGGAAAACGAAGGAGAGCGTCTGTGGATGAAATTCGAGGTGGAGGACACAGGCAGCGGTATCGCGCCGGAAAACTACGACAAGATCTTCCAGGCTTTCGAGCAGGAAAACGCGGGAATCAGTCAGACCCATGGAGGCACGGGACTTGGACTTTCCATCTGCAAGCGTTTTGTGGAGATGATGGACGGAAAGATTTCCGTGCGAAGCGCCGTGGGGAAGGGAAGTACGTTCACGGTGATCCTTCCGCTTGGCAAGGGAAAAACCCAGGAGGAAGGAGAGCAGGATTATTCCGGACTGCGTGCGCTGGTGGCGGACGACGACCCGGAGGCGCTGGCTCACGTCCGGCTGCTGCTTCAGAAACTGAAGATCACGGCGGATTTTACGGACAATGGCTATGAAGCGTCGGCGAAAGCCGAGAAGGCGCAGCTGGCAGGGCAGCCCTATGATTTCTGTCTCATCGACTGGAAGATGCCCTACATCGACGGACTGGAGACCATCCACAGGATCCGTTCGGCTTCGATGACGGAGAAACCGGCGGCGATCCTTATGAGCGCCTACGACACGGCAGAGCTGAAGGAGCAGAGCCGGCAGTGCGGCGCGGCGCTGATCGTGGCGAAACCGTTGTTTGAGTCGTCGCTTCGGGCGGCCCTGTCGGAGATTTCCGCGAAGGAAAACCATGTGGACGCAGAGCCGGAAGTACCCGCAGGAGACTTCCGGGGAAGAAGATTCCTGATTGCCGAGGATAATGAACTGAACCTGGAGATTGCCGTGGAACTGTTGTCGGCCACCGGCGCAGTGATGGAAACTGCCGGAGACGGCGTGGAGGCTGTGGAAAAATTCCGGGCGTCCCGGCCAGGATATTATGATCTGATCCTGATGGATATTCAGATGCCCAACATGAACGGTTATCAGGCGGCGGAGACGATCCGCGCTATGGACCGCCAGGACGCTTTGGACATTCCGATCCTTGCCATGACCGCCAACGCGTTCTCCGAGGATGTGGAAAAGAGTCTCAACAGCGGAATGAACGGCCATATCAGCAAGCCGATCAATCTGGAGGAGGTATTTGAAAAGATCGCCAGGGTGCTGGAGCATCAGAAGCGTGTCTGAAAAGAGAAATCGTTACAAAAAAGGACATCCCAAAAGCCAGAACGGCTTTTGGAATGTCCTTTTTGTATCCTTTGAAAATTTATTCCTGCTGCCGGCATACCCCGTTTTGCGTGGGATTTGCTCCGGAATCAGCTAGGGTGTCACAAGGGTTCCCATGGACACGGTTCCTATCAGCTGACAGCTGCCGTCCAGGAGCACAAGGTCCGCGTCTTTTCCTGCGGCCACAGCGCCCTTCCTGGTAAGGCCGAATTCCCGCGCCTGATTGACGGAGCTCATCCGCACAGCGTCTTCCATGCTTACGCCTGCAAACTCCATGATATTCCGGAAGGCCTGAATGTAGGTCAGCACGCTGCCGGCGATGGTTCCGTCCTCCAGGCGGGCGGTGCCGTTTTCCACATAGACGGTCTGGCCTCCAAGCTCGCTTTTTCCGTCGGGCATTCCCTTGGCGCGCATGGAGTCGGTGATCAGTTCGATGCCGCGGCTTCCCTTGACCTTATGGGCCAGGCGGATCATTTCCGGGCGGATATGGATGCCGTCGCAGATCAGTTCTGCGGTGACGCCGTCGGTGAGAAGGCCGTAGCCGGTGACCCCAGGCTCTCTGTGGTTCAGTCCCAGCTGGGCGTTGTAAAGGTGGGTCACATGGCTGGCTTTGCTGCGGCAGAGAAGATCATAGCCGGCGCAGGAGTGGCCGGCGCTTGGGACGATGCCGTTGGCCAGACACCAGTCTTCAAAATCAGGGGAGGCTTCCTCCGGGGCATACGTCACCAGGCGGATCCTGTTTCCGCTGAGCCGGTTCCAGCGGGCGAGGGCCTGGGCGTCCGGTTTGTGGAGAAAAGCTTCGTTCTGGGCCCCTTTGTAGCGGGCGGAGACGAAGGGGCCCTCCACATGGACGCCCTGGATGACGGGATTTTTTTCGGCGGCGGCGTTGATCGCCTTCATCGCCTCCTCAATCTGCCCGTAGGACTGGGTCATGGTGGTGCAGAAGTAGGAGGTGATCCCCTCCCTGGCGGTCATCTGGCGCACCATGGCGTCCAGCTCGTCCGGGGAAGCGTCCATACAGTCGAAGCCATAGCCGCCGTGGCTGTGGACGTCGATAAAGCCTGGGATCACGGTGGTGGCGGCGGTGATCACCTCCTCGTCGTCCGGCAGCGGCCGAAAGCCGCTCATTGCGCCCACCTCAGCGATGGTGGCGCCGTACCGGATATAGCCGTTTTCTATTGTTTCATACCCTGTACAGATGGTTTTCTGCTTCAATACTTTCATGGTGAATGCACACTCCTTTTCTCTGCGTTCCAAAGGATTAGAGTGTGTTTGAAAATTCATTCCTGCAATCTGCACGCCCCGCTTTGGAACACAATCGTATGCTTTGATTGTAACATAAAATACTGCGGAAGAAAACACACTTTGGCAGGACTGCAGAAATCTGGTAACAGTTCAGCCTGCCGCCTGTCAGTGAGGCTGATCTGTTATAAAACCTTCGCCCAGCACTTCGTTGGATTCCATGATGATGATAAAAGCGTCCGGGTCCAGCTGGCGGACGGCATTGCGGATCTGGTACATCTGCTTGTTGTTGCAGGCGCAAAGGACCACGTCTTTTTCCTCATGGGAGTAGCTGCCTTCGGCCTTCAGGAACGTGCAGCCTCGGCCGGTGGCCGCGTCGATGGTCTCTGCGGCTTCCCGGGCGTGTTCCGTGATGATAAGGGTCATTTTTCCGGCGTTGATGCCGTACATAAACTTGTCCATGACCACGGACATGAGAAACGTGACGATCATTCCGTAGATCAGGCTGTCCATATCTTTGGACACAATGACAGTTCCCAGCAGGACCACCGCTGTGTCCAGGGCAAAGGTGATCCTTCCCACAGACAGATGGGGATGCAGGGCTTTGATGGAAAGCATGACAAAGTCTCCGCCGCCGGTGGAGGAATCCCGCATATAGATCAGTGCGTAGCCAAGACCGGAAAACACGCCGGTGCAGATGGCCGCCAGCATCCGGTCGCCGGTATAGACCGGAAACAGCGGCGCGGCGTAGTCCATGATCAGCGAAGTGATCAGTATCGTCCGCACGGAACGCTGAAAGAAGCGGCGCCCCAGGATCCTGTAACAGAAGCATGCGATAGGAATGTTCAGCAGAAGGGCGGTGCGTCCGATGGGAAGACCAAATATATGATAAAAAATTAGAGCGATTCCTGTCAGGCCCGCCATGGGAAATCCGGCCATTGCCGCAAAATTATAGGCGCCCAGGGCGATGAGCACACCGCCCAGCAGATCCACCAGAATGTCGGCGCTCCATTTTTTCAGATACCAGGTTGTTGGATGATTCCGTTTCATGGAAATACCCCCTTTTCTATTATTTTTCGCCGCAAAAAAGAAAAACGCCGGCGAACGATATGGATACCATACATATCAATATCATTCGCTGACGCTCTTTTCATAATCAGTATAGCGAAAAAGAAATCTGCGGTCAAGGGGTGGCTCATATTCTTTTTTGAACAGGGTAACAGTTCAGCGTTGCAAAACGGCAGCCGCTTTTCAAATACCTTCGAAAAGTCTCAGAACCTCCTGACGGTAGCGGAAGAAAAACAGGATCAGAGATACCAGCAGACTGACGGCTCCGCCGGCCAGGAACAGCTTCCGGTCCAGCCAGCCGTCCGCGCTGCAGATGCCGAAGCAGAAGCCTTTCTTCAGCGGGTACAGGAGGCGCACGCCTCTCCGGTTCAGCAGGTCCAGCAGCATGTGGGAGAGCATAGCGGCGGAGAAATACGGCGTCATAGCCGGATAAATAAGTCCTGCCACGCTTCCCAGCAGAAATAACCCCAGGAAAGAGTGCATAAACGACCGGTGGGGCTGTTTTTTTCCAAAGGTGCAGATGGCCAGAAAGGCGGCGAAGCCAAGGATCAGGCGGAAAACGTTGCTTTCCCGGTCAAAATTGCGGACAATTCCCAGGTGCCACCAGGCTTCCGCTACGCCCGCCGCAGCAACCGCCAGGACGGAAACGGCGGTGATCCTGTTCAGCGCCTCCCTGGAATCCGAGGTGGTCACATCAATATCGCTGATCACAGATCCGACGGCTGCGGCCGCGACGCACAGCACCCATTCCCTTATATTGGGCGGCTGGGCCACGCACAGCGCCGCTGCTGTGCCCACCGTCCAGTGTGTGCGGCCGGTCAACGTTCCGCTCCCGTTTCTTTGAGAAAATCATGTTTTAACGTTTTAAAGTTCATGTTCAATGGTTTTTGCTCCTTTTTCTTTCTGTATGGAAAAACATTTGTTCTGCCTGTGTAGTATAGCGTGTTTTTGGCGGCCCTGCAAGTATTTTCTGGCAATCGTTCAGCCTTGTTGAACGCTTACACGCTTCGCGATGCACAGAAACTGCATTTTATGCAGTTTGGCGCCGCAGGCCTCGGGATTTTCGTGCATTCTGCGCGAAACCGCCTCGCGGGATAGCGGCTGGCCAAATTGTAACATTTTCTGTGCAGTACTTACATAACAGTTCAGCAGGTCTGTGCATTTACTGCACAGACCGTAGGAAAACGTAGTGCCTGCAGGCATCCGGCCCATCGCGAAGCGATTTTCAATGGCCGGATGCCGTAACAGTTCAGCTGGCTGAACTGTTACGTATTTACCGGGAAGCGGCAGATTGCCACTTGACGATACCCGGGGGAACAGAGTTATAATAATCAGGGACTACCCGGAAAAAAAGCGAAAAAAGGATTTTGGAAGTATATGAAAAAGACGATGCAGGGCAGGGAAGACAAACGGCAGGAACTGGACGCCCATGAACTGGACGCCCATGAGCCGGACGCTCAGAAGCCAGATGTTCAGAAGCCGGACAGTCATGAACCGGACAATCGAAGGCCGGACGGTCATGAGACGGACGTTCAGAAGCCGTACAACGAAAAGCCTCCGGCGTTGGAGCTGCGCCGGATCGGGCGGATCCTAAGTGATTTCCCGGAAAAATTCGGGATTCCCCGCCAAAGCGGCATGGTGGAGGAGCTGGAAGCGCTGGTGGTGTTTGAGCCGGAGTACCGAAGGCCGGAGGCTCTGCGGGGACTGGAGGAGTATTCTCATATCTGGCTGCTCTGGGAGTTTTCGGAAGCCAGGCGGGAGGAATGGTCGCCTACTGTGCGCCCGCCGCGGCTGGGAGGGAATACAAGGATGGGGGTGTTTGCCACGCGTTCCCCGTTCCGGCCCAATCCCATCGGCCTGTCCAGTGTGCGTCTGGAAGGCGTGGAGAAGCATCCGGATTATGGCATGGCGCTCCGTGTCCGCGGCGCGGATCTGATGAACGGGACGCCAATCCTTGACATCAAGCCGTATCTTCCCCATGTGGATTGTCATCCGCAGGCCAGCGGAGGCTTTGCCGGAAGATTTGAGCATTACGGACTGCAGGTGGAAATTCCGGAGAAATGGCTCTCCATGGTGCCGGAAGGAAAACGGCGCGCGCTGTTTGGCGTTCTGTCCAACGATCCGCGCCCGGCATATCAGAAGGACCCTGAGCGGATTTACGCCATGAGCTTTGCCGGAATGACCGTGAGGTTTTGCGTCTGCGGGGACAGGCTGACCGTCTGTGAAATCCTGCGGCAGTAGAAAGTGTGTCACGATTCCGCTGTCTGAACAGTGACAGGAATATAATCGTGAAAGGAAAGGAGAAAAAGGAAAAGAGATGAGCAATGTATTTACACAGACCGTCGTGTACCTGGCGCTGCTGTTTCTGGGTTACGGATTCAAGCGCGCGGGGATTTTTAAAGTGGAGGACACAAAGTTTCTGAAGTGTGTGATCCTCTATATCACCATGCCAGCCACAGCGGTGAACGGACTGAAGGACCTGGAACTGCAGCCGTCGTTTCTGTGGTGCTTTCTGATTGGTTTTGTGACCTGTACGGCGCTGCTGCTGGTGGGTATGGCGGCGTCGCGGGGCAGCGATGCGGATGGAAAGCTGCAGTATCTGTTCAGCTTCAACAGCTTTAATGTGGGAAATTTCGCGATCCCGTTTCTGACGGGACTGATCTCCACCAATGGATTTGCCGCCCTGTGTCTTTTCGATATTGCGGTGGCGATCTTCCTGTACGGGGTGGATTATTCCCTGGCGGAGAGCAGAAAGGGCAACGGAGGAGGATTTTCCGCGGCACTTCTGATAAAAAAGATTTTCTGTTCTCCGGTCACGGACGCTTATCTGATCATGATCGTTCTGGCGGCGCTGCAGCTGCGGCTTCCGGAGCCTGTGCTGAAACTGGCCAGCGTGGCGGGAAACGCCAACGCGTTTCTGGCCATGCTCAGTATTGGAATCCTGTTTGAGTGGAATCTGGACAAAAAGAATGTGCGCATGCTGCTGAAATTTTTCAGTCTGCGGTATCTGGTGCTTCTTGGACTTGCGGCAGTGGTGGTATTTTTCGTCCCCTTTGCCCAGGATATCCGCCAGGCAGTCTGTGTGCTTCTGATGGCTCCTGTGGCCAGCATCGCGCCGCTTCTGACGGAAAACGCCGGCGGCGACGGAGCGAAGGCGGCGCAGATCAATTCCGTCAGCATTCTGCTGGGGATCTTAATGATGATGAGCATGTACGCCGTGGTGTAAAAGCAACGATCGTAACGATAAAAGGAGAAAGACAGCATGAACAGAAATACATCAGCAGCAGTAAAAAAGAGAAAATTTACCACGGCGGATATGGTCTATATTGCCGTGTTCGCGGGAATTATGGCAGTCTGTTCCTGGATCGTGATCCCTGCGGCGGTGCCGTTTACCATGCAGACCTTCGGCGTGTTCCTTTCCTTTGCCATTCTTGGCGGCAGGCGGGGGACTATGGCGGTGCTGGTCTATATTCTCATGGGACTTGTGGGACTTCCGGTGTTTGCCGGTTTCAGCGGCGGCTTTGGCGCGCTGGCGGGAAGCAGCGGCGGATATATCGTTGGTTTCCTGGGCTCCGCCCTTGTTATGTGGGGGCTGGAGCGGATGGCCGGACAGAGAATGGCGGCACAGTTTCTTGTGATGCTTCTGGGACTTTGTGTCTGCTACGGGTTTGGAACCGCCTGGTATATGGTTGTTTATATGGCTACCACCGGCACGGTAGGACTGGCTACAGTGCTTGGCTGGTGCGTGATTCCGTTTATTGTGCCGGATGTGATGAAAATTTTGCTGGCGCTGACGCTGGGAAAAAGGCTTCGCAGATATACGGCATTTTATCAGGAATCTGGCAAGAGGTAAGGGGGTCTGAAAGCGGCTGCCGTTTCGGGTGGTCAAACGGTTATGGTTTTTCAATGTATCTTGGAAAGTAAGGAGAGAAGAACAATGGAGATTCGCAGAGCGCAGGAAAGAGACATGGAGGATATTGACCGTCTGCTGGTTCAGGTGAATATGGTGCATCACCAGGGAAGACCGGACCTGTTTCAGGCGGGAAATAAAAAGTATACGGACGATCAGCTGAGAGAGCTGATTCACGATGATTCCCGCCCGATTTTTGTGGCGGTGGACGATCAGCAGAAGGTGCTTGGCTACGCATTCTGCATTTTTCAGCAGTATATCAACCACAACATCATGACAGATATCAAGACGCTGTACATTGACGACCTGTGCGTGGATGAACAGCTCCGCGGACAGCATGTGGGAAAAACGTTGTACGACGCGGTCCTGGCGTTTGCCCGGGAGAGCGGCTGTTATAATGTGACGCTGAACGTCTGGTCGCTGAATGAGCCGGCTATGAAGTTTTATCAGAAATGCGGCCTGAAACCGCAGAAGGTGGGAATGGAGACGATTCTTTAATTCATCGTATCGCAAACATATCTTAAAAGGGACCGTCGATGGCGCAGAGATCTTCAAAGGGGATTTCCAGGCCGTCGGCGGTTTTCAGTTTTCCGGCGGTCTGGTCGATTTTTGTCACTTTGCAGGAAACGGTCCGGTAGGCGCCGCCCTCCTTGCGGATGTCCGGCTGAAAATAGGTCAGCGAGACCTTGGGAGCGTCCTGGAGGTGTTCCGCAAGTACCCGAAGCTTCTGGTCCAGTTCCGCCAGCAGGTCTTCGTCCAGTTCCGCCTGCTGGTCGGTGGTGCGGGCGGTTTCGGCGATCACATCCCCGTAGCCGGTCAGAGCGGCAAAGGGAGAAAACTGGGCAGCTCTCTCGCTCATGGACATCTGCGGCCGTGTGGGGGAAACGTGGTGGGGCAGATGGATGATGTCTTCATAAGTGTTTTTCATGCTTTGTGTCCTCCAATCTGATTGTTCCGTTCTCTGGCCGTTGCGCCTTCCTGTAGATTCATTCCTTTTAATATGGAGTTCTTTCCATACTTCTTTTTTATCTCAAGCATAGCTTCCTGCAGCTTCCGCTCCTTTTCCAGCGCCGCTTTTTCTTCAGACCTTTGCCGCTCCAGCAGCCCGTAGTCGGTGAACAGATCCAGCTGTTCATAGGTATCTTCCTGCGGGATCAGGTCCTCCGGCGTCACGTTGTTGGCGGTGACAGTCAGCCTTCGCACCAGCAGGTTCGGGTTGACGATCTGCTGGAACAATCCGGTGATCGCCTGGGTAAGCTGGCGGGAGGAGGACGTAGGGCAGGAAAGGTTGGCAGTGCCGTGGGAATGTTTTGGAACGGCGCGTCCATAGGCGTCCGTTTTGATCTCGCCATGGTAGCCGCTGCGGATGCCGGGATCCTTCAGGTTTTCAATATCGTAGCCGGCGGTCAGGGTCAGCTGCCGGGTGACCAGACGTTTTTCCACAAGATCCAGGGCCAGAGCATCGGCCATCTCCATGGCGACCAGCTTTGCCTTTCCGAAGGAGTAAGGGCAGGGAAGTACCTGACCTGCGCCGATGCTGTTGGATTCGGGTTTGTAGGCTTTGATATCGGCGATGGTACATGGCTCCCATCCCCAGGCGTGGTCGATGAGAAGTTCCGCGTTGACGCCGAACAGCTGGTACAGCAGATCTTCGTTGTAGTATTCATCCGGTTTTCCCAGGGAGCATCTGGCAATATCACCCATGGTATACAGGCCGTGTTCCTCCAGTTTTCTGGCGTAGCCTCTGCCGATGCGCCAGAAATCCGTCAGCGGCCGGTGGCTCCAGAGCGAACGGCGGAAGGACTGTTCGTCCAGCTTTGCGATGCGCACGCCGTTCTCGTCCGGCGGGATATGCTTTGCCTCGATATCCATGGCCGCTTTGCAGAGAAAAAGGTTGGTCCCGATGCCCGCGGCGGCCGTAATACCAGTGGTCTGCAGCACATCCAGGATCATGGTTCTGGCCAGCTCCTCGGCGGTTACCTGGTAAGTGTGCAGGTAATTGGTCACATCCATAAAGACCTCGTCGATGCTGTAGACATGGATATCCTCAGGGGCAATATATTTCAGATAGATTTCGTAAATCTTCCCGCTGCATTTCATATAATGGGCCATCTGGGGCGGGGCAGTGAGAAAATCCACCGAGAATTCCGGATGTGCGTTCAATTCTTTGGCGTCCCAGGACGCGCCGAGAAACCGATGGGAGGGAAGCTGGCGCCTGCGGGCCTCGTTTACCTGCTTTACTTTCTGAACAACCTCGAACAGACGGGAGCGCCCGGAAATCCCGTAGGCTTTCAGGGACGGGGACACGGCCAGGCAGATGGTTTTCTGGGTGCGGCTGGCATCCGCCACCACAAGATTGGTGGTCATCGGGTCCAGGCCGCGCTCCATACACTCCACCGATGCGTAGAAGGATTTCAGGTCGATGGCGATATAGGTTTTCTCTTTCATGGATCTCACTCCTCGTCGCTGTGCTGGTGCAGGTTTGAAAATTGTCCTCCGCAGCAGGGATGGATTTCAAACACACTTTCTTGGCAGGTTCTGATGCTATTGTATCGCATGGGGGGAAGTGATGTAAAGGGGATATTGCAAAGGGGAGGGCGGACGAAAGCAGGGGGGACGAAAGCAGGGCGGACGAAAGCAGACCGGGGACGAAAGCAGGCCGGGGCCGAAGGCATTCGCGGACGGCGGGCGGCTGCGGGAAGGCGAGAAAATCTAAGAGCGTGTTTGAAAATTGCTTTCTGCAAGATGTGCGTCAGAGTTTGTTGGGAATTTGTTCCAAAATCAGGAGGCGTAGCGGGCTACGCTTCAGTATTTTGGAGCAAATTCCACGCAAAGTGGGGC
>JAGHIA010000096.1 GCA_017887445.1 Fusicatenibacter sp.
ACAGTGGGGATTCTTTTGTTCTGTGCAGCAAACCGAATTGCCTGCATATGAGCCAGGAATGTGTGGCATACGCGGGATATAAGGCCACCGGTTTTGCCCTTTACGGTGACTATGCGTATTATTTCCGCCCCAAGAAGGATTCTCAGGCATGGGAACTGGTACAGGTCGATATACAGGAGCAGCACAGTGAAGTACTGACGGAATTTGGAGCGGATGGCAGCAAAATGGAGCAGTGGGTGATCACTGGGATTACAGATAGTTATTATTATGGCGGTAAAGTATGGCTGCATATGAGTTTGGATTACCAGACAGCGGAAGATAACTGGTGGAACTCGCAAGGAAATCAGTTGGCAGCTATCGATCTTTCTACGGGTGAATTTTATGAAATCACTGAGATTTATGAGGAGAACGGCAGTTATTGGAATATGAGATATGATAGCTTTGATGCTGCATATGTAGGGTATGGGGTTTTGACAGTACAACCGGAAATTCTGTCTGCGGAAGCGTTTGCAGAATCAGTTGGAGTGGATGTTGCGTCATTATCTGAGGAAGAATACTGGGAATATGTATTTCAAAACAAGGTGGAGGAGAATGTGGTGCTGGATGCCAGAGTGATCGATCTGCAGACAATGGAATCCGTCTCTGTTTTTAAGGATAAAGGAGAAAAATGTTTGGGAGAAGGTATTGGATGGGCGGATAAAACACATGCATATATATGGGAACGCCTACCGGGCAATGGACAAAACAGAGAACAGATTATGCATATTATAGCAGTGAATTTACAGGATGGAAACCAAAAAGAAGTTTTTCGTTTTGAAAACGGTGGGGCTTTGGCATGGTATATGGGAGAATTGTCTTTGAACCGATATGATGGGGAAGACTTGTTGTATCTGGAATATGAGGGAGAGGATAAATGCAATATTTACAAATATTCTGTCTCCCAGGGAACCTCCGAATGGTTATTTGAAGATGTGGCGGAGGTGTCTTTTCGGATCGTCGGCCAGACAAAAGACCGGCTGGTAGGCAAGCTGGACGAGGGAATGCAGTATGCCTGGATCTATAAAGAGGATTACGAAAAGGGAAATCTGAATGCGGTGAAAAAGTTCCGGTTGTTTTGAGGGAAAGCGTATGTGTCTGGAAATTCAGAAGTTATCAAAGATATATCATGGAAAAGTGAAGGCGCTGGATCAGCTGTCGGTTCGCCTGGAAAAAGGAATCCATGGGATCCTGGGGGCCAACGGGGCAGGAAAGAGTACGCTGATGCAGATGATCACCTGCAATCTGCAGCCTACATCCGGTGATGTTCTGTGGAAGGGAAGTTCTATTTTTGAAAACACAAAGACATACTGCAGGGCGTTGGGATATATGCCGCAGCAGCAGGCCATGTATCCATCGTTTACTCCCGTGGAGTATCTCAGTTATATGGCGGAACTGCGAAAAGCAGGAAAAGACCGTATCCCGGATATCCTGGAACGTGTGGGACTTTCAGATGTGGCCGGCCGAAGGATTTCCGCGCTTTCCGGCGGAATGAGACAGCGTCTGCTTCTGGCTCAGGCGGTGCTTGGCAATCCGGAGATCCTGGTTTTGGACGAGCCGACGGCGGGCCTTGACCCGTATCAGCGTGTGGCCATGAGGAATCTGATCTCTTCCCTCGCGGCGGAATGTGTCGTCCTGCTGGCGACCCATGTGGTCCAGGACCTGGAGACCATCGCCCAGGATGTTCTGATGCTGGATAAGGGAAAGCTGATCTGTTACGATTCGGTGGAACACCTGTGCAGATCCATGGTGGGAAAGGTTTTTGAGATTTCCATGGCAGACTGCCAAGTGCCGGAAGAGTGGAAGGTCAGCAATATGCGTCAGTCCATTCATGGGGAGATCCTTGTGAGGGTAGTGTCCGATGTTCCGCCGGACGGATATGCCTGTTCGCCTGTGATGCCGACGCTGGAGGATGTGTTTCTTTATCTGGTTGGAGGTGGAGGATGATTCGATGGGAGATAAAGAAGGTTCTGGAGGTTTCGCAAGTTTTGTTCCTTGCGGTCCTGCTCTGTGTTCAGACGGGAGTCTTCCTTTCTTTGTGTGAAAAACCAAATGATCAGGGATATTCTGCCCACGACATCTCTGCGGTCTGTAAGGAACTGGAGCCGGGGACGCCCTCAGAGCAGCTGCAGGAGCTTACCCGAAGGGCGGAGGCTGCGGCGGATCTGTCGCAGCTTGCCGGCTTGTCGGAACGTGAAGTGACAGAGCGATTCCGCCAGGGGCAGATGTATCAGCAGATCCTGGAGGAAGCCAGCCTTGGCGCAGAGTACGGGACATATCTGGAGGGGATCAGAGAACAGTCGTCGCGGCTGCAGGGGGCCAGTCTTCTGGTGAAAGGCGACTCCTTTCCCGTGAGAAATATCGCGGCGCTGGAAAAAGCGTATTCGGCTCTGGAACCGGAAGCATTGCCCTGGACCCCTTCTGAGGGCATGGAGCTGTTCACCGACAACAAGCTGACAGATTTTTTCCTTCTGGTGTGTATGATGCTTTTTTCCTTTAAGCTTACCGTCTCGGAAAGACTCGGCGGACAATACCGGATGCTCCATACGGCGGCCGACGGATGCAGGCGTACCTGGACGGCAAAACTGGCCGCTTATCTTACGGTGGAGGTCTGCTGTATTTTCATTTTTTATCTGGCGGCTTTTCTGACGATTTTTTTCACTGCAGGTCCGGGAACCTTCAGCGCGCCCATACAGTCGGTGCATTTTTATTATCAATGTCCTTATAAGCTTACAATCGGCCAGTTTCTGGTGGTTTTTGTGATGGCGAAGGCGGCGGCCCTTCTCGTTGTATCTTTGGTTGTTTACTGTATCGGTACAGCCTGCAGGAGTATGCTTGCGGCTGCCGGATGGGTGTGCCTGTGTGCCGCGGTCTCTTTGCTTCTGTGGTATGCGGTGGAGCGCAATACCTGGTATGAGTGTCTAAAGGAAATCAGTCTGCTGGCGCCTGTGTACACCTGGCATTATTTTTCCAACGCCGTCAATTTGAATGTGGCCGGTTACCCGGTTTCCACCGCTTTTGCCGGAGGCTGCTGTCTTACGGCAAGTACGGTTATCGCTCTTGCTCTGTCCAGAGGATTTTGGGAAAAAGCACAGGTATCGGCGCCGGAAGTTTTACACAGGAGAAACCGGAAACGGAAGGGTGTAACAGGTTCCGGGCTTTTTCTTTATGAGCGGAACAAGCTTCTGATCAAGAACAAAGGAATTGCTGCAGTTATTGTTATGATTAGCGTCCTGGCGGCAGTGCCATCGCCGGAAAGCTTCAGCCGGATGCAGTATTATTATCAGAAGTATGCCGCGGAATTTTCCGGCCCTCTGACAGAGGAAAAAAAGCAGAAACTTCTGGAGGAGGAGCAGCGTATTGCGGATGTGGAAACGGAGCTGGAGAAGCTGGCAAAACAGCTGGAAGATCAGGAGATTACCATAGAGGTTTATCAGATGCGAGAGGCGCGGATCGTCGTTCCTGTAGAGCAGCAGCTGGCATTTCAGACGGTGCTGGAGCAGTACGATCATCTGGAAAAAATGCAGTCGGAAAACTGCCGGGTTGTGTTTCTGGACGAAAGCGGGTGGAGGATTCTTTCGGGAGAATGGGGGAAGAAGTACCGCCTGCTGAACGGCGTATGGATTTATGTGCTGGGCGTACTGCTGCTCCATAATTTCTGGATCATGGAAAAATCGTCAAACATGGAACTGCTGATCCGGTCCGCGCCGGACGGCCAGAAAAGGATCGCTAAGGCCAAAAGATCCGCGGCGGCGGCAAGTTTTCTGCTGCTGGCGCCGATTCCCTGGCTGTATCGGTTCGTTCTGGTGACGGAGCGGTACGATTTGCCGGGTTTTGGTTCGCTGGAGCTTTCATCGTGCAGTGTTTCTGCCTTAGGCGGAACGGCGGGCTGGTGTCCGCTTCTTTTGTATTATGTACTGCAGTTTCTGGCAATGGAAGCGGAGGCGGTCCTGTGCATGCTCCTGATGCTGTATGTGGCCAGACGTATGAAGAATGAGGCGGTTGCTCTGTGCGCTATGAGTCTTATGGCTGCAATCTATTTTGGAACCGCCATGCTCACGGATACTGCGCCGGCTGCGACCGGGCGAGACAGTGTGGCCGGAAATCTCTTTGTGCTGTGGGTGGCTGTAACCATTTGGCTGGCTGAACGGTTACGCGTTTTCCACGCAGACCGGAGGAAATCCTTGAAAGACTAGAGTAACAGTTCAGCCAGGTCTGTGCATTTACTGCACAGACCGTATGAAAACGTAGTGCCTGCGGGCATCCGGCCCATCGCGAAGCGATTTTCAATGGCCGGATGCCGTAACAGTTCAGCTGGCTGAACTGTTACAGACTAGAGCGTGTTTTATAAGTCGTATGGTTGGAAACGCAGACAAAGTGTGGTATTATGGAGACAAAAGTTGTTGTGAACAACTGTAAGGGTGTCGGATAGAAAAAGGAACGGAGCTATGAACATGGAATATATCTTGAAACACCGTGACGACGTGGTCTGCGAATTGACGATCGATGAAACCGGAAATGTTGTTAAGGTTGGGAGAGTGTTTGAGGAGCTGCTGTTGCCGCTGGGAGGCAATCTGTCAGTTCAGGAACTGAAAAAGTGGTGGCAGCGCCGTGCGGTTCCTGTGACGCAGGCAGGGATTATATCTTTCCTGCAAAAAATTGATAAAACCAATACGGAATTTCTTACAGATAATTTTGGATTGAGTATGACGGACCACTATTGGATCTGGCCGTTGGAAAAGCAGGAGCTTCGGTGGAAGAACATTAACTTTTTTCAAAACCATTTTGAGGAACTGAAAGAGCCGAAGAAAGCAGGGACAGCGTCTCAGTCGTTGGTTCCGGGGGCGTCGCTTTCCGGCAACCAGAAAAAATACTGGTACATTGACGGTGGACGACGCTGGCTGCTGAAAAATTTTATTCTATCCGCACGGAATCCTTCCGAAGTACGGAGCTGGAACTGTTGGGGTATATTCAGAATTTTGATGCTCCTGTCGATTTAAAAAAACTGCCGTCTTCCCAGGAGCTATACGAACTGTACAAGATGGATCACATGTCTGAGGAACGTTTGGATGGTCTGATCCAGGCGTTTCAGAGAAAGCAGGAAATGCTGAAGCAGTTTTTGGAGAAAAGGAAGCTGCTGCCGCCGGGGCAGCGGTATCATAAAAAGCCGCGTGTTTCGTTGTGAATCGTGCGGAATGCGGGAGCGTGTTTGAAAATTGCAGGAATGGATTTTCAAACACGCTTTCGTTTTTTATATATGGTGTATCATTTTGCGTGATGATAATAACAGTGATACCAAGGACAAAGTTACTGTTCACAGTCGTTTACAGTAACTTCGCGGCTCCAATGAAAATTCGCTTCGCGAATGGGAGCCGCTCACGCCTGAATCACGTTCTCACGCCGCAAACACACGCTAGTCTTTGACACCATCTCATGATAAAAGGAGTAGGAACGTATGAAAAAGATTTTGCAGGAAGACCTGATCTATGAAATCCTTTCCGTGGTGGAGGAAATCCCCGAGGGAAACGTGGCGACTTACGGGCAGATTGCCCGTCTGATCGGCAGAGACAAAAACGCCCGTCTGGTAGGAAAGACGCTTTCTATGGCGGAGCGGTATGGAGATTATCCCTGCCACCGGGTGGTAAATCATGCGGGGCGTCTCGTTCCCGGCTGGCCGGAACAGAGGGAATTGCTTTTGGGAGAGGGCGTCCCAATGAAGGATGCTTTTCATGTGGATATAAAACGCTGTCAGTGGGATTGCTGATTAGCTGGCTGAACGGTTACGATCCTTCAGAAAAAAGTAAGAGATATAAAGTGTCGTTTTGTTTACAAAATTATAAATTTTCGCTATAATTTCACTAGAAATATTTCGAATATCTCCGCATAAGTGCAAAAATTTTTGTGCAGCAGATAGAAAAACAAACTACGGCGGAGGACAGCCTGGAGCAGCTGGAGAGATAGCGCAGGCCAAACAGCGAAGAACCGCGGGATTTTGCCGGCGAAGGGTGGCGCAGGTCAGCCACTGGAGAACTGCGCAGACCTGACAGCGAAAGACCGAGCGGAGTGGTCAGCAAAAGGCAGTCCGGATCCATCGGCGGAAAAAAGGAGGCAGGGGAAAATGAGGAAGAGAAGCGGGAAAAGACAGAAATCAGAACTGCTTTTGGCGATTGTCTGCGCGGCGGCAGTGTCTGTGACCGGATGTGGAAATGAGCCGGAGGCGAAAGCGCAGGAGGAAGAAACGGAGAAGCTTACGATCTGTGTCAATGGTGATTTTGAACATTTCGCAGAATCGGTGGCGGAGGATTGGCTGAAATGGGAGGACGGAATGGAAGTGGAGATTGTTTCCATTCCCACGGACGCAACCCTTGCTGAGACACGGGTCTCAAACATCCGCACGCAGCTTATGGCAGGGGAAGGCCCCGATATTTTTCTTATGCAATGTTCTGTGGATACGGACAACGAAGAGAAGCCGGAACTGTTTTCCAATCTTGGAAAGACCATGTACTCGCAGGTTTTTTTGCCGCTGGACGACTATATTGAGAACGCAGAGTATATGGATCCCGAAGGATGGAACCAGACGATCATGGACGTGGGAAAGACTGGAGAAGGGCAGGTGATTCTTCCCATCGCTTATACTTACAGGGCTTATGCGTTTCGCACGGCGGACCTGCAGCAGCCAGAGTCCGTGCCGGCTTCGTGGGAGGAGTTTGTCAACACGCAGGAACAGGCTATCTGGGAAAATATGGAAACTACACCGCCGGATACTGTTTTGGCGTACACATTTGGAGAACTGGCAGACTGTGAGCAGGGGAAACTGCTGTTTTCGGAGGAGACGATGCAGGCGCGGGTGGAAGAAATACTTGCGTGGCAGGATAGCATAAGGCAAAGTCGGAAAACCATGCCGGAAGGATCCGGAATTTCTCCTGTGGCCACTGGGAATGCAGATGGAGAATTCTGGAATCAGGTGACCATGGCCTCCGGGGAGGAGGAGACGGTGTTTGGACTTCCGAACGATGCAGGCGGCGTAACAGCGTACGTTACCGCGTTTGCCGCTATTAACCGGAATACGAAGTATACGGAGCAGGCGTTTGCTCTGCTGGATTTCATATTCAGCGATGAAGTCATGTGCAAGACAGGATTTCCTACGGAAGACCCGGTGAAACGATATGGAGGAGGATTCGCACCTCCGGGGATGCTTGGAATCCCGACGCACCAGGCGGCGGCGCAGTCGATGTTTCGGAACGACACGGTGAGAGGTTTGTTTGAAAAAGTGGAGAACAGCATCAGTCATGTACGGTTTTATTCCAACCTGGATAAGGAGATTTACTGGATGAAATACAGGTGTGACGGCTGGGACCGGGAGGACCATAGTCTGCCGACCGCAGAGGAAAGGCAGGAGATCGTCCATGAGACTTACGAGAAGATGAAAATGCAGATGGCGGAATAAAAACAGGTGAAGGGGAACGACAATGAAAAAGAGATGGAAAGAATACAGGAACGGATGGCTTCTGGTGGCCCCGCTGATGATTGGCTGTCTTTTGTTTTACGCGGTGCCTTTTGGAATGGTGCTGTGGTATTCCTTAAGAAGCAGCGCCGGGAGAAGCGGCATGTTTGTGGGACTGACTAACTACCGGGAGATGATGGAAAATGAAATGTTCCGCCTGGCCTGTTCCAATACTTTTCGCTTTCTTGTCATCGGTCTGCCGCTGATTCTCCTTTTGTCCTATCTGATTGCCCTTCTGCTGAAGCAGCAGGCGGGGAAACACATGCTGCTGAAGTCGGTGCTTTTGTTTCCGTATATCATGCCGGTGGCGGGGACTGTGCTCCTGACGGAGGTGGTGTTTGGTGAGACAGGGGCGGTAAACCGGATCCTGCAGGCGTCCGGACTGCCGGTGGAGAAGTGGCTGGAATCGCCGGCCGCGTTCTGGATTGTAATCGGACTTTATCTGTGGAAAAATGCCGGGTACAGTGTGATCCTGCTGCTGGCCGGATTGATGACGATCCCGGAGGAGCAGTATGCCGCCGCCAGTCTGGACGGGGCGGGGGGCTTTCGGAAATTTCTCCATATCACCACGCCGCAGATGTGGAACTCCGTGTTTTTTGCGCTGCTGTTCTCGCTGATCAACGCCTTTAAGTGCTTCCGGGAAATCTTTCTGATCGGTGGAAAGCATCCCAACACGGAGGTTTATATGCTGCAGCATTTTATGAACAACAGCTTTGAGAACCTGAATTACAACAAGCTGTCGGTGGCGGCGGTGCTTTTGTTTCTTGCGGTGACGGTGGTCATCGGAGCCGCCTATGGGTGGGTCAGACGAAAGGAGGCGTAGCGGGTATGAAGAAAAAGACAGGTCTGTTTGGCCAGACATTGTTCGCTGGTGTGATGGTGTTTCTTTGCCTGGCGCCTTTTGTGGTGGCGGTGGCCGGAGGATTTCTGAACGAGCACAGAGAGTTTTCCGTGCAGGCGTACTATGATGTTTTTCTGCGCACGCCGCAGTATCTGCTCCGGTTCTGGCGCAGTCTTTTCCTGTGCCTTTGTATTACCGCAGGGCAGGTGGCCGTATCGGTGATGGCAGGCTACGGATTTGCCAAGTGCAGATTTCCGGGGAAAAACGCGATGTTTTTCTTCCTGATGATCCTGATGGTGCTGCCGCTGCAGGTGACGCTGGTGCCAAATTATATCATGCTGGACTGGATGGATCTGCTGGGGAAAGACGGGGCGCTGATCTATCCGGGAATTTTCGTGCCCCTGGGCACGTTTATCATCTCCCAGAGCTTCCGGGCGGTGCCTGACGAAGTGATCGATGTGGCGCGGCTGGACGGCTGCAGCCTGTGGCGGATCCTTTTGCAGGTGGCGGTTCCGGTGGCCAAAGGCGGCGTCGTCTGCGCGGGACTGCTGGCGTTTCTTGACGCCTGGAATATGGTGGAGCAGCCAATCGCCTATCTGAAGGATTTTACGAAGTATCCCATTTCTGTGGCCTTGGCTTATGTTTCCACGACGGAGCAGGCGCGGCAGTTTGTGTGCTGTATCCTGGTGCTGCTGCCGCCGCTGTTTCTGTTCTCCTGTTTCCATAAGGAGATGGTGGAAGGAATCGTGTTTGGGGAGGAAAAGTAAGTATGAAAAGAACCGTGATCTGTGTGTCCGCGCTGGTGCTGTGGTGTCTTGTGGGCTGTACGTTTCTCGCCGGCAGGATTGAAGAATTGATGACCGTTTCTGTGGTAATGGTGGAGTCAAAGGAAACTCTCCTGGAGGAAGGCGGCAGCTGGATTGCCATTCCGGGGGATGCCCTGGTGCAGGAGGAGGACGGTCCGCATCTGTATTCCACCCGGGCGGGAGAAGGCTGGGAGACAGGTCTGCGCATAGAAGAGACCGACCCGGCCATGTATGTGTATGAGCCTTCGGAGGACTTGCTCCGGCTGTTGTCGGAGTTTGGGGGAACGAAGTATGTTCATTACGCCTCGAAGCCGGCGAGAACAGGCGAGCTTGCCATGCCGACGTATCCGCGGGCGGGGGAGGAGGACTGCTATCTGATCCTGGATCCGGGGACGGCGGACCAGTCTTTGAAAGCCTGGGAGACGGCCTCTGTGCTGGAGGAAAAAGAAGGGCTTGTTCTTGTGACTTTGAAGGGGAAACAGCCGTTTCTGCAGGGGCAGGCGCGCGGCGAACTGGGATATGACAGAGAGAGCAGGCTGTACAGTCTTGGAGATGTGCGCGGGTTTTTCGGGTGTTTTCCAAAGATAGCAGGCATGCTTGCGGCTTTTTTCTCTGCCGTGCTTGTGTGGGCGGTTTCTCTGCGGATGGTGAAGGATCTTTCGAAAAACCGTCTGTGGCTTGCGGTCCACGGCGCAGTGGGAATTGGCCTGTGTCTGATTTTCCGGCTGTTGTTGGACAGCGTTTGTCTGCCGTCGTCGCTGCTGCCGGCGGATAGTATCCTGGATATAGCCCATTACCGGAAGGAGTTTCAGGTGATCTTTCAGGCGTTGGAAAGCTGCTCGGCGGATGTGGCCAGGGAGACGCTGCGCGCCTTGCCGGTGAACCTGGCGTTGTCAGCCGCCGTGCTTGTGGGAGGAACGGGCGTGACGGCGGTTCTGCTGGCGGTGGAGAGACGCATCGTTCGAATAAATTTTCAAATACGCTCTAAAAAAGAGGGAAAAAGTCTCTAATATTTTCCGTATTTTTTGCCTGCCGCACATGATAAAATCGGAGCCAAGAATGAAACGTACCGTTTGGCTCTTTGAGACTGCGGGAGCAAAAAAGTGAGGAGACAGAATCATGAGACGACTTTCCTATCAATACAAAAATCTGCCGATCCCGGGAGGCGGCTATGTGACAGGCTTTCTGTTCCATAAAAAGAAAAAAGATCTGCTGTATCTGCGGACGGATATCGGAGGAACCTACCGGTTTGAGCCGGAACAGCAGCGGTGGAAAAGCCTGATTTCCCATGTGTCGCCAATGGACCTAAGCGAGACGTATCCGATCTCCATAGCGCTGGACGACGACGCGCCAAAGCGGCTGTATATTGCCTGCGGGGTGAACCGGGAAAACAGCGGCGTGCTGGCGGTGTCGGAGGATTACGGCGAGACGTTTTGCTACGAGAAAATCCCTGTGATGATCCATGGGAATCTCAACGGACGGGGAACAGGGGAACGGCTTTTGGTGGACCGGGAGGATCCGTGCAGGCTTTGGTTTGCCAGCCAGCAGGAGGGCCTGTGGAGCAGCGGCGACCGGGGCGTTCACTGGGAAAAATGCGAGGCCCTGAAGGAGCAGTACCTGACCTTTGCCGGATGGGCCGGGCGCGGACTGCTGATCGGCACGGCAGGGGTGACCACGGCGAAGGCGCCGGGAACACGGGGCCACAGTCTGTATATTTCCTACGACCGTGGGCGGACATTTCTTCCGGTGCCGCAGCCGGAGAACCACCAGATTTCCGGGTGCCGGCTGAACGGTCTGGCTGCCCAGAGATACTGTCTGGATGAGAAGTATCTGTATGTAACGTTTGCTTCCACCGGAAGAAGGTCTTATGTGCTGGAAAATGGCTATAGCTGCGATTCCGGAGATTCTGTGGACGGACATATTGTCCGTTATCCTCTGCTGGCGGACGGTACGCTGGGAGAGATGGAGGAGATTACGCCGGGGCGGGCGTCAAAAGTCTGCGGCATTGGTCAGGAGGGAATCTCCAGGGGAGACATTCTGGAGTATGGATTTTCCGGGATCAGCGCGTCGCGGCAGACGCCGGGCCTGCTCATCGCTTCCACCATCGTCAAGGACGACGGGGACAGTATCTTTCTGTCGAAGGATTACGGGATTACCTGGCAGCAGATTCTGTTTGACCTGCGGGAGGGAACGATCAAATTCCGCGCGCCGTATATGCGGCCGGAATGCAACGGCGGACATTCTCTGATCCACTGGCTCAGCGACCTGCAGATCGATCCTTTCAACGACAATGCGGCGTGGTTCAACACAGGAACCGGGGTGTTCCGCACGGAAAACCTGAAGGACGCGGACTGCAGCTTTACCGACTGGTGCGACGGCCTGGAGGAGACGGTACATCTGAATGTTTACAGCATGCCCAAAGGGGAGGTGCAGGTGATCGATATTCTCGGTGACCTGGGCGGGTTTGCTTTTACAGAGCTGGACCGTCCCTGCGGCAATTCCTTCGCGGATGAGGATGGAAACCGCTATATCACCTGTATCAACGCGGATTTTTCCGATGAAAACCCAGAGGAGCTTGTGGTGACGCCCAGAGGCAACTGGACGGGAAAGACCAAGGGCGGACTGATCGTTTCCCACGACCAGGGAAAAACGTTTATGCGGCTGGAGCTGCCCTATGGACTGAGCGGGGAACTGGACGAGGCGTTCCGGCTCATGGAACAGCCAAACGTCAATTCCGGCTGGGCTGCGCTGTCGCCGGACGGAAGCACCATTGTCTGGACGGTGGCGGATGTGACAAGGCTCCCGGTCAGCCGGGTGGTAGTCAGCGCCGACGGCGGAAAAACCTTCCGGCTGGCAAATGTCTTTGGCAGAGACGGGAAGAAAAAGACAAAGGGCAGTCTGAAAGTGTTTTCCGACCGGGTGAACCGTCAGGTGTTCTATGGATTCGGGGACCATTCGGACGTTTATCTCAGCCGGAACGGCGGACGGGATTTTTATGCAGTGGCGATGCCGGAGAAGTTTCCGCTGGTGGACTTTTCACTCATCGACTGCGCTAATCAGGCAGAAATCCGCGGCGAAGCGGGACGCTCTGGTGTCTTCTGCCTGGCCCTTGGAGTCCATGGCCTGTGGAAGCTGTGCATTGATCCGGCCACGGGAAAGGTGAGCGCGCGGCGGATAACCAGAGAAGGAGACGCGGCGTTCTGTGCCGGTTACGGCGTGGGAAGGCCGGGCGGCGATTATTTTAACGAGCCGAAGGCGATTTATTTCAACGGAATTCTTGGAGGCGTCTACGGTTTTTACCGGACTCTGGACGAGGGAGAGACGTTTGAACGGCTGAATACGGAGCGCCAGAATTACGGGGAGATCCACAGCGTCGACGGGGATTGCCGGGTGTTCGGAAGATTCTTCCTGGCGACAGGTTCCAACGGGGTTTTGTACGGGGAACCGGTGACGCCGTGACGTGTGCTCTGCGGTATGTAAGGCCAGATTAGCTGCATGGATTAGCTGTAAATTTATAACCGGAAAATGGAGGAGAAAAGAAATGCATATGTATCAGGAAGGTTCCCGGCTGGTCATTGCCGAGGGCAGGTCGCAGGTATGGATCGAGCCGTGGGGAGAAAATTCCCTGCGGGTGCGTATGACGGCATTGCCGGTGATGGACGCCAACGACTGGGCGCTGACGGAAACGCCCAAGGAGACAGATGCGGCCGTGTCCTTTGAGACGGTGGATGTCACAGACCCGTGGTATCGTTCCGAGGAGTGGGCGAAATATCATCAGACAGGAACCCAGGCCACTCTGGTCAATGGAAAGATCACGGCCAAAGTGTCCCATGAGGGATGGATCAGCTTTTATAACCAGAAGGGACAGCTGCTGACGGAGGAATACTGGCGCACCCGCGACCGGATCAACCGTTACTGCGTACCGCTGCGGGTAACGGGCAGGGAATTAAAGCCCCTGCAGGGGACGGAGGAGTTTGCACTGACCGCCCGGTTCGAGGCTTTTGACGATGAAAAAATCTTTGGAATGGGCCAGTACCAGGAAAAACATCTGAACAAAAAGGGCGCGGTCCTGGAGCTGGCGCACCGGAACAGCCAGGCCAGCGTTCCGTTTCTGGTTTCCAGCCGTGGCTACGGTTTTCTGTGGAACAATCCGGCGGTGGGAACCGTGGCCTTCGGCACCAACAAAACCGAGTGGCATGCGGCGTGCACGAAGAAGCTGGATTACTTTATTACGGCAGGCGACACGCCGGCGGAAATCGAGGAGCAGTATTCCGCTGTCACCGGCCGCACGCCGATGATGCCGGAGTACGGCCTTGGCTACTGGCAGTGCAAGCTGCGCTACCGCACCCAGGAGGAGCTGCTGGCTGTGGCCAGGGAGCACAAGCGGCGGGGGCTGCCGATGGACGCCATCGTCATCGACTTCTTCCACTGGACCAGGCAGGGAGATTTTAAATTTGAGCCGAGAGACTGGCCGGACCCGGAGGCGATGGTCAAAGAGCTGAAGGAGATGGGCATTGAGACAGTGGTTTCCGTCTGGCCGACGGTGGACGAGCGCAGCGAAAATTTCGGCGAGATGAACGAAAAGGGATATCTTGTCAGCGCGGACCGGGGAAATCAGAACCATATGACCTGGATGGGAAACACGGTATTCTACGACGCCACCCACCCAGGGGCGCAGAAGTTCGTCTGGGAAAAATGCCGGGAAAATTATTACAAAAAGGGAATCCGGTGCTTCTGGCTGGATGAGGCGGAGCCGGAGTATGGGCCTTACGATTTCGATAACTACCGGTATTACGCAGGACCTGCGCTTCAGTGCAGCAATGTGTACCCGGTAGGCTACGCGAAAGGCTTCTATGAAGGTCTGAAGGCTGAGGGCGAGCAGGACATTTTAAGCCTGGTGCGCTGCGCCTGGGCAGGCAGTCAGAAATACGCGGTGCTCACCTGGTCGGGGGATATTCATTCCTCGTTCCGCTCCATGCGGGAGCAGCTTCAGGCGGGCCTGAACATGGGCATGGCCGGGATTCCCTGGTGGACCTCGGACATCGGCGGTTTCCTTGGCGGAGATATCTCGGACAAATCTTTCCAGGAGCTTCTGGTGCGCTGGTTCCAGTGGGGCGCGTTCTGCCCGGTATTCCGGATGCACGGGGAGCGTTCGCCGTGGCATGAGCGGGAGCAGGAGTTTATCAATGGCGTCCGCCAGCTGACCAGCGGACAGGACAACGAGGTCTGGAGCTTCGGGGAGGAAAATTATAAGATCCTCAGCAGCTATCTGTTTGTGCGGGAGCGGCTGCGTCCGTATATCCGGGCATGCATGAAGGCGGCCAGCGAGACAGGCGCGCCGGTGATGCGCCCGCTGTTCTTTGATTTCCCGGAGGACTCTTTGTGCTGGGAGGTTGAGGACTGTTATATGTTCGGACCGGATCTTCTGGTGGCTCCGGTGATGGAGGAAGGCGCAAGGACGAGACGGATCTATCTTCCGGCAGGTCTGCGCTGGAAGGACGCGTATACAGGAAAACGGTACGACGGCGGCCAGACTGTGGAGGTGGACGCGCCGCTGGAGATCATTCCCGTTCTTATGCGGGAGGGGTGTGATTATGTGATTTATTAATAACGGACGAAATCCGGGCGGCGCAGGCGGCACATGCGGCAGGTGTGGCCTGGGGACTGCTGTAAAGCGGCGGAAACTCTAAACGTGCCAGCGGCCCGGCGGACGGGTACCGGAGCGATTCGCCAAGAATGCCTGATGCATTCCCGGCTCAGGCGCTCCTCAGGCTCCGGACTTGCAGTCCTTCGCCTGCCCCGTCCGCCGGGCCGCTGGCGCGTTAAGAGTTTCTCGCCGCTTTACAGACGTCCCCAGGCCACACCTGCCGCCTGTGCCGCCTGCGCCGCCCGGATTTCTGGTTATTGATGGGCGGGAGGGCGGCCGGTCGGTATGTTTTGGCAGAGCGCAGAGGTTTTTGGGGATGTGCGATCATGAGAATTGACAAGTCAGATGTGCTGATTATTTAATATAAGGTATGGTGGAGTGTGTTTGAAAATTACTTCCTGCAAAATGTGCGTTATAGTTTGTGGGGCGTGCAGATTGCAGGAATGAATTTTCAAACACGTTCTAACGCCCTTTAGTAGTTGCGGTAATTGTTGTAGGCGCTGTACAGGTAGTAGAAGGGGATGACGAGCAGAAGGATGTTGAGTGTGATCTGTGTCATGTCATTTCCGGTTTCGATAAATGCGGCCAGCTGGGTGAAGAACAGGAAGATGCCCAGGGTCATGGTGGCAAGGGATTTTTTGCCTGACAGCGCGATGCCCAAGATTCCTGTAAGGATTCTTACGGCGTTCATTCCGTAGAGATAGAGGACACCGGTGAAGGCGTCGTTGGCGGATATCACGGTGAGTTGTGCCGGGATCTCTTCGCCGCTTTTCAGCAGAAGCTGTATCGCCAGGATGGAGCCTGCGCCGAGAAGGATCATGAGAATGCCCGCCAGTTTTAAGTGGATGTTTGAAGATCTGTTCATATTCTTTTTTCCTTAACTGTCATCGTTCCTGTGAGAACGGTTTTTGGTATTTTTTTGGAGCGTGTCTGAACATTGTTTTCATGGAATGTTCAGACACGCTCCTGTTTGCTGCGGAGGTTTTATCGTTTTCCGCGTTCCTCTTTGGGAAGGATTACGTTGAGCAGGATTGCTGTCAGTGTGGCGACGACTACCGGGGATTTTCCGAAGATCATCGTTACCCAGTCGGGGAAAAGGGCCAGGGATGCCGGAGCCTGGGAGATGCCCATGCCCAGCGCCACAGCCAGGCCCACGATGGCGGAATTGCGGTAGGTCATTTTTTCCTGCATGATCAGCTTAATGCCGGTCATGGCGATGGACGCGAACACGGAGACGGTGGCTCCGCCCAGCACGCACTGGGGGATCGTCGTCAGCAGCGCCGAGAATTTCGGGAAGAATCCGGCGATGAGCATGATCACCGCGGCCAGTCCCAGCACGCAGCGGTTTACAACCTTGGTGGTGGTCACGATTCCCACGTTCTGGCTGTAGGTTGCCGTGGGGAGGCCTCCGATGAGGGCGCACAGGATGTTGGTGATCCCGTACATGAGAATACCGCCCTGGAGTTCACGGTTCTGCGGCTCTCGGTTCATACTGCCGACAGTGGTCGCGGAGAAATCGCCGATGGCCTGGATGGAGTTAATGGCAAACAGCAGGCCGATGGCGATGCAGGCCGACGGCTCAAATTTCACGCCGAAATGCAGCGGCAGCGGAGCCTGAAACGCGCCGGCGGAGGAGACGCCGGACAGATCCACCAGTCCGAGACAGGCGGCAAACGCATAGCCGGCAAAGATGCCAATCAGGATCGACGCCAGCTTCAGGAAACCTTTGGCAAAGTGGTTCAGTCCCGTCACCACGGCCAGGGTGAACAAAGCGGCCAGCCAGTTTTTCCAGGATCCGTAGTTGGGGCTGGAGGTACCTCCGGCCATGTAATTGATGGCGGTGGGGTAAAGGGAAAGCCCGATGGTGAATACGACGGTTCCCGTTACCAGAGGCGGGAACAGGATCCGGATCTTCCGGATAAAAAGGCCGACGATCAGGGCGACGCACCCGCCGACAATCTGCGCGCCGAGGATCGTGGCGATGTCGTAACTCTCGGCGATGGCCTGCATACTGGGAACATAGGCGAAACTGATACCCATGATCACAGGCAGTGAGGCTCCAAGCAGGAATTTCTGGGTGCGGATGAACGGAAACAGCTGAAGCAGGGTGCTGAGCGCCGACGCGATCAGAGCGGCCTGGATCAGTATGACCCGGTCGCGCTCGCTGACCTGGGCAACGCCCGCCACAATGATCGCCGGGGTCACGCAGCCGACGATGGCGGCCACCACATGCTGGAGCGCCAGGGGCAGAGCCTGTCCGAAGCCTGGCACGCCGTTCAGTTCAAAGACAGAAGCACGGCTTCTGCCGGAAGATGAATGGTTTGAATTCGACATGATATCCTCCTGTATCTTTCTGCCGCGGCAGCAAACGCCCCGGCTATTGTATTTCGCGGCAACAAATGCCGCGGCTGTTGTATTTCGCGGCAGTAAACGCCGCAGCTATGTATTTTGCGGCAGCAACACCGCAAGTGTGATTGCCGCAGCCGGCACGGCAAACCTTCGGAAGACCGGCGCTGCAGCTTTTCTCTTATACTTTACACAATCTTCATGGAAATTGCAAAGAATTTTTATGAAGTACACATTTTTTGCTTGAAATAATCCATAATCATTTATCCAGTTGAGTTATTGCGGTTTCCCACGGTGAAAAAACTTGTGACAAAAGAGTTTTGAGCTTTTGAAATTTTAAGATTTTGAATTCAGAAAAATACTATTATTTCGAATTTATGGGAATTATTTTGAAATGATGATGATAAAACAGCTCGGTAAGTTGAATAATTACGAAATAGTACAAGAGATCAATTTTTGGTTGCAAAAATAGTAAAAAATGTTATAATTATTTCACGAAAAGGTTTGGTATACATAGAAAAAGGAGGTGCATTAATTATGAATTAATTTTGGACAATAATATATCAATGTTATTTGTGTTGTCGATTAAAAGGCAGCAGAATGGAGGAAAAAACGAGAAAAGTTATTGCGATATTTGTTTCTTTGGTTTTTTTGTTGAATATGCAAAGTATTGCGTATGCTTCTGAATGTGAAAATTTAGATTCCGAAAATGACGTAGTTACATATATTTGGGTATCGTTAAGGGATAATGGAAAATTATTTGTAAATGATGATGGGTTATTAAGTGTTGATGATAATAATGAATTTAAAGATGTGGATGAATATAAACGCTTTTTAGAGTTGATAGATTTATCTAATGAACTTATAGAGAGAAGTGTTCTTGCAGCCGATAGAGATACCGCACAATTAACAACTGTTGTTCAAATTGATGAAGATTTAATGCCGGATGATTCATTTTCACTGAGTTATTATGCTATAAATTATAATGAATTTAATTTAAAAAATGCGTCACATGGGTGTTCTTATGGAGCACTTGATTTGCTTGGTTTATGTCATGAAAATTACAATATCATTGTAGGGGTATATAATGACTTAAGGCAGATAGAGATTTCTAATCCAGGTGCCAGTGCCTGGACGGGGACGGTGGGTTATTGGATTTCAAAAGTCCAAGAAGGTGGAGATTGGGATTACAAAAATCAACCCGGATATAGTCCATACTCAAAAACCTTTTGTTCTTACTATGATGGGACATATCATCATATAACATCAGAATATATTGGCAATTTTAATTATGGATATACAGGTTCATTTCTGTTTACATTAGATGTCTTACATTTTGGAAGTTCTGCCGTAGCGGGATTTGATCCTGCGGATAAATCTGATTGGCCAGCTATTGATGCAGGATATTCACATGCGCCATAAAGCTACTGTGTGCATATAATAAGGAGTAAAATGAAAAGAAAGTTATATGTTTTTCTGAGTTTCCTTGTAGTGCTACTTGTTTTGACGTGCGTCTGGGTTCCATACTCTCATTCGAAAAATTACATTCAAAACTACATCCGGAAAAATGCAGACGAATTAACAGACTATGCTGATAAAACAATAGAAACACGCCCAACGCAATCGTCCAGGTATCATGGTTGGGAGGTCAGCTATTATGATACTACAAACATGGTTCAGTTTATTGTCTTCGGATGGGGGTTGGTTCCATCGACAAAATACAGAGGGTTTTTCTATTCGCCCGATGATATTCCTCTCGGATTTCAGGGAACAACGGTTGAGTTTGAACCTTCCGGAAATGGCTGGGTATGGGAGGAAGAACAGGGGGATAATCGCCAATATGTAGAAAAAATCGTCGATTGCTGGTACTGGTTTGAAATGGAATTTTAACTGTATGAAGTGTAGCTTCGCGCTGCAGCCCGAGGTGGGGCCGTGAAAAAAGCATAACCTAAAAACAAAGAAGGACCATGGGGCAAAAATAAACCCAAAGTCCTTCTTTTGTGTTAAAATTAACTTACCATGATAATTACTAACACATTTCATTCTAACGGGACTGTGAAAAAAATGATTTCTCATTTTTTCACAGTCCCAACGCGCGGAATAGTTGCAGGCTGAACTGTTACAAGAATGAAACCTCTCTTATTAACCCCCCCTATTGACCCAAGGGGTTAATTTAGGGTATAATAACTGCAAGGCAGTTATTATACCTGCGCATAGGCGATCTCTGCACCGGCTGCAGAAAATCGCTGCGCATCTGTCAGAGGCACGGTATACGGTAAACAGAAAGGGAGGTGGCGCGGATGGAACGGGAAAAGCAGATCGAGGCCATCAAGAAGCAACTGGAGGCACTGCCTGCCGGTTATGTATCCAAAAAGAATATCCGGGGCAAGGTGTACTATTACCACCAGTGGTCGGAGAATGGGAAGAAGAAAAGCCGCTACCTGAAAGAAGCGGAGGCGGAAACCCTGTCCGAGCAGATTGCCCGGCGAAGGGAGCTGTCCGGGCAGCTCAAAGAGCTGATGAAAAAAAATGGACATCATCCTGGAAAGGAGAAGATCGCGCCTATGTACAAAACCAATATCCAGACCGGGGAAATCCTGGCCAGCTTAGTCTCCCAGGTTCGCGGGCTGGAAAAGAGAGATATTTACGGGCGACTTACCAGCTACCTGTACGGAACCAACCGCACACGGGTCTGTGCGGTGTATGGGCTCCGCCGGACAGGAAAGACTACCATGCTGTTCCAGGCGATCGTGGATATGTCCGATGAGGATTTCCGGAAAGCCGCCTATGTGAAGATGCGCACCACGGACGTCATGAAGGACATCACGGATGAT
>JAGHIA010000097.1 GCA_017887445.1 Fusicatenibacter sp.
GTGTTTGAAAATTCATTCCTGCAATCTGCACGCCCCACTTTGCGTGGAATTTGCCCCAGAATCAGTCAGCGTAGCCCGCTACGCCTCCTGATTCTGGAACAAATTCCCCACAAACTGTGACGCACATCTTGCAGAAAGCAATTTTCAAACACACTCTGGGCAGCAAAATGATGGAAAAAATTTGCACGGACATGGCAGACCAGGGATATTCTCAGGTCATCCTATGGGTATTTGAAAAAAACATAAGAGCAAGACAGTTTTATGAAGCAAACGGGTTTAAAAAGACGGATAAAGTACAGTCCTCCCTGGGAGAGGATGAAGTTTGCTATATCAGATCTTTGTAGAATGTGATGCCTTTCGTACAGTCAGTCTCTCAATAGCCACGCTCCACCTCGCCGAACAAACGCCGCGACAACTTTTCCTGTATCTATTCAACCAGCGGAACAGTTACTATATTATTCCGATAAGCGTCAAATATTGTTCCGATACCGTTGATATTGTTCCGATAATAGGGTATACTGCTGTTTGAAGTGAGGTGTAGATTTATGTACATGACAGTGAAGCAGGCTGCAGAGAAATGGGGAATTTCAGATAGAAGAGTAAGGATACTTTGTTCAGAAGGTAAGATACCAGGCGTTACCCGTGAAGGACGTAGTTGGAAAATACCAGAAGATGCAAAGAAACCAGAGGATAGACGATATAAGACCACAGAAAATCTGTTGGAGAAGATTGATAGAAAGAAAACAGAATTGGACTCCAGGCGCCCGCTGACAGACGGAGAGGTAGAACGTCTCACGGAGGAATTTGTAGTTGAATACACCTATAATTCTAATGCGATTGAGGGAAATACACTGACCCTTCGGGAAACAGATATGGTGTTGCGCGGATTGACAATTGACAAAAAGCCGCTGAAAGATCACATGGAAGCAGTGGGCCATAAAGAAGCCTTTTACTTTGTGCAAGATTTAGTAAAGGAGCAGGTACCTTTATCAGAAAGTGTAATAAAACAGATTCATTATCTGGTTCTTGCTGATAAAAAAGATGACGGTGGGGTTTACAGAAGAATCCCGGTAAGAATTATGGGAGCGAAGCATGAACCAGTGCAGCCTTATCTTATCCAGCCTAAGATGGAACAGTTGCTGGATGACTATAAGAACAGTACAGAGCATATCATTCCCCGGCTTGCACGGTTTCATATTGAGTTTGAGGGTATCCACCCTTTTATCGACGGAAATGGCCGCACGTGACGGTTACTTGTGAATCTGGAACTGATGAAAGCAGGTTATCCGCCGATTGATATTAAATTTACAGATCGGATTGCCTATTATAACGCTTTTGATGAATATCATGTCAAACATAATCTGGGAGCAATGGAAAAATTATTTGCAAGATATGTGAATGAAAGGCTGAATAGTTATCTGGCGATGTTGGAAAAATGAAAACCAGAAAGCGAGACGCCGCAGGCGGTGTGTGTTCCGGGGGCGTCTGCGAAGGCGCGAGAAACTCCTAACGCTTCCGCCCCCTGCCGGCAGCGTTTAGAGTTTCCGCGCCTTCGCAGCCGTCCCCGGAACACACACCGCCTGCGGCGTCTCGCTTTCGTCCGCCTTTCGTTCCTTCACTTCGCTTTCGCAGCGCCTTTGTTGTAACAGTTCAGCCAGGTCTGTGCATTTACTGCACAGACCGTATGAAAACGTAGTGCCTGCAGGCATCTGGCCCATCGCGAAGCGATTTTCAATGGCCGGATGCCGTAACAGTTCAGCAGGCTGAACTGTTACCCTTTGTTCCCATTTCTTCACCACTCTATGGAATTTCCCGTCAATCTGTAGTATAATCTCTCCATAGGTTTCGCAAAAATTTACGGAACTATCAACATTCTGCGAAGGAGACAGAAACGATGAAGACAGCAATTCTTGGCGCAGGCAACATCGCGCGCGCGATGGCACAGGCGGTGCGCGGCCTGCAGAAAAAAGGAGAAGCGGTGGAGCCTTATGCAGTGGGGGCGAGGGAGCTTTCCTGCGCGGAGGAATTTGCGAAGAGAGAGGGATTTCAAAAAGCCTATGGTTCCTATGAGGAACTGGTGAGCGATCCGCTGGTGGATCTGGTTTATATTGCCACGCCCCATTCGCACCACTATGAACATGCGAAGCTTGCGCTGGAACACGGAAAAAACGTTCTCTGCGAGAAAGCGTTTACCATGAACGCGAAACAGGCCAGAGAACTGATGGCGCTTGCAAAGGAGAAGGGGCTGCTGCTGACGGAGGCTATCTGGCCAAGGTACATGCCAAGCCGCCAGATGATCTTGGATCTGATCGACAGCGGTGTGATTGGGACAGTGACTTCTCTCAGCGCAAATCTTGGATATCCTCTGACACATGTGGAGCGGATGATCCGCCCGGAGCTTTGCGGCGGCGCCCTTTTGGACCTTGGCGTATATCCGATCAATTTCGCGTGCATGGCGTTCCCTGGGAAGATCCGGGAAGTGACCTCCTCCTGTGTGAAATGGGAGACAGGTGTGGACGCCCAGAACAGCATAACGCTGACCTTTGAGGATGGAAAGATGGCAGTGCTGTACAGCTCCATGCTGGTGCAGTCGGACCGTCTGGGCGTGATTAACGGCGATAAGGGATATATGGAAGTGCAGAATATCAACAATCCGGAGGAAATCCGTATTTTCGATTTAAACCGCACTTGTGTGCGGACCATCCCGGTGCCGGAGCAGATCAACGGTTATGAGTACGAGGTTATGGCGTGCAAAGAAGCCCTGGAGCAGGGATGGACGGAGTGTCCCCAGATGCCTCACGCGGAGACGCTGCGGATGATGGAGCTGATGGACAGTCTGCGGGAATCCTGGGGCATTCAGTTTCCCATGGAGCAGTAACCGTTCAGCGAAGGGAAGCTATTACACAAACAGACAGACAAGGAGAACAGAACATGAACCAATCATATACCGAATACGTTGTAGAGGAGACCAGAAAACTGCTTGCCATTGACAGTCCCTCCGGATACACCGCCAATGTGGCGGAATACTTGATGAAAGAATACAAAGCGCTTGGGTATGAGCCGGTGCAGACGGTCAAGGGCGGTGTGCTGGTAAAAATTGGCGGGGCGGACGAAAACGACGCCGTTTTGCTGGAGGCTCACGGGGATACCCTTGGGGCCATGGTGTGCCAGAGAAAGAGCAGCGGCCGGCTGAAAGTAACGCCTCTTGGCGGCATGAACCCCAACAACGCGGAGGCGGAAAACTGCCGGATCGTCACAAAATCCGGGAAGGTCTATACCGGAACCTGCCAGCTTGCCAACGCGTCCATCCATGTGAACGGTGAGTACAATGACACAAAGCGAAGCTGGGACACGGTGGAGATCGTGGTGGACGAGCCGGTGTCCTCGGTGGAAGACCTGAACGCTTTGGGAATCAGCAACGGAGACATTGTCTGCTTTGACCCGCGCACGACGGTGACAGCGTCCGGTTATATTAAAAGCCGTTTTCTGGACGATAAGCTGAGCGTGGGGATTTTGCTTGGCTACGCGAAATATCTGAAGGAGGAGAAGGTCACCCCGAAGCGCTGCGTGTACCAGCATATTACCGTATATGAGGAAGTGGGACACGGGGCCTCCGCCACGGTGCCGGAGGGAGTGACGGAGATCCTCTCTGTGGATATGGGATGCGTCGGGGAAGGACTGGAGTGCGACGAGCGCATGGTTTCCATCTGCGCCAAGGACAGCCGCGGACCGTACAATTATCAGGTGGTTTCCGCGCTGACTGCGGCGGCAAAAGAGAAAAATCTGAACTACGCGGTGGATATTTATCCTTTCTACGGTTCTGACGCGGAAGCCGCTCTCACGGCAGGATACGATGTGCGCCACGGCCTGATCGGCCCGGGAGTCTACGCGTCCCATGGATATGAGAGAAGCCACAAGGACGGTGTAAAGAACACTCTGGAGCTTCTGCAGGCGTACCTGGGATGAGTGCCGGGTTGAGCCAAAGAACGGCAGCAGGAACCGCTGGCGCGGATGCGGCCGCACCGCCGATGAACAGGATAGACGGCAAAGCTTTGAGCTACCGGCTGGTACGCTCGAACCGCAAAAGCATCGCGGTTCAAGTGTGCCGGGACGGTTCGGTGGTCGTGCGCGTGCCGCTTGGGTGTCCGGAGGAAAAAGCAGCGGAATTTGTGGAACAGAAACGAGACTGGATTCTCCGGAATATCGGGAAAATGCAGGCGGCGGAGCAGAAACGCTGCCAGCAGGAACTTACGCCTGTGCAGAAAAACGAAAAGCTTCTGGAGGCGCGGCGGGTGTTTCCGCAGAGAGTGGAGTTTTATGCCAAAAAGATGGGCGTGACCTATGGCAGGATCACGATCCGGGAGCAGAAAAGCCGCTGGGGCAGCTGCAGCGGGAAGGGAAACCTGAACTTTAACTGGAAGCTGATCCGCATGCCCGGCAGGATCCTGGACTATGTGGTGGTGCACGAGCTGGCTCATCGCAAGGAGATGAACCATTCTCCGGCCTTTTACCGGATCGTGGCCTCTGTGCTGCCGGATTACCGGGAGAGGGAGCGGTGGCTGAAAGAGCATGGAGGCGAATACTGAGCGCCGGATACCGGCAGAAGTAATGAGGGAATTATGATATTAACAGAAGAAAAAACATATGTCATGCCTGTGACGGTGGTAGACGCCCAGGATTCCAGCGGACTGTGCAAAAACGATATGATGCTGGAATTTACCAATCTGGAGCTGCTCCACGCGGCGCTGACCACGGCTATGCCGTCAGGCCGGCTGACGCCGCCGTACCGGGAAAGAAGAAAAAGCGAATTGCTGATGAAAATGGCTATGATCGAAAACGCCCTGGATGTGAAGGGAGACCAGCTGGTAAAGTCGCAAAGGACCATGTACCTGGACGTGAGCGAGAAGGGCGTGATCGCTCATTATCTGGGCATTATCTTTACAAAGATTCTTGCCGGGAAAATGTTCCAGGACGATTATCTGGTACATATCAATCAGATCGAGCAGCCGGGGCTTCCGGAGATTGGCCGTTACGGAAAAAAATACCGCTATGATCTCATCGGACTGCAAAAAGGCGCGGGAGCCTACAGCGTGTGGGAGTCGGTGGGACGCAGCGAGAACAGCCAGACCGCTTTTCGCAACGCCTGCGCGGAGGCGGGGACTGTGGAAAAAGTCGGCAGCAGCGCGCCGCTGCACCGGGTCGCGTGCATGAATTATTATGAGCGGGGGTTTTACACAGCGGTCATCCGGGAAATTCCCCAGGCGGAGGAGGGCCAGTCCTTTTCGTTTGCCCGTGAGGACTATCTGCGGGCCTATTACCAGCCGGTGATGGAACTTTTGCTGGCGGAGCGTCCGGAACTCTTTTACCCGGGCAGGGAGAGTTTCTGTACGGCGCAGATCACCCTTCCGCAGCTGACGGATGATGGAGCGGGAACCCGGAGGATGTTCGTGGGCATGGGCCGCAGACTGATGGACTGTCTGCGCGGCCAGGCATACGGGAAAGCGGACGACTGGAAGAATACAGAGGTTCCGCCTCACGGCGGATGGTTCGAAGGACGGGACGGTATCAGTGTGCGGGCGGAAAATTGTTAGCTGATACTGAGACGCACATCTTGCGGAAAGCAATGTTCAAATATGTTCCAGTACACTGTATATGAAATGGGAAAGGAAAAGAAATGTCAGAGTTGAGAGTAGGATTTATTGGATTTGGAAACATGGCGCAGGCGTTGGCGGAAGGGTTTCTCCGCACAGGGGCGCTGCGGCCGGAGCAGATCAGCGCGTGTGCCAGAAACTGGGACAAGCTGCGTCGGAGCACCGAGCCGAAGGGAATGCGGCCCTGCCGGGAAGCCAGGGAGGTTGTGGAAACGTCGGAGCTGGTGATCCTGGCGGTGAAGCCGTATATGCTTGCGGAGGTGACGGCGCCGGTCCGGGAGGCGCTGAGAGAAAAAATCGTCGTTTCCGTTGCTGCCGGATATCCTTTTGACAAGCTGGATCCGCTGCTGGCGCCGGGCACCCATCATCTGAGCACCTGTCCCAATACGCCGGTGGCCGTCGCGGAAGGCATCCTTGTCTGCGAGGACAAACATTCTCTGACGGAAGAAGAGTTTGACGCGGTAAAACAGCTGTTTGAGCATGTGGCGCTGGTGGAGACGGTGGACACGGCGCATCTGTCGGTGGCCGGCACGGTGTGCGGCTGCACGCCGGCTTACGCGGCAATGTTTATCGAGGCGCTGGGAGACGCGGGAGTAAAGCACGGACTGACGAGAGCGCAGGCGTACCGGCTGGCGGCTCAGATGCTGGTGGGAACCGGAAAGCTGCATCTGGAGACGGGACAGCATCCCGGGGCCATGAAGGACGCGGTCTGCTCGCCGGGAGGAACCACCATCGTAGGCGTGGCATCCCTGGAGCGCAGCGGCTTCCGCTCTGCGATCATTGATGCCATCGACGATGTGGAAAACCGCTGATCATCCAACGTTGCCAGAGTGTGTTTCAAACTTTTTGCCGAAAGCAATGTTCAAACACCCTCCGGGGCGTGCGGATGGCGGAAATAAATTTGTAACTATTCAGCCAGATGAATACGTTCTGGATATCATTGGAGCATGTGTGGAATGTTTGTAGAGAAAGGAGCTACAGATGAAGAGAAAATTTCTTGCCGCTATGGCCATCGCGGTTTCTGTCAGCGCCGCCTCGCTGACGGTTTACGCTTCCCAGGGCGCGGCACAAGCCGCGGCAGCGGAGACAGCCGCTGGGGAAAGCAAAGCGGCAGAGCGCGAGGCCGGGGAACGCAGCGAGGCAGGCGCGGGAAGCAAACAGACAGGCGCAGACTCAGGTTTTGCAGACCGGCCGGAGACTGACGATTCAAACGCTGCGGATCAGGCGGATGCCAGGAGCTTAAATACTGCGGATCAGGCAGACGCCAGGAATCCAGCTGCCGCAGATGCGCCGGCGGCTCAGGATTTGGAGCCGGAAGAGAAACCAGGTGATGGCGCTTCGGAGGACAAGGATGATCCGGATCGTGATGTTTCGGATGACGATGCTTCAGACGACGGGGAAACGCCAGAGGAGCAGACGCCAGCGTATAACGACGGATGGAATCAGGTCAAAGGCGAGGACGGAGAGGAATATACCGTCTATTATGACGAACAGAAAAAAGCCGTGCGCACCGGATTCTTCCAGGCAGACGGCGCCGAGTATTTTGCACGGGAAAACGGAGCCATTATAAAGAATGGATTCGCCGATGTGGACGGGCGCACCTATTGTTTCGGCCAGGACGGCAAAAGGATCACAAAGGAAGGCTGGACAACCATAAAAGGCCAGACTTATTACCTGCTGGATGGAGCGGTCTGCAAGGACGGAAATTACGCCTCTGATCAGGACGAGAAAACCAGGTGGCTGATTGTGGACGGCGCCTGGTATCTGCTGGACGCGAAAGACGGTCACAGAATGAGCGGACTTCAGAGAAACGGAAGGGACCTTTACTATCTGGACCCGGAGCAGGGTGACAAAATGTTCTGCAGCACCAACCAGGACGACGGATGGAAAAAGATTGACGGCGAATGGTATTTCTTCCGCACCTGGGGCGGCGCGCTGTACGAGGGTTGGAGCAAGCATGGGATCGACTGGTACTATTTTGACGAAGACGGCACCATGCGCCACGACGACTGGGTACAGCAAGGAAGCGACTGGTATTATTTAAGAAGCTGGGGCGGAAGAATGTACAACCAGTGGGGCAAAGTGGGAATCGACTGGTACCGCTTTGGCGCCGATGGAAAGATGCTCAGCAACGAATGGTATAAGGAAGGCAACGACTGGTACTACTTAAGAAGCTGGGGCGGCAGTATGTACACCCAGTGGGGCAAAGTGGGTATCGACTGGTACCGCTTTGACGCCGATGGAAAGATGCTCAGCGACGAGTGGTACAAGGA